>NZ_JBWKWD010000043.1:0-54610 GCF_059422045.1 Pseudomonas sp. GW821-FHT02A08
CGCCTAACTGATCGGCATTAGCCCAGGTGGCCGGTTTTTTGCGTTTGAACGCAGTCTCTGTAGCAGCTGGCGAAGCCCGCGTTCGAGTGCGCAGCGCTCGCAATTCCGGTGCGCGATTTGCCTGTAAGGTCGCGGTGGACGTCTTGGCGAGTGCTGCGGACTCGAACGCAGGCTTCGCCAGCTGCTACATGCTTGTCGTAATCAGGGGATTCGTACGCCTTCGGCGAGCAGCATGTCCACGAGGCGAATCAAGGGCAGGCCGACGAGGCTGGTAGCGTCCGGACCTTCGGTGCTTTGAAACAGGCTTACCCCCAGGCCTTCGGCCTTGAAGCTGCCAGCGCAGTCGTAGGGTTGCTCGGCGTGCAGGTAGCGTTCGATGCGGGGTGCGTCGAGTGTGCGCATGTGTACGGTGAACGGCACGCAATCGACCTGGCAGTGCCCGGTCTGGCTGTTGAGCAGGGCCAGGCCGGTCAGGAATGTCACGCTGGCACCGCTGGCGGCCAGCAGTTGTTCGCGGGCTTTTTCGAACGTGTGGGGCTTGCCGATTATCCGGCCTCCCAGCACGGCGACCTGGTCGGAGCCGATTATCAGATGAGTGGTATGGCTGTCGGCCAGGGCGCGGGCTTTCTCTTCGGCGAGGCGTTTGACCAGCTCGATGGCGGATTCGCCCGGGCGATGGCTTTCGTCGATATCCGGCGAGCTGCAAGTGAATGGCAGCTGCAGGCGGGTCAGCAATTCCCGGCGATAGGCCGAGCTGGAAGCGAGTAATAAAGGCAGCATGCGCAACTCCATAAGGCGTGCGCGAATTCTAGCGAGGCTTCCAAGTGACGGACAGGGCTGAATTTCCTTTGACATGGGCGGGTGCATCCCTATAATGCTGCGCCTATGTTGAATGACCCGATTCCACCTCACGTTGACCCGCGCAAATTGGCTGATCGTGGCACCACCCTTCAAGGTGAAATGCTGCTGGCCGATTTGGAGAGACTCTGCGACCCGCTTTCCGACAATGTCGGTACGGTGCAGGCTAAATTCGTTTTTGAACGAGATGAACGTAAATCTGTGGTCATCCACAGCTTTATCGACACTGAAGTCAAAATGGTTTGCCAGCGTTGTCTTGAGCTGGTCACCCTGCCGATCCATAGCGAATGCAGTTACGCTGTGGTGAAGGAGGGTGCGAATACCCAGTCGTTGCCGAAAGGTTATGACGTGCTGGAACTGGGCGAAGATCCTTTGGATCTGCAGTCACTGATCGAGGAGGAGCTTCTGCTCGCCTTGCCCATTGTGCCTGCTCATCATCCGGAAGAATGCCAGCAGCCGGCGGGTCTCGATGAGCCCGAACCGAGCGAGGACGAGGTAACGCGGTCCAACCCGTTCAGTGTATTGGCGCAGTTAAAGCGTGACCCAAACGTTTAGGAGTTAATCAATTATGGCTGTTCAGCAGAACAAAAAATCCCGCTCTGCCCGTGACATGCGCCGTTCGCACGACGCTCTCGAGGCTAGCACCCTGTCTGTAGAAAAAACCACCGGTGAAGTTCACCTGCGTCACCACGTATCGCCAGAAGGCGTATACCGTGGCCGTAAAGTGATCGACAAGGGCGCTGACGAGTAATCACTTGTCCGCTCAAGTCATCGCGATTGACGCAATGGGCGGGGACTTCGGTCCCCGCAGCATTGTCCAGGCCAGCCTTGCCTGCCTGTTTGCTACACCCTCGCTGCACCTGACCCTCGTCGGTCAACCTTCCCTTCTTGAAGAATTGATTGCTGGCCATCCGGCTGTGGATCGCGCGCGCCTGTCGATTACTCCGGCGTCCGAAGTCATCACCATGGACGAAAAGCCTGCCCAGGCCCTGCGCGGTAAACCCGACTCGTCGATGCGCGTGGCGCTTGAGTTGTTGCGTGACGGCAAGGTCCAGGCCTGTGTCAGTGCGGGCAATACCGGCGCGCTGATGGCGTTGTCGCGGTTCGTGCTCAAGACTCTGCCGGGCATAGACCGTCCGGCCATGGTGGCGGCGATTCCGACACAAAAAGGTTACTGCCAATTGCTCGATCTGGGCGCCAACGTTGATTGCAGTGCCGAGCATCTGTTGCAGTTTGCGGTCATGGGTTCGGTTGCAGCTGAAACCCTGGGCATAGCGCGTCCTCGTGTGGCGTTGCTGAACATCGGCACCGAAGACATCAAGGGCAATCAACAGGTCAAGTTGGCGGCGACTTTGTTGCAAGGCGCCCGTGGCATCAATTACATCGGCTTTATCGAGGGCGACGGTTTGTACCGTGGCGAAGCGGATGTGGTGGTGTGTGACGGTTTTGTCGGCAACATCCTGCTCAAATCCAGCGAGGGTCTGGCGACCATGATTGCCGGGCGCATCGAAGCGTTGTTCAGGAAGGGCGTGGCCTCTCGCGTGATCGGCGCGCTGGCGCTGCCCTTGATGAAGCGCCTGCAGGCCGATCTGGCGCCTGCCCGGCATAACGGCGCGAGCTTTCTCGGCTTGCAGGGTATTGTGGTGAAAAGCCACGGTTCTGCCGGGGTCCAGGGGTTTCAAAGTGCCATTGAGCGCGCCTTGATCGAGATTCAGGAGAATCTTCCCGAGCGCCTGCATGGTCGTCTGGAGGATTTGTTGCTTTAGGCGTTTTCGTCGGACAATGCTTAAATGTGACCGCTTGGTTCGATGGGCCATCCAACTGTCAGTTTCTTGCGTCTCCAAAGCGGGGCGCCAACTCTCCGACGACAAGATCATTAGGGGCTTGTTACATGTCTGCTTCCCTCGCATTCGTCTTTCCAGGACAGGGTTCGCAGTCCCTCGGCATGCTGGCCGAGCTGGGCGCGCAACATCCGGTTGTCCTTGAAACATTCAAAGAAGCTTCCGATGCTCTGGGTTACGACCTGTGGGCACTGACCCAGCAAGGGCCGGAAGAGCAACTCAATCAAACCGATAAAACTCAGCCGGCCATTCTGACCGCCTCTATCGCCCTGTGGCGTCTGTGGCTGGCCGAAGGTGGCGCGCGTCCGGCTTATGTTGCCGGGCACAGCCTGGGTGAATACAGCGCGCTGGTCGCGGCAGGCAGTCTGAGCCTGGGCGATGCGGTGAAGCTCGTCGAGCGTCGTGGCCAGTTGATGCAGGAAGCCGTTCCGGCCGGGCAGGGCGGCATGGCTGCTATCCTGGGTCTGGATGACGCCGACGTACTGGCAGCTTGTGCCGAAGCGGCGCAAGGCGAAGTGGTCAGCGCAGTCAATTTCAACTCGCCGGGCCAGGTGGTCATCGCCGGTGCCAAGGCTGCCGTCGAGCGCGCCATCGAAGGTTGCAAGGCGCGTGGTGCCAAGCGCGCCATGCCACTGCCGGTCAGCGTGCCGTCGCACTGTGAGCTGATGCGTCCGGCAGCCGAGCGTTTCGCTGAATCGATCGCGGCGATCGACTGGCAGGCGCCGCAGATTCCCGTGGTGCAGAACGTCAGTGCCCAGGTGCCGGCCGATCTGGAAACCCTCAAGCGCGATCTGCTCGAGCAACTGTACAAGCCAGTACGCTGGGTTGAATCCGTCCAGGCGCTGGCCGCCAAGGGCGCGACCGATCTGGTCGAGTGTGGCCCGGGCAAAGTGCTGGCCGGTCTGAACAAACGTTGCGCCGAAGGCGTGTCGACATCCAACCTCAATACCCCAGACGCTTTCGCTGCCGCCCGTGCAGCGTTGGCCTGAATCAGGAGAAGCTTGCATGAGTCTGCAAGGTAAAGTTGCACTGGTCACCGGTGCCAGCCGTGGCATCGGCCAGGCTATCGCCCTGGAGCTGGGTCGTCAGGGGGCCATCGTTGTGGGTACCGCGACCTCCGCGTCGGGTGCCGAGCGCATTGCCGCGACCCTGAAGGAAAACGGTATTCAGGGCACTGGCCTGGAACTCAATGTCACCAGCGACGAGTCCGTTGCGGCGGTCCTGGCGAGCATCCAGGAGCAGTTCGGTGCGCCGGCAATTCTGGTCAATAATGCCGGTATCACCCGCGATAACCTGATGATGCGCATGAAAGACGACGAGTGGCACGACGTTGTCGATACCAATCTGAACAGTCTGTTCCGCCTGTCCAAGGGCGTTTTGCGCGGCATGACCAAAGCCCGTTGGGGCCGAATTATCAGTATTGGCTCGGTTGTGGGTGCCATGGGCAACGCAGGCCAAGTAAACTACGCTGCCGCCAAGGCCGGTCTGGAAGGTTTCAGCCGTGCACTGGCGCGAGAAGTCGGTTCGCGTTCGATTACGGTAAACTCGGTGGCCCCTGGGTTCATCGATACCGATATGACCCGTGAACTGCCCGAGGCACAGCGTGAAGCCTTGCAGACGCAGATTCCGCTGGGTCGTCTGGGGCAGGCTCAAGAGATCGCGTCCGTGGTCGCTTTTCTTGCGTCGGACGGTGCGGCTTACGTTACCGGAGCTACAATCCCGGTGAACGGCGGGATGTACATGTAATTCAAATGTGACGGATTGCTTCAAAAAAATGTCATACGAGCTGTCTAAAATCCGTTATAAAGCTGCAATCTATTTATAGGCAGAGGGTCACCGGGTTCGAGGAGTGAAGCTTTCAGTTGAAAAGCTGAAAAGCCTTTCTATACACTTACCCACTGGCCAGCTGCCTGAATTTGTCCATTAGGAGTGAAAACAAGGTATGAGCACCATCGAAGAGCGCGTCAAGAAAATCGTTGCTGAGCAACTGGGCGTTAAAGAAGAAGAAGTGGTCAACACTGCTTCCTTCGTTGAAGACCTGGGTGCCGACTCCCTTGACACCGTTGAGCTGGTGATGGCTCTGGAAGAGGAATTCGAGACCGAAATCCCTGACGAAGAAGCCGAGAAGATCACTACTGTACAAGCTGCAATCGACTACGTTACTAGCCACCAGGCGTAATAGTTTGTAATCGTTGCTCGCTGTCATGGAAAAACCGCACTGCCATCATGGCGTGCGGTTTTTTCTTTAGGCCTGATGCAAAGTCGTCATTTGAAAAAAGGAGAGTGCTGTGTCGCGTAGACGCGTCGTAGTCACCGGTATGGGTATGTTGTCGCCACTGGGTACGGATGTGCCGAGCAGCTGGCAGGGCATTCTGGCTGGCCGCAGTGGCATTGGTCTGATCGAACACGCCGACCTTTCTGCCTATTCCACCCGTTTTGGCGGCTCGGTAAAGGACTTCAATGTCGAGGAATACCTGTCGGTCAAGGAAGCCCGCAAGCTCGACCTGTTCATTCAATACGGTCTGGCCGCAGGTTTTCAGGCGGTACGCAATGCCGGTCTGGAAGTCACCGACGCCAACCGTGAGCGTATCGGCGTGGCCATGGGCTCGGGTATTGGCGGTCTGACCAATATCGAAGAAACTGCCCGTACGCTGCACGAGACCGGCCCACGACGGATCTCACCGTTCTTCGTGCCAGGCTCGATCATCAATATGATTTCCGGTTTCCTGTCCATCCACCTCGGTGCACAGGGACCTAACTACGCCATCGCCACGGCCTGTACCACTGGCACACACTGCATTGGCATGGCGGCCCGCAACATCATGTACGACGAAGCCGACGTGATGATTGCCGGCGGCGCCGAGATGGCGGCCTGCGGTCTGGGCATGGGCGGCTTCGGTGCCTCCCGTGCGCTGTCGACCCGCAACGACGAGCCGACCCGCGCCAGCCGTCCATGGGACAAGGGCCGCGATGGCTTTGTATTGTCCAATGGTGCCGGTGCGCTGGTGCTGGAAGAACTCGAGCACGCCAAGGCGCGTGGCGCGACCATCTACGCCGAGCTGATCGGCTTCGGCACCAGTGGCGATGCCTACCACATGACCTCGCCGCCAGCCGATGGCGCAGGTGCAGCGCGCTGCATCACCAATGCGCTGCGCGATGCCAGAATCAACGGCGATCAAGTGCAGTACATCAACGCCCACGGCACTTCGACACCCGCAGGCGACCTGGCCGAAGTCAATGCGATCAAGTCGGTGTTCGGCGAGCACGCCTACAAGCTGGCCGTCAGTTCCACCAAGTCCATGACCGGCCACCTGCTGGGTGCGGCCGGCGCGGTCGAGGCGATCTTCAGCGTGCTGGCAATCAACAGTCAGGTAGCCCCGCCGACCATCAACCTCGATGAGCCGGACGAAGGCTGCGACCTCGATTTCGTGCCGCACACGGCGCGCAACATGGATATCGATGTGGTCGTTTCCAACTCCTTCGGTTTTGGCGGCACCAACGGCTCGCTGGTGTTCCGCCGGTTCGCAGGCTGATGGACAGCTGGGTCGACGGTCAGCCGGCTGACGCTTTGTCGCTGAAGGATCGCGGCCTGGCTTACGGCGATGGTCTGTTCGAGACCATCGCCGTGCGCAGCGGGCAGCCCGTGTTGCTGGACCGGCATCTGTCGCGTTTGGCGGACGGCTGTTCGCGCCTGGCGATAACCACCGGGCATGAGCTGATCCGTAGCGAACTGCTGGCCTACGCAGCGGCTCTGGGTGACGGGGTGCTCAAGCTCATTCTCACCCGTGGCGACGGCCTGCGCGGTTACGCCCCCGATCCTTCGGCTCAGGCCCGACGCATTCTGCAAGGCAATCCACCGGCGGCTTATCCTGCTGCGCATGGTGAGCAGGGTGTTCGTCTGTTTCCTTGCGTCACGCGATTGTCCAGGCAGCCATTACTGGCCGGTCTCAAGCACCTCAATCGTCTTGAACAAGTCCTCGCCCGTGCCGAATGGCAGGACACCGAGCATGCCGAAGGCTTGATGCTCGATCAGGCCGGGCGCGTGATTGAAGGTGTGTTCAGCAACCTGTTCCTGGTGCGTGATGGCGTGCTCGTCACCGCTGACCTCAAGCGCTGCGGCGTGGAAGGCGTGATGCGTGCCGAAATATTGTTTCAAGCCAGGTCGCTGGGAATCCCCACGCAAATCACCGATATCCCCCTCGAACAGCTGCAATGGGCTGACGAAGTCTTTGTCTGCAACAGCGTGTATGGTATCTGGCCGGTGCGCGCCTATGCTGCTCTTCACTGGCCGGTTGGGCCGCTCACCCGTAAACTCCAAACCATTGCCCGTGCGCTACTGGATGCTTGATACGTGAGACGTAAACTCTTGCTGCTGCTGGAAACCGGAGTGGTTCTGGCAGGGCTGCTGATGGGTGCTTCAGCCTGGAAAATTCATTCGGCGCTGGTACAGCCGCTGAACATTGCCCAGGAACAATTGCTGGATGTGCCCAAGGGCACCACGCCGACCCGCACCTTCTACCGACTCGAAGCCAATGGCGTCATCAAGGACGCATTCTGGCTGCGGGTGTACTGGCGCTTCAACCTCGCCAAACAACCCCTGCACAGCGGTGAATACCGCATGAAACCGGGCATGACCGTCGAAGGCCTGATCGACCTGTGGAAACGCGGGGAAATGGTTCAGTACAGCCTGACCCTGGTCGAAGGCTGGAATTTCCGTCAGGTCCGTGCAGCGCTGGCCAAGGAAGAGAGGCTCGACCATAGCCTCGACGGTTTGAGCGACAGCCAGGTCATGGACAAGCTCGGCCACACCGGGATTTTTCCGGAAGGGCGCTTCTTCCCTGACACCTATCGTTACGTACGGGGCATGTCCGATGTCGAGCTGCTGAAAACCGCTTACGAGCGCCTCGACGAAGTGCTGGCCAAGGAGTGGGAGCAGCGCTCTTCCGATGTGCCGTACACCGAGCCCTACCAGGCGCTGATCATGGCTTCGCTGGTGGAAAAGGAAACCGGCGTACCGCAGGAGCGCGGGCAGATTGCCGGTGTGTTTGTGCGACGCATGGCGATTGGCATGCTGCTGCAGACTGACCCGACGGTGATCTACGGCCTCGGCGACCGCTACAGCGGCAAGCTGACCCGGGCTCACCTCAAGGAATCGACGCCCTATAACACCTACATGAATGCGGGCCTGCCGCCGACGCCGATTTCCATGGTCGGTCGCGAAGCCATCCATGCGGCGCTCAATCCGGTGGAGGGCAACAGCCTTTACTTCGTGGCGCGTGGCGATGGCACTCACGTGTTCTCCGACGACCTGGATGCCCACAACAATGCCGTGAGGGAGTTCCAGCTCAAGCGTCGCACCGATTACCGTTCCAGCCCGGCACCCACTGCCACGCCAGAGACGGCGCAGACCCAGACTGAACAAAACGGTACGCAGGACGCTCAGGCTTCGCAGGAGCAGGCGCCGATCCCGGCCGCTTCACCGAACACGGCTCCCGAGGCGCTGCCGCAGGTGCCGGCGCAAGATCCTGCGCCAGCCCCTGAAACGCCCGAACTCGATGCCAACGCACCGAAAAGCTCGCAATGACTCTGACTAAGGACTGCCTGTGACCGGTTTGTTTATTACTCTGGAAGGCCCCGAAGGCGCCGGCAAGAGCACCAATCGCGAATACCTGGCCGAGCGCCTGCGCGCCGCCGGCATCGAGGTGGTGCTGACCCGCGAGCCGGGTGGCACGCCGCTGGCCGAGCGCATCCGTGAAGTGCTGCTGGCCCCTGTCGATGAAGTCATGAACCCGGATACCGAGTTGCTGCTGGTGTTCGCGGCGCGTGCCCAGCACCTGGCCGAGGTGATTCGTCCGGCGCTTGCCCGCGGCGCCGTGGTCTTGTGTGATCGTTTCACAGATTCGACATACGCCTACCAGGGTGGCGGTCGCGGCTTGTCGCTGGAGCGCATTGCGACCCTGGAAACCTTCGTCCAGGGAGATCTGCGCCCGGACCTGACGCTGATTTTCGATCTGCCTGTCGAGGTCGGCCTGGCCCGCGCCAGCGCTCGTGGTCGCCTGGATCGCTTCGAGCTCGAAGGCCGGACCTTTTTCGATGCCGTACGCAGTGCCTTCCTCAAGCGGGCCAAGGCGGATCCGGCACGTTATGTGCTGGTCGACGCTGCCCGGCCGTTGGCACAGGTCCAGCAATCGCTGGATGCCTTGCTGCCGCGCCTGCTGGAGTTGAACCGTGGCTGAGGCCTACCCGTGGCAGGAAAACCTCTGGCAGCAACTGGCCGGTCGCGCCCAGCATGCGCACGCCTACCTGCTGCATGGCCCCGCCGGGATCGGCAAGCGGGCACTGGCCGAGCGCTTGATGGCCAGCTTGCTGTGCCAGCGCCCGAACGCGCTGCAAGCCTGTGGCGAATGCAAATCCTGCCTGCTGCTCAAGGCTGGCAGCCACCCGGATAACTACATCCTGGAACCGGAAGAAGCCGACAAGGCGATCAAGGTCGACCAGGTTCGCGACCTGGTCGGTTTCGTGGTGCAGACCGCGCAGTTGGGCGGGCGCAAAGTGGTGCTGATCGAGCCGGCCGAGTCGATGAACATCAACGCTGCCAATGCCTTGCTCAAAAGTCTTGAAGAGCCGTCCGGCGATACCGTTCTGTTGCTGGTCAGCCATCAGCCGAGCCGCTTGTTGCCAACCATCAAGAGTCGTTGCGTGCAGCAGGCCTGTCCGCTGCCGGGCGAGGCCATGAGCTTGAAGTGGCTGGCCCAGGCGTTACCGGAGTGTTCCGAAGACGAGCGCGTCGAACTGCTGACCCTGGCCGCCGGTTCGCCGCTGGCGGCGGTCAATCTCCAGGGCCAAGGCGTACGCGAACAGCGCGCGCAAGTGGTGGAAGGGGTGAAAAAACTCCTCAAGCAACAGCAGTCGCCGACGCAACTGGCCGAAGAATGGAAAAACATTCCGATGTTGCGCCTGTTCGACTGGTTCTGCGATTGGTCGAGCCTGATCCTGCGCTATCAGTTGACCCAGGATGAAGCCGGGCTCGGCCTTGCCGACATGCGCAAGGTCGTGCAATACCTGGCGCAGAAAAGCGCCCAGGGCAAAGTCCTCGATATCCAGGACTGGATCCTCGCCCAGCGACAGAAAGTCCTGAGCAAGGCCAACCTCAATCCGGCCTTGCTGCTGGAGGCATTGCTGGTGCAATGGGCGTCGTTGCCTGCCCAACGATGACTGACTGCGCCTAAACTCTGAGTATCGGTACATCCGACCGTCCCACCCATTCGATACAAGTTGCAGCCCTTTATGCTCGTAGATTCCCATTGCCACCTTGATCGCCTCGACCTGGCCGCCCACGACGGCTCCCTGGATGCTGCCCTGGATGCGGCCCGGCAGCGCGGGGTAGGGCACTTTCTGTGTATTGGTGTCAGCGCGGACAACGCGGCCGACGTCAAGGCCCTGGCCGAACGTTATGACGACGTCGACTGCTCGGTGGGCGTGCACCCTCTGGATGTGCAACCGGGTGCCGCGCCGGCGCTGGACTGGTTGTTGCACGAACTCAACCACCCGCGCGTGGTGGCGATTGGCGAAACAGGCCTGGACTATCACTACGAGCCGGAAGCGGCAGAGTTGCAGCAGGAGTCCTTCCGTCTGCACCTGCAGGCGGCGCAACAGACCGGCAAACCGGTGATCATCCATACCCGTGGCGCCCGCGCCGATACCCTGGACTTGCTGCGAGAAGCGGCGCTGCCCCAGGCGGGCGTATTGCATTGCTTTACCGAAGACTGGGAGATGGCGAAGGTCGCGCTGGACATGGGCTATTACATTTCCCTGTCCGGGATTGTCACTTTCCGTAATGCCGACGCGTTGCGCGATGTGGCCAGCAAGGTGCCCGCCGACCGGTTGCTGGTGGAAACCGACTCGCCGTACCTGGCGCCGATTCCCTATCGCGGCAAGCCAAACCTGCCGCAGTACGTGCGTGAGGTTGCGGAATTTCTGGCAATGTTGCGTGGTGAGCCCTACGAGCGGTTTGCCGAACAAACCACGGCGAATTTCAAGCGACTGTTCCCGCAGGCGCACGTGAAAGGTTAAATCGCAGGCAAAAAAAACCCGGGTTCTGGGGGGTGAATCCGGGTTAAGACCATTAGGAGTAAAACAATGGCACGCGGTCCGTTGGTACCAATATCGGCGTGACACTTGGGGGAGATGCCCCGCCGACAGTTCAAGTATTGATCAGGATTGCGCCTCGTCCAGTTTAGCGGCACGGGTTTTTAAACAAATTTGGAATACGTGCGCTTCGGAAGAGTTCTCATCACCCTGTAAACGTACGCGGAATGACCAGAAAGCGCAGATATGGTCGGATGATCCGTGCATTTTTGCGTAAGTTAGGCATAATACGCGGCTTCGAATTTTGACCCCGACAGACCTTTTCTTATGCATAAAGAACCTCGTAAGGTCCGTGAATTCCGTCGCCGTGAGCAGGAAATTCTCGATACCGCGCTCAAGCTGTTCCTCGAACAAGGTGAAGACAGTGTCACCGTCGAGATGATTGCTGATGCCGTCGGTATCGGTAAAGGCACGATCTACAAGCACTTCAAGTCCAAGGCCGAGATCTATCTGCGCCTGATGCTCGACTACGAGCGCGATTTGAACGAGCTGTTACACTCCGCCGACGTCGACAAGGACAAGGAAGCCCTGTCCCGCGCCTATTTCGAATTCCGCATGCGCGATCCACAACGCTATCGTCTGTTCGATCGGCTCGAAGAGAAAGTGGTCAAGGGCAATCAGGTGCCGGAGATGATCGAGGAGCTGCACAAGATCCGTGCCTCGAACTTTGAACGCCTGACCTTGCTGATCAAGGGCCGGATCAGCGAAGGCAAGCTGGAAGACGTGCCACCTTACTTCCATTACTGCGCGTCCTGGGCGCTGGTGCACGGTGCCGTCGCGCTGTATCACTCGCCGTTCTGGAGCAATGTGCTGGAAGATCAGGAAGGTTTCTTCCAGTTCCTGATGGACATCGGCGTGCGCATGGGCAACAAGCGCAAGCGTGACACCGACACTTCCGGCAGCTGAGCCATTCAGTTGCCTTATTGCGCCATGATTTCGCTACTTGGCGCAGTACCGCAGGAATATACTCAGGTAGAGGACTTGCTAAAACTTGATTTCTGAGTCAAGTTTTAGCGGCCCGATATTCTTCCGCCGGAGTGACCATGATCGTTGACCGTCAAGGCAGGCGTTTTCGCAACTTGCGAATCAGTCTGACCTCAGCCTGCAATTACGCCTGTACCTACTGCGTGCCCAACGGCAAGCGGCTGGTGGCTGCGCAGGATGAATTGTCGGCCGAAGCCATGGCGCGCGGCGTGGCTTATCTGATTGAAGCGGCGGGTATCGAGCGTCTGCGCATTACCGGCGGCGAGCCGCTGGTCAGCCCGAAACTCGAAGCGTTCATGACAGCGGTCGGTCAGATGGGCCTGGAAGACATCAGCCTGACCACCAATGGCCAGTTACTGGCGAAGAAACTGCCGCTGCTGGTGAACGCCGGCATTCGGCGTCTCAACGTTTCCCTCGATACCCTCGATGCGAGTGCGTTCCGCAGCATTGCCCGGGGCGGCGATCTGGCCACTGTGCTCAACGGCATGAGCGAGGCCAGTGCGGCCGGCATGAAGATCAAGGTCAACATGGTGCCGCTGCGCGGGCAGAACCTTGACCAAGTGATGCCGCTGCTCGATTACTGCCTGGAACGTGGATATGAACTGCGCTTCATCGAGCTGATGCGCATGGGCCACCTGGCCAACGACTCCAATGCCTTTCTGCAACAGTTCGTCAGCCTCCAGCAATTGCTGAGCCTGATCGGCGAGCGCTACGAATATCTGCAGGCCGATGCACCCGTCGATGCGACAGCGGTGCGCTATGAAATTCCGGGGCAAGGCCATTTCGGCGTGATCGCCAACGAAAGTGTGCCGTTCTGCCGTACCTGCTCGCGCCTTCGTTTGTCTTCTACCGGGTGGCTGCATGGCTGCCTGTCGTCGAGCAATCGCCATTACATCGGCGACCTGCTGGACAAGCCGCGCCACCAGGCGCTGCCGGCCTTGCAGCGGCTGCTGGTGAAAGCCTTGGGGGACAAGCAGGAAGTGGCGTTCTCTGGTGGGGCGACTGTCATGAAGATCATCGGCGGCTGATCGGGCCTCATCGCGGGCAAGCCACGCTCTCACAGGGTTTTGCGTAAACCCTGTGGGAGCGTGGCTTGCCCGCGATTGCGTTTGATCAGGCAACGCGCAACTTGAGCTGGCGCGGAAGCTGCATCCTACGGCCATTCGCCGGTTTTCCGACACCGGCCCCTGGAGGATAGGATGCGTAGCCTGGTTTTGCTGCTGGCCGTTTTGGCACTTGGTGGCTGCATGAACGTCAGCGATATGGCCGAAGGGACTCGTTACCATATGAGCGATGCGGGGTTGCTCGACCACAGTGACAGCCGTCGCGTAAACAACCTGCGCATTCAGCCGGACTCGTTCGTCTATATCGCCCAAGGTGCTTTCATGCCCCCAGGCAGCGACGTTTACCCGCGGCCGAACGTGATTGCCGAAGTCGCGTTCGATGGCTTCGTCGAATACTTCCCGATGGTCCGCCGTGCCCGTACACCGGAAGGCCTCGACCAGGCCATGGGCGAGGCCCGTGCCGCCGGTGCGCACTATCTGCTCTACACCCGGTTTGCCAAGTCCGACGACCGTATCGGCAACTCGGACGAGTGGCTGGATCAGGAAGCCCTGGATCGTCTCGGCATCGACAGCGGTATGATTCAGATCATGTTGATCGAGACCAGCACCCAGTATTTGATTGATACTGCAACCATCAAGAGTCGTGGCGGTTTACTGACGTTCCACGATAAAAAACCCGAAGACCTGATGGGCCCGCCGCTGGAGCAATACGCGCGCAGCCTGCTGGGGCTCAGCGACCAGTAATCCCGAGGAGAACGCCATGAGTGGCCCGCAAAAAGCCAACGACCTGCTGGGGCAAATCCCCAAGACCCAAGGCTTGCCGCCGGTGCACCTGTGGAACCCCGATTTCTGCGGCGACATCGACATGCGCATCGCCCGGGACGGCACCTGGTATTACCTGGGTACGCCGATCGGGCGCAAGCCGATGGTCAAACTGTTCTCCACCATCATTCGCCGCGACGGCGATGATTATTTCCTGATTACCCCGGTGGAAAAGGTCGGCATCAAAGTCGACGATGCGCCGTTCGTGGCGATTGCGGTGGACGTGGAGGGCGAGGGTGAGGCGCAGCTGTTGCGCTTTACCACCAACGTCGATGAAACCACCGAGGCCGGCGCCGATCATCCGATGCGCGTGGTCATCGACCCGGTAACGCAAGAGCCAGCCCCTTACGTGCATGTGCGCAGCAATCTTGAGGCGTTGATCCATCGCAACGTGTTCTATCAGTTGGTGGAGCTGGCGGTGAGTCGCGAGATCGATGGCCAGCGCTGGCTCGGTGTATGGAGTGGCGGCGAGTTTTTCCCCATCGGCCTCGAACCCTGACGCAAAAACCCTGTGGGAGCGGGCTTGCTCGCGAAAGCGCTGGGTCAGCCGACATCTTTGTCGGATGTGACTCCGTCTTCGCGAGCAAGCCTGCTCCCACATTAGATTTCTGATTTCTTCAAAAAATCAAATTGACATCCAATCGTATGATGATTAGCGTGGGCCTCCATTGCGAACGGCTTTGAGGTGTCCATGTCCAGCAGCTTTCATGCATCGACGGTTGACTGGCTGGGCTGCTGGCTCGCCACGGGGCAGGTCAAGCCGGGTGAGTCACTCAAGGTCGAAGCCGACCTCGGCGAACAACTCGGCGTGAGCCGCACGGTTATCCGTGAAGCCATCAAGACCCTGGTTGCCAAAGGCATGCTCGAGGTCGGGCCGAAAGTCGGCACGCGGGTGTTGCCGGTACGGCGCTGGAATCTCTTCGATCCACAAGTCGTCGGCTGGTTGTCGCGCAGCGGCTTACCGGAAAACTTCGTCGACGATCTGCTCGACCTGCGCCGCACCATCGAACCGATGGCCGTGCGCTGGGCTTGCGAGCGCGCCACCGGCGAACAGGTGAACGCGATCCTGTTGGCCTGCAACGCGCTGGAGCGGGCGGTGGACAGCGGCATCGATTACAACCGTGCCGACCAGCTCTTCCACGAGTGCATCCTCGCCGCCAGCCACAATCAATTCATCGAACAAATGGTTCCTGCCCTCGGCGCGTTGCTGGCGGTGGCCTTTGAAGTGTCCGCCGCCGACCCGGATGAACTGCGTCGCACCCTGCCGATTCACCGGGACCTGGCCGAGGCTATCGCGGCCCGTGATACCGCCCGGGGTGTCTGGGCCTGCATGACCCTGATCGATAACGCAGACCTTGCGATCAAGCGTTACTACCCGCAAGTCATGGCCGATAAAAAAGCCAGCTGATAATGAAGACGCTCCCCACAAAAAAACAACAACAATGCAGGAGGTTTCATGGCGTGGACTGCGGTGACCGAACATCGGGCACAACTGGGCGAAGGCCCGTTCTGGGATGCGCCCACCCGAGCCCTGTATTGGGTGGATATCGCTGGTAAACAGGCGCTGCGATTGATCGGCGCCAACGTGCAGATCTGGCAGATGCCGGAGCACGTGTCGGCGTTCATTCCCTGTGAAAGCGGCGACGCGCTGGTGACATTGAGCAGCGGCGTGTATCGCCTCGATCTCGATTCACCCGGCCTGGCGCCGCGCCTGACATTGTTCTGCGTGGTAGATCCGCAACCGGGCAATCGCCCCAACGAAGCCCGTTGCGACGCCCAGGGCCGGCTCTGGCTCGGCACCATGCAAAACAATATCGGCGAACACGGCGAGGACCTGCCCATCGTCCGTCGTTCCGGCGGGCTGTTCCGCATCGATCGCGCCGGGCGGGTTGCGCCGTTGCTGCGCAACCTGGGCATTCCCAACACGCTGCTGTGGAGCGATGACGCTACCCGCGTGTATTTCGGCGACAGCCTCGACGGCACCTTGTATCGACATTTCATCCGTACCGACGGAGCCCTCGATGCGCCGCAGGTCTGGTTTGGTCCGCACGGACGTGGCGGCCCGGACGGTTCGGCGATGGATGCCGAAGGTTTTATCTGGAATGCCCGTTGGGATGGCAGCTGCCTGCTCAGGTTGAGCCCGGACGGCAAAGTCGATCGGATCATCGAGCTACCGATCAGTCGCCCCACCAGCTGTGTTTTTGGCGGTGGAGACCTGAAAACCCTGTACATCACCAGCGCGGCGAGTCCGCTGGGCCATCCGTTGGATGGGGCGGTGTTGTCGATTGCAGTGGATGTGCCTGGAAAGCATTGCATGCGGTTTGTTGGATAAATCCCAAAATATGGGATGTAAATATATATATTGAGATTTGTCGCGAGCCGGGTTTATAGTCGGCCTCACGAGTTACATGCACTCACACTTAAAAAAACAAAACAGGTGAAGTGATGCAGCGAAGTTTCCCCGTGTTCCCTTGCGGAGCCAGTGCCTCAGAACGTTTCCGGGCTGAAACGTTTTCGCACTCACCTGTTTCCTGCCCAGCGCCTTTTGACCGGACATCGACAGATGCCCGGTTTTCGTCGTGTCTTCGAACAGGAGTCTTGATCCATGGTTGAACCACTGTCATTGCCACCGGTGCCCGAACCGCCCAAGGGCGAACGCCTGAAAAACAAGGTCGTATTGCTCACCGGTGCCGCCCAGGGTATCGGCGAAGCGATTGTGGCGACCTTCGCGTCCCAGCAGGCCAGGCTGATCATCAGCGACATTCAGGCCGAGAAAGTCGAGAAGGTCGCGGCGCACTGGCGGGACCAGGGCGCCGATGTAGTGGCGATCAAGGCTGACGTGTCGCGTCAGCAGGATCTGCACGCCATGGCCCGGCTGGCGATCGACCTGCACGGCCGGATCGATGTGCTGGTCAACTGCGCCGGGGTCAACGTGTTTCGTGATCCGCTGGAAATGACCGAGGAAGACTGGCGTCGCTGCTTCGCCATCGACCTCGATGGTGCCTGGTACGGTTGCAAGGCGGTGCTGCCGCAGATGATCGAGCAGGGCATCGGCAGCATCATCAATATCGCGTCCACCCATTCCACCCACATCATCCCTGGCTGCTTCCCGTACCCGGTGGCCAAGCATGGCCTGCTCGGCCTGACCCGCGCTTTGGGCATCGAATATGCGCCCAAGGGTGTGCGCGTCAACGCGATTGCGCCGGGCTACATCGAAACCCAGTTGAACGTCGATTACTGGAACGGTTTTGCCGACCCTCACGCCGAACGCCAGCGTGCGTTTGACCTGCACCCGCCGCGCCGCATCGGGCAGCCGATCGAAGTGGCAATGACCGCCGTGTTCCTGGCCAGTGATGAAGCGCCGTTCATCAATGCCTCGTGCATCACCATCGATGGTGGCCGCTCGGTGATGTACCACGACTGAGTGATCGGGCTTTCAGGCGTCTTGCTACGTCCGAAATCCAATCATCATACGATATGACTATTGACGGTATGGTTTTACCGCCCGTTGGTTAACAAAGAACGCTTTCAAAGAACGCTCAAGAAAAATAACAAGGAGTCAGCTTATGAATCGTCGTCATGCTATCCGTTCCCTGTGCTGTGCCGCGTTGGCGGTCTCGGCGTTCAGCCTGAACAGCACGCTGCTGGCAGCCGAGGAAGTGAAGATCGGTTTCCTGGTCAAGCAGGCGGAAGAACCCTGGTTCCAGACCGAGTGGGCCTTTGCGGAAAAGGCCGGGAAAGAGAAGGGCTTCACCCTGATCAAGATAGCCGTACCCGACGGTGAGAAAACCCTTTCTGCCATCGACAGCCTCGCGGCCAACGGCGCCAAGGGCTTTGTGATCTGCCCGCCGGACGTGTCCCTCGGCCCGGCAATCATGGCCAAGGCCAAGCTCAACGGGTTGAAAGTGATCGCCGTCGATGACCGTTTCGTCGATGCCGGCGGCAAGTTCATGGAGGACGTGCCGTACCTTGGCATGGCTGCTTTCGAAGTCGGCCAGAAACAAGGCAATGCCATGGCGACCGAAGCGAAGAAACGCGGCTGGGACTGGAAAGACACCTATGCGGTGATCAATACCTACAACGAACTCGACACCGGCAAGAAGCGCACCGACGGTTCGGTCAAAGCGCTGGAAGATGCCGGCATGCCGAAAGACCACATCCTGTTCGCGGCCCTCAAGACCCTCGACGTGCCGGGCAGCATGGACGCCACCAACTCGGCCCTGGTGAAGCTGCCGGCGGCGGCGAAGAACCTGATCATCGGCGGCATGAACGACAACACCGTGCTCGGCGGTGTGCGCGCTACCGAGAGCGCCGGTTTCGCGGCGGCCAACGTGATCGGCATCGGCATCAACGGTACCGACGCCATCGGCGAGCTGAAGAAACCCGACAGCGGCTTCTACGGCTCGATGCTGCCGAGCCCGCACATCGAGGGCTACAACACCGCCAGCATGATGTACGAGTGGGTCACCACCGGCAAAGAACCTGCGAAGTACACCGCCATGGACGACGTGACGCTGATCACCCGCGACAACTTCAAGCAGGAACTGGAAAAGATCGGCCTGTGGAACTGATGGCCATTGATTTCAGCGGCGGCCTTGGCGACGGGGCTGCCTGTCCGGTTTGAAGAGGTGGGTTATGCACGCGCAAACACATACACAACAATACAGCGGCAGCTTGCGCTTCAACGGGATCGGCAAGACCTTTCCCGGGGCGAAGGCGCTGGACAACATCAGCTTCGTCGCCCATCCGGGGCAGGTTCACGCCTTGATGGGCGAGAACGGCGCCGGCAAGTCGACGCTGCTGAAAATCCTCGGCGGGGCCTACACGCCTTGCAGTGGCGCCTTGCAGATCGGCGAGCGGACGATGGACTTCAAGTCCACCGCCGACAGCATCGGCAGTGGCGTCGCGGTGATCCATCAGGAACTGCATCTGGTGCCGGAAATGACCGTGGCCGAAAACCTGTTTCTCGGGCATCTGCCAGCCAGTTTCGGCCTGATCAATCGCAGCACCTTGCGTCAGCAGGCACTGACCTGTCTCAAGGGCCTGGCCGATGAAATCGACCCGCAGGAGAAAGTCGGGCGCCTGTCCCTCGGCCAGCGACAACTGGTGGAAATCGCCAAGGCGTTGTCCCGTGGCGCCCACGTGATTGCCTTCGACGAACCCACCAGCAGCCTTTCGGCACGGGAGATCGACCGCTTGATGGCGATCATCGGCCGGCTGCGGGACGAGGGCAAAGTGGTGCTCTATGTCTCCCACCGCATGGAAGAAGTGTTCCGCATCTGCAACGCGGTGACGGTGTTCAAGGACGGGCGTTACGTACGCACGTTCGACGACATGAGCCAGTTGACCCACGATCAATTGGTCACCTGCATGGTCGGGCGCGACATCCAGGACATCTACGATTACCGCCCGCGCCAGCGCGGCGCGGTGGCACTCAAGGTCGATGGTCTGCTCGGGCCGGGGTTGCGTGAGCCGGTGAGTTTCGAGGTGCACAAAGGCGAAATCCTCGGGTTGTTCGGGCTGGTCGGTGCCGGTCGCACCGAGCTGTTGCGCCTGCTCAGCGGCCTGGCGCGCAACAGCGCCGGACAGCTGAAACTTCGTGGCCATGAACTGATGCTTCGTTCACCCCGGGACGCGATTGCCGCCGGGATCCTGTTGTGCCCCGAGGACCGCAAGAAGGAAGGCATCCTGCCGCTGGCCAGCGTCGCCGAGAACATCAACATCAGCGCTCGCGGCGCCCACTCCACCTTCGGTTGCCTGTTGCGCGGCCTGTGGGAGAAGGACAACGCCGAGCAACAGATCAAGGCGCTGAAAGTGAAGACGCCCAACGCGGCGCAGAAAATCATGTACCTGTCCGGTGGCAATCAGCAGAAGGCCATTCTCGGCCGCTGGCTGTCGATGCCGATGAAAGTGCTGCTGCTCGACGAACCCACCCGCGGCATCGACATCGGTGCCAAGGCCGAGATCTACCAGATCATCCATAACCTGGCCGTCGAGGGGATCGCGGTGATTGTGGTGTCCAGCGACTTGATGGAAGTCATGGGCATTTCCGACCGCATCCTGGTGCTGTGCGAAGGCGCCCTGCGTGGCGAGTTGAGCCGCGAACAGGCCAACGAATCCAACCTGCTGCAACTGGCTTTGCCGCGCCAACGCGCCGACGGCGTGGCGAACTGAGAGGTGACTATGATGACAACCCAAAACAACACCCTGCCAACCACGCGCAAACCGCTGGACCTGCGGCGCTTCCTCGACGACTGGGTGATGCTGCTGGCGGCGGTCGGCATCTTTGTCGCCTGTACCTTGCTGATCGACAACTTCCTTTCACCGCTGAACATGCGTGGCCTGGGCCTGGCGATTTCCACCACCGGGATCGCTGCGTGCACCATGTTGTATTGCCTGGCGTCCGGGCATTTCGACTTGTCGGTGGGCTCGGTGATTGCCTGCGCCGGGGTGGTCGCGGCGGTGGTGATGCGCGACACCAACAGCGTGTTTCTCGGTGTCTGTGCGGCGCTGGTGATGGGCCTGATCGTCGGGCTGATCAACGGCATAGTGATCGCCAAGCTGCGGGTCAACGCGCTGATCACCACGCTGGCAACCATGCAGATCGTGCGCGGGCTGGCCTACATCTTCGCTAACGGCAAAGCGGTGGGGGTGTCCCAGGAATCATTTTTTGTGTTCGGTAACGGCCAGATGTTTGGCGTGCCGGTACCGATCCTGATCACCATCGTCTGCTTCCTGTTCTTTGGCTGGCTGCTGAACTACACCACCTACGGGCGCAACACCATGGCCATCGGCGGCAACCAGGAAGCGGCGCTGCTGGCCGGTGTGAATGTCGATCGCACCAAGATCATCATCTTCGCCGTGCACGGCGTGATCGGTGCGCTGGCGGGGGTGATCCTGGCTTCGCGAATGACCTCCGGCCAGCCAATGATCGGCCAGGGTTTCGAACTGACGGTGATCTCGGCCTGCGTGCTGGGCGGGGTGTCGTTGAGTGGCGGGATCGGCATGATCCGGCACGTGATCGCCGGGGTGTTGATTCTGGCGATCATCGAGAATGCGATGAACCTGAAGAACATCGATACGTTTTATCAGTATGTGATTCGCGGTTCGATCTTGCTGCTGGCGGTGGTTATTGACCGCCTCAAGCAACGCTGACACTCATTTTTTCTGTAGGAGCGGGCTTGCCCGCGAAGGTCTGTCTGAAATGTAAATGTTGGATATGAAGACGCCTTCGCGGGCAAGCCCGCTCCCACAGGGTTCTGCCTTCACACATTGAGTGGTGGTGTGGCATGGATCCTGTGGGAGCGGGCTTGCTCGCGAAGGGGCCATTAGCTTCAGTACATTTCTCCTGGCTTCACTATTGGCTGATATTGCTGTCCTCGTCTTCGGTGGTGCTTGAGCCGAGACCACCGCTGCCGGGCGTTTTTTTGTCCGGCAAATCCGCCCCGCCCTGACGCCCCATGTCATTGCCCTGGATGCGCGGGTCGGTGCCGGTGGACGGAGGCAGGTTGTGGTCAATTGTCGTGCCATCGGTGTTCATGCCGGGGGCACTCTGGATGGCCGGCGCCCTGGGTTTTTCCACCGGATTGGTCGGGCCGGTGCTCGAGCCGAGGGTCCCGGCGAACGAGGCGCAAGACAGCAGGGCAGTGAGGGCGAGGGCGGTCAACCTGGACAGGATCATGGTGTTGTCTCCAACGGGTAGAGTCCTTACCTGATTAGTCCGCCCTCGATCCGGATGGGTGCATTGTTAGCGACGAACGGCTCAGGCCTGCGCCAATGCCCTGACGGCTGCAACTCTTCGCCAGATCAATCGGCCTGCAGTGATCAACCAGTTGAGCGCAGCGACCGCCAGCACGGTGAGCAGCAGTGTGGCCATGCCTTGCTCGACGATGATTTTCCCGGCCAGTAAGGGGAAGCCGAACACTCCGATGAAGTACGACAGGCTGAACAGCAGCAAGGATTGCGCGGTGGTGCCGGTCGGCGCTTCATTGGCGGCCAGGCCGTTGATCACCGAGTAGGTCAGGCCGTAACCGATCCCGAGCGTCGCCGCCGCGAGCACGTAGCTGAAGCTGTTGTCGACGACAAAACCGAACATGACGATCGATGCCAGCATCAGCCCCGAAAGCAGGCACGAGGCACGCAATGGATCGCGCTTGACCACGAACCCGGCAACCAACATTCGGCCACTGATCGCCGCGCTCATGAAGCCGAGGAAGAACAGCGAGTAGTCGAGCGAGCGCGCTGCGGCATAACTGGTTTGAAAGCTCGACAGCCCGCCGAACACGCAGCCGCCAAGACCGACCATGATGATCGGGAAGACAGCCCTGGACGACAGCACCTGACCCGCGGCACGCCACGAAATCCGCGACACGCTGCCCGATGGCAGGGAGGCCTGATTCAATTTTCGCTGCAGCCGCCAGAACAGCAGCACACCGACCAGGCTGGCCAGCGCCGCCAGATAAAACGCAGCGCTCACCGGATAACCGAGGGCACTCGCCGCGCGGCCGAGCAGTGGGCCACTGCCGATCCCGGTCATCATGCTGCCCGACAGCAGGGCGAAGTATCTGGCGCGCTGTGCGGGTGTCACCAGGCTTGCCACGATGATCGGCCCGAGGGTGTAGAACACGCCCCAACCCAGGCCCAGCAGCAGGCCAAAAAACAACAGCAGAGGGCCGAAGCCCGGGGTCAGGGCGAAGCCCAGGCTGGCCGCTACCAGCAACACACCGAACAGCGCCACCGACCGGGCAGCACCGAGCAGGTCGGACAGATGGCCGGAAACGATCACCGCTGCAAAGGTGCTGAGCATCGCCGCCGAAATCACACTGCCGGCATCGTGTTCGTTGCCGCCACGCGCGCTGATCAACAGCGACAGCAGGAAGGTCGAGCCGTAGGACAACGACAACAGGTAACTGGCGAGGCAAAACAGGCCGAACAACTTGCTTGAGACAGGGGGTGTTGCGGTAGACATGACGCGGTTCCTTGACCGGATAAGTGAGCAGCGCCGCTATCTAACCACGCAGTGCCCGAATGTCAGGTCCAAGGTTATCGATTCCAGGGTTAGTGGCGACCGGAGTAACGACGGTTTTTGTGGTGAGCAAGCAAGCTCCCTCGCCACAGGCCACGCGCCGCCTTAGTATGGCGTTTTCCACTTTTGACAAGGCACGTCCATGACGATCGAAATCCGCCCGGCGACCCCCAGTGACGCACCGCAAATCCTCGCGTTCATCACTGAACTGGCCGACTACGAACGTGCCCGCCATGAAGTCATCGCCAGCGTTGCCGATATCGAGCGCAGCCTGTTCAGCGAAGGCGCCACCGCCCATGGCCTGATCTGCCTGCGCGACGGCGCACCCATCGGTTTCGCGGTGTTCTTCTTCAGTTATTCCACCTGGCTTGGCAGCAACTGCCTGTACCTCGAAGACCTCTACATCACCCCGGAACAGCGCGGCGGCGGTGCGGGCAAGACCCTGCTGCGGCATCTGGCGAAAATCGCCTGCGCCAATGACTGCGGCCGTTTCGAGTGGAGCGTGCTGGAGTGGAATACGCCGGCCATCGATTTCTACAAATCCCTGGGCGCGCAGCCGCAGGAGGAGTGGGTGCGCTATCGGATGGATGGGGCGGTGTTGCGGGATTTCGCAGCGGGTAACTGATTGCTTTTAAAAGATCGCAGCCATCGGGCTGCGTTTTTTTTGTCTTGTCTCATAATATGGGATTGATATTTATATATTGAGATTTGCCCCGTCTCAGGTTTATAGTCCCGCTCACTCACTGCCAAAAACCAAAACAGGTGAAGCGATGCAGGCGCAATTGATCGCGCTCGACTGGGGGACAACCTCATTACGTGCTTACAAACTGGCTGAAGGCGGGCAAGTGCTCGAACAGCGTTCGCTGTCTTCGGGGATCATGCAGCTGCCGAAAGCGCCGCGAATCATTGGCGGTCGGGAATGCGTCGATGGTTTCGAACTGGCCTTCGATGAGGCTTGCGGCGACTGGCTCGATGCCCAGCCGCATTTACCGGTGATTGCCTGCGGCATGGTCGGCAGCGCTCAGGGCTGGCGCGAAGCGCCCTACCGCGACACGCCGGCGAACGTCGCCACGCTCGGTACTTCCTTGCAAACCGTGCGCAGCCTGCGCGGCGTCGACGTGCACATCGTGCCCGGCGTCATCGAGCGTTCGCCTTTGCCGAACGTGATGCGCGGTGAAGAAACCCAGGTGCTCGGCGTGCTGCAAAACCTGGCGAGCGGGGCGGGTGCTGATCTGCTGATCGGCCTTCCGGGCAGCCATTCGAAATGGGTGGAAGTGGCCGACGGCTGCATCATGCACTTCGACACTTTCATGACCGGCGAAGTCTTCGCCGTGCTCAGTCAACACAGCATTCTCGGACGCACCCAACAATGTGGCGGGTCTTTCGATGGCGATGCGTTTGATCGCGGCGTGCGGGTCGCGTTGTCGGCGGACGGTGAAATCGGTCCGCTGTCGACCATGTTCAGTGCCCGCAGTCTCGGGCTGACCGGTGAACTGAGCGCTGCGGCGCAAGCGGACTATCTGTCCGGCCTGCTGATCGGCCACGAGTTGGTGGCCTTGGCCTGCGTTCAACGGCGTCGGCGCAACAGCGTGCATCTGCCGTCGATCATCCTCATCGGCAACACCCAACTCTGTGCCCGCTACAGCCGTGCGCTCGACGCCTGCGGTTTTGTCCGGGTGACCCTGGCCGAACAGGCCACCGAACGCGGATTGTGGCAACTGGCACTGGCTGCCGGCCTGGTCACGTGCACCGCATCCCGTTAAACCTGACTGGAGTCCTGACATGCTCAAACAAGCCCTGGCGCAAAACGGCCTGATCGCGATCTTGCGTGGCCTGCGCCCGCAGGAAGCGGCGGCCATCGGCGAAGTGCTGTACGCCGCCGGATTTCGTGTGATCGAAGTGCCGCTCAATTCCCCCGAGCCGTACGAAAGTATCCGCATCCTGCGCAGTACCTTGCCCGCCGATTGCCTGATCGGTGCCGGCACGGTGTTGACCCCGGAGCAGGTCGAGCAAGTGAAAGCCGCGGGCGGCCAGGTGATCGTCATGCCCCATAGCGATCCGAAGGTGCTGCGCGCGGCGAAAGCGGCGGGGCTGTATCTGTCGCCCGGTGTCGCCACGCCGACCGAAGCCTTCGCGGCACTGGCCGAAGGCGCGGATGTGCTGAAGATGTTCCCGGCCGAGCAGATGGGCCCGGCAGTCGTCAAAGCCTGGCTCGCGGTGCTGCCCGCCGGAACCATTCTTGTGCCGGTCGGCGGCATCACCCCGGACAACATGCAGTCGTTCATCGACGCCGGTGTCAAAGGTTTCGGCCTCGGTTCCGGCCTGTTCAAACCGGGCATGACGCCTGCGCAAGTGGCGGCCAATGCCAAGGCCTATGTCACTGCCTGGAAAGCCCTTCGCTAAGACTTTTTGGCGCTGCGAGCGCTGCATCCAATAAGAGAGACAAGCAGATGAAAATCACCAAACTGACCACCTTCATCGTTCCGCCGCGCTGGTGCTTCCTCAAGGTCGAAACCGACGAGGGCGTCACCGGTTGGGGCGAGCCCGTGGTCGAAGGCCGCGCCCACACTGTTGCCGCTGCCGTTGAAGAATTGTCCGATTACCTGATTGGCAAAGACCCGCGCAACATCGAAGACATCTGGACCGTGCTCTATCGCGGCGGCTTCTACCGTGGCGGCGCGATCCACATGAGCGCCCTGGCCGGTATCGACCAGGCCTTGTGGGACATCAAGGGCAAGGCACTGGGCGTGTCGGTCAGCGATCTGTTGGGTGGCCAGGTGCGGGACAAGATTCGTGTGTATTCGTGGATCGGCGGCGACCGTCCGGCGGATACCGCGCGGGCGGCGAAAGAAGCGGTCGAGCGTGGTTTCACCGCGGTGAAAATGAACGGCACCGAAGAACTGCAATTCCTCGATACCTTCGACAAGGTCGACCAGGCCCTGGCCAACGTCGCTGCCGTGCGCGATGCCGTCGGCCCGAACGTCGGCATCGGCGTGGACTTCCATGGCCGGGTGCACAAGCCCATGGCCAAGGTGCTGATGAAGGAGCTTGATCCGTACAAGCTGATGTTCATCGAAGAGCCGGTGCTGAGCGAAAACTACGAAGCGCTCAAAGAGCTGGCGCCGCTGACCAGCACGCCGATCGCCCTGGGTGAGCGCTTGTTCTCGCGTTGGGATTTCAAGCGCGTGCTCAGCGAAGGCTACGTCGACATCATCCAGCCGGATGCCTCCCACGCCGGCGGTATCACTGAAACCCGCAAGATCGCCAACATGGCCGAAGCCTACGACGTGGCGCTGGCGTTGCATTGCCCGCTGGGCCCGATTGCCCTGGCGGCGTGCCTGCAACTGGACGCGGCTTGCTACAACGCGTTCATCCAGGAGCAGAGCCTGGGCATCCATTACAACGAGAGCAACGACCTGCTCGACTACGTCAAAGACCCAAGGGTGTTCGACTACGACAAAGGCTTCGTGAAGATCCCGAACGGCCCGGGCCTGGGCATCGAGATCAACGAGGAATACGTGATCGAACGCGCCGCCATCGGCCACCGCTGGCGCAACCCGATCTGGCGCCATGCCGATGGCAGTTTTGCCGAGTGGTGAGTGATCTCTGATCCACCACCTATCCCTGTGGGAGCGGGCTCGCTCGCGAAGAGGGCGGCACATTCAACATAGATGTTGACTGACACTCCGCTTTCGCGAGCAAGCCCGCTCCCACACTCGATCTCCATCGGCAGTGGATCCGAGTACACACACACACAAGACTTGAATCGACCTCAATAACCATAAGAAGAGGCACCCCCCCCATGCAACCGCAAACCCTCACCGGGCAGGCGTCGTTGGTGACGCCCAGCCGCAAGCGTTTTTTCATCATGGTGCTGTTGTTCATCACCGTGGTGATCAATTACCTGGACCGCAGCAACCTGTCGATTGCCGCCCCGGCATTGACCAGTGACCTGGGCATCGACCCGATCCACGTCGGCCTGATCTTCTCCGCGTTTGGCTGGACCTACGCTGCCATGCAGATCCCCGGCGGCTGGCTGGTGGATCGCGTACCGCCACGGATTCTGTACAGCGTCGCCTTGCTGCTGTGGTCGGTGGCCACGGTGATGCTCGGCTTCGCCGCCAGCTTCATCGCGCTGTTCGTCCTTCGCATGGCAGTCGGTGCCCTGGAAGCGCCGGCGTATCCGATCAACAGCCGCGTGGTCACCACCTGGTTCCCCGAGCGCGAGCGCGCCACGGCCATCGGTTTCTACACCTCCGGGCAGTTCGTCGGCCTGGCCTTCCTGACGCCGGTGCTGGCCTGGCTGCAGCATGAGTTCGGCTGGCACATGGTGTTCGTCACCACCGGCGCGGTAGGCATTGTGTGGGCGGTGATCTGGTACGCGGTGTATCGCGAGCCTCGGGATTTCAAAGGCGCCAATGACGCAGAGATTGATCTGATCCGCGAGGGTGGTGGGCTGGTGGATATCCAGGCCGAACAGGCCAGGGTCAAAGCCAAATTCAGCTGGACCGACCTGGGCATCGTCCTGACCAAGCGCAAGCTCTGGGGCATCTACCTCGGGCAGTTCTGCCTTAACTCGACCCTGTGGTTCTTCCTCACCTGGTTCCCGACCTACCTGGTGAAATACCGTGGCATGGACTTCATCAAGTCCGGCCTGTTGGCATCGCTGCCGTTTCTCGCGGCCTTTGTCGGCGTACTGTGTTCAGGTTTTTTCTCGGACTTTTTGATCCGTCGCGGTTACACGGTAGGTTTCGCCCGCAAGCTGCCGATCATCAGCGGCTTGCTGATTTCAACCTCGATCATCGGCGCCAACTTTGTCGAGTCGACGCCGCTGGTCATTGCCTTCCTCGCGCTGGCATTCTTCGGCAATGGCCTGGCTTCGATCACCTGGTCGCTGGTGTCGACCCTGGCTCCGGCACGCTTGCTCGGGCTGACCGGCGGGGTGTTCAACTTCATCGGCAACCTGTCGGCGATTGCCACGCCTATCGTGATCGGCTTCCTCGCGACGGGTGATTCTTTTGCCCCGGCAATCACCTACATCTCGGTGCTGGCATTGATTGGCGCACTGTCCTACATCTTGCTGGTGGGCAAGGTCGAGCGTATCAAGTTGTAGTCGTGGCACGCGGGCGACCATAATGCCGCCCGTTCACTCGCTCAACGGTAAAGGCTGGATATGCAGGAAGACGCCCCAAAAGTCGCCAAGGACGCCGCACCGACCGGCACTCAGACACTGCTTCGCGGTCTGGGTGTGGTTCATGCCGTGGCCAGCGGCGCCCGCGATCTCAAGGAAATCGCCCGGCTGATCGGCACCACGCGCAGCACCACCCATCGCCTGGCCAGTTGCCTGGTGGACGAGCGTTATCTGCGGGTGGTGCCGCAAGTCGGTTATCTACTGGGGCCGAAACTGATCGAACTGGGCTTTCAGGCCCGTGAAGAGTTGCCGTTGGTGACCCTGGCCGGGCCGTATCTGGATGAGTTGTCGGCGTTGACCGGCGACACCATTCACTTGGCGATTCGTGAAGGCGACGAAGTGCTGTACCTGCACAAGAATCCGGGGCGCAATGGCCCGGAAATGCGTTCGCGGGTCGGCCATCGCATGCCGTTGGCGCGCACCGGGATCGGCAAGGCGCTGATGCTCGATGATTCGCCGCAAGAGTGGCAGCGCCTGTACGAAGTCAGCCTGCCGGTGGGTGGGAAAAACCAGTTCTGGCCGCAGCACCCGGAGCAATCCTGGGAGCAGTTCGAGCAGCGCATGGTCGAGTACGTGGCCGGCGGTTATGCCTTCGACCTGGAAGACAACGAACCGTCGATCCGCTGCGTGGCCGCGCCGATCCGCGATGCCAGCAAACGCATCGTCGCCGGCATCAGCATCGCCAGTACCGTCCCGTACATGCCGCTGGAAAAAATGGCCGAGCTGATTCCCCTGATCAAAGGGGTCACGGCCCGGCTGTCGGCGGAGCTGGGTCTCAAGGTCTGATTCGACCCCCTTGTGGGAGCGGGCTTGCTCGCGAAAGCGGTGTGTCAGTCAATAAAAATGGTGAAGGATCAACCGTATTCGCGAGCAAGCCCGCTCCCACACTGGCTTTGTTGTGTGGCTCAAATTGCGGGCAACAAAAAGGCCCCCATTTAGGGAGCCTTGATGTTCAGCGGTTCGGCTTACATGTTCGGGTAAGTCGGGCCGCCTGAGCCTTCCGGTGTCACCCAGGTGATGTTCTGTGCAGGGTCCTTGATGTCGCAGGTCTTGCAGTGAACGCAGTTCTGGGCGTTGATCTGGAAGCGCTTCTCGCCGTCTTCCTTGGTGATCACTTCATACACGCCAGCCGGGCAGTAACGTTGTGCCGGCTCATCGTACAGCGGCAGGTTCTTGCTGATCGGGATGCTCGGATCGGCCAGCTTCAGGTGGCATGGTTGTTCTTCTTCGTGGTTGGTACCGGAGATGAACACCGAGCTCAATTTGTCGAAGCTGATCTTGCCGTCCGGTTTCGGGTAGTCGATCTTCTTGCAGTCCGCCGCGAGCTTGAGGCAGGCGTAATCCGGCTTGGTGTCGTGCAGGGTGAACGGCAGTTTGCCGCCGAAGATGTTCTGGTCCAGCCAGTTGAAACCGCCGCCGACGATGGCGCCGAACTTGTGGATCGCCGGGCCGAAGTTGCGGCTGGCGAACAGTTCTTCGTAGAGCCAGCTGTTCTTGAACGCGTCGACGTAGGTGGTCAGCTCTTCGCTGCTGTCCTTCTCGGCGAACAGGGCTTCAGCCACGGATTCAGCGGCGAGCATGCCGGACTTCATCGCGGTGTGGCTGCCCTTGATCTTGGCGAAGTTCAGGGTGCCGAGGTCGCAACCGATCAGCGCGCCGCCCTTGAACACCATTTTCGGCAGCGAGTTCAGGCCGCCCTTGCAGATGGCGCGGGCGCCGTAGCTGATGCGCTTGCCGCCTTCCAGGTACTGAGCAAGCACCGGGTGATGCTTGAGGCGCTGGAACTCGTCGAACGGCGACAGGTAGGTATTGCTGTAGGACAGGTCGACGATCAGGCCAACCACGACCTGGTTGTTTTCCAGGTGATAGAGGAACGAACCACCGGTGTTCTCGGTGCCCATGATGTCCATCGGCCAACCGGCGGTGTGCACCACCAGGCCAGGCTGGTGCTTGGCCGGATCGACTTCCCAGATTTCTTTCAGGCCGATGCCGTAGTGCTGGGCATCAGCGTCGGTGTCCAGGTTGAAACGCTTGATCAGCTGCTTGCCGATGTGGCCACGGCAACCTTCGGCGAACAGCGTGTACTTGCCGCGCAGCTCCATGCCCGGCGTGTACAGGCCTTCCTTCGGGTTACCTTCGCGGTCGACGCCCAGATCGCCGGTGATGATCCCGCGAACCACGCCGTTCTCGTCGATCAGCGCTTCCTGAGCGGCGAAGCCCGGGTAGATTTCCACACCCAGGTTCTCGGCCTGCTGGGCCAGCCAGCGGCACAGGTTGCCCAGGGAGATGATGTAGTTGCCTTCGTTGTGCATGGTCTTGGGCACAAAGAAGTCAGGGATTTTCTGCGCGCTTTCAGCGTTCTTCAGCACGAAGATGTCGTCGCGGGTGACGGGGGTGTTCAGCGGCGCGCCGAGTTCTTTCCAGTCCGGGAACAGTTCGTTCAGGGCCCGTGGTTCGAACACGGCACCGGACAGAATGTGAGCACCGACTTCGGAGCCTTTTTCGACCACGCAGACGCTGATTTCCTTACCGGCTTGCGCAGCCTTCTGCTTCAAGCGGCAGGCGGCGGAAAGACCAGCGGGGCCGGCACCGACGATGACAACGTCGAATTCCATGTATTCGCGTTCCACAGGTTATCTCCTACTCAAGGCTCAACAGTTTTTTTTCTAATTTGGAAGTCGGGTGTCGCATCCATGAATCCCGGCGCAACGCCGGAAGAGGACAATCGATTGACCACCTTTCTCTTTTGGTGGCGCATTATATCTACACCACTCTCAGCGTCCAATACAAACGTTTGTTTGAATTGGCTCAAAGCCAGAGAAATCAAAGTCACGCGCCTTATGAACGGCCATTTTGGCGTATTGACCGGAATAGGCGTTCCGGTCAAGATACGGGCGGTTTTGCGCTCGCCGTAGGCTGACTGTTGGTTTCAAGAGCACCTCTAAAGACAGGGCGATGGCAGTAGAGAGTGATGCGCTGCGCGGGTTTGATACGCAGTCTACACGCCGCGATGTTGAATGACTCGTCAGTCACCACTGACGAACGGTCATCCAGATCATGAGCGATGGTCACTTGACACCTTAGCCGGCGTTTTTGGAGGTGCCCTTGCGCCCGATGAGCATCAACCGCCAGGTTCGCCTAGGCGACTTTCTTTTCACCGGAGAGTAACGAGGAATCCATGAAGGTTCTTGTAGCTGTCAAACGCGTTGTGGATTACAACGTCAAGGTTCGCGTCAAGGCGGACAATTCCGGCGTCGATCTTGCCAACGTCAAGATGTCGATGAACCCGTTCTGCGAAATCGCCGTGGAAGAAGCCGTACGCCTGAAAGAGAAGGGTGTTGCGACTGAAATCGTCGTCGTCTCCGTAGGCCCGTCCACCGCTCAAGAGCAACTGCGCACCGCGCTGGCTCTGGGTGCCGACCGCGCCATCCTCGTCGAGTCCGCCGAAGACCTGACTTCCCTGGCTGTTGCCAAACTGTTGAAAGCTGTTGTCGACAAGGAACAGCCTCAGCTGGTGATCCTTGGCAAACAGGCCATCGACAGCGACAACAACCAGACTGGCCAGATGCTCGCGGCATTGAGTGGCTACGGTCAGGGCACGTTCGCGTCCAAAGTCGAAATCAGCGGCGACAGCGTTGCTGTAACCCGTGAAATCGACGGCGGCGCGCAGACAGTTTCCCTGAAACTGCCGGCTATCGTCACCACTGACCTGCGTTTGAACGAGCCGCGCTACGCGTCTCTGCCAAACATCATGAAAGCCAAGAAGAAGCCTCTCGAAGTGCTGACTCCGGATGCTTTGGGCGTTTCCACCGCCTCCACCAACAAGACTGTGAAAGTCGAAGCGCCGGCTGCACGCAGCGCGGGTATCAAGGTCAAGTCGGTGGCTGAACTGGTCGAGAAACTGAAAAACGAAGCGAAGGTAATCTGATCATGACTATCTTGGTAATCGCTGAACACGACAATAAAGTGCTGGCCCCGGCCACGCTGAACACCGTGGCTGCCGCTGCCAAAATCGGCGGCGACATCCACGTGCTGGTCGCTGGCCAGGGCGCTGGCGCCGTGGCGCAAGCCGCTGCGAAAATCGCTGGCGTCAGCAAAGTCCTGAACGCTGACAACGCCGCTTACGCGCATCAGTTGCCGGAAAACGTTGCTCCTCTGGTCGTCGAACTCGGCAAGGGCTACAGCCACATCCTGGCTGCAGCCACTTCCAACGGCAAAAACATCCTGCCGCGCGTTGCCGCTGCACTGGACGTTGACCAGATCTCCGAGATCATCTCGGTAGAAAGCGCTGACACCTTCAAGCGTCCGATCTACGCCGGTAACGCCATCGCTACCGTGCAATCGAACGCTGCAGTCAAAGTGATCACCGTACGTGCCACCGGTTTCGACCCGGTTGCAGCTGTTGGTGGTTCGGCTGCCGTTGAAGCCGTTGGCGCTGCTCACGACGCTGGCATCTCCAGCTTCGTCGGCGAAGAACTGGCCAAGTCCGATCGTCCGGAACTGACCGCTGCCAAGATCGTCGTTTCCGGCGGCCGCGGCATGCAGAACGGCGACAACTTCAAACACCTGTACGCCCTGGCCGACAAGCTGGGCGCTGCCGTCGGTGCATCGCGCGCCGCGGTCGACGCAGGTTTCGTACCCAACGACATGCAGGTCGGTCAGACCGGCAAGATCGTTGCTCCACAGCTGTACATCGCCGTCGGTATCTCCGGCGCGATCCAGCACCTGGCCGGCATGAAAGACTCCAAAGTGATCGTTGCGATCAACAAGGACGAAGAAGCGCCGATCTTCCAGGTGGCCGATTACGGCCTGGTGGCGGACCTCTTCGAAGCCATCCCTGAGCTGGAGAAGCTGGTCTAATCCGGCTACTTCACTTATAAAGAGCCCGGCCTTTTGGTCGGGCTTTTTTTTGCTTTTCTGTAGGAGCGAGCTTGCTCGCGATGGACTTCAATGCGCCGCGTTTTTCCAGAATGAACGCGTCATCGTTAACGTCCATCGCGAGCAAGCTCGCTCCTACAAGGGGCATAACTGGGTATGAGTGGAGTGTGAAGCCATGGATCTGCGCCTTGTGTGGAGCTTGCTGGGATTGACGCTATTGCCGGCACTGTCTGTCGCCGCAGGTAAATGCGAGCGCCTGGTGGTCACCGGCAGCCCGGACGCGCCGCCATACCTGTGGCAAGACCCGCAGAATCCCAAATACCTGATCGGTGCCAGTGCCGATTTGTTGCAACAGGTGGCGGGGGAGCTGGGGCTCAAGGTCGAACTGCTTTATGCCGGCAAACGCGCCCAGGCCCTGGACGAAGTGCGCAGCGGGCGCATGGACATGCTGGCGGACGCGACGTTGACCGTCAGCGAACTGGAAACCCTGGACTACATCCATCCACCCTTGCTGGAAAACGACTATCTGGTCTGGACTCGCAAGGACTCGACCCTGGTCTACAACGAAGCACAGGACCTGCACGGCCATCCCGGTGCCGTGTCGGAAAAGGCCCGATTGACCGCGCAATTCAGCACCTTTGCCGGACAGCAACTGACCCTCACGCACACGTCCAACCTGACCCAGGCCTTTCAGAAACTGCTGTTGGGCGAGGTCGAGTTTGTACTCGCAGGGCGTTACTCGGGCATGGCGACTGCACAGACACTGGGCATGGCCGCTGACCTGGTCGCACGTTCGCAACCGGTCGACAAGCCTGGCCTGTACCTGGCGATTTCCCATGACTCGGCCTGCAACGATCCGTGGTTGCGCGGACAGTTGGCCAAAAAGATGACAGAATTGCCTGCGTCCGGACTGACGGAGGCCGTGCTGATGCGCAATATCGAGCGCTGGAAAGCACAACGCTCACAACCACAGCCAATCCCCCCGCAACAACCCGTCAGTACCCCAAAACAGTAAGGATTTTCAGTGAGTATTCGACCTCTTTTCGCTGCCGTGGCCTTTGCCGCCCTGGCGGGTTGTGCAACCGATCCTGCGCCGAATGAACAGATTCGTCTGACCGAACAGGCACTCGAACAGGCCAAGGCCGTGGGCGCCACGGCCGACGATGTGCCGGAAATGAAACTGGCTGAAGACAAGTTCAACCGCGCCAAGGGCAACATGACCGATCAATCCTTCAAAAACGCACGCATGCGGGCCGAGCAGGCCGAACTCGATGCGCGCCTGGCTGAAGCCAAGGTGTTGACGGTCAAGAGCGAGGAGCAGTTGAACGTGCTCAACACCCGCATCGCCCGCCTGCGCAAGCAACTGGGAGATGCCCAATGAGTCTCAAGAGCAAAGCCCTCGGCGGTTTGATCCTGGCAGGCTGCGCGAGCCTCTTTGGCTGCGCCAGCCAGCACAGCGAGACTGCATTGCAGCAGGCCGGTGCCGACTTTCAGAAGGTCAAGGAAGACTCCAATGTGCTGCGAATCGCCCCCAAGGACGTAATTCGCGCCGGTGAATCCCTGGCCCGTGCCGATCGCCTGTCCAGCTATTGGGGCAGCGGTTCGGACGTGGTGCATTACGCCTACCTGAGCCAGCGTTACAGCGCCATTGCCCGGGAGCACACCAATCAGGTGCTCAACGAAGAGCAAGCGGCGAAACTCGAACTGGAACGGCAGCGTCTGCAACTGGCACTGCGTGAATCCAAACTGTTCAGCGTGCAGCAGCAAGGCAAATGGCTCGAGGAGCAGATCCTGGCATTGACCACCAGCCAGACCGACCGTGGCCTGGTGATGACATTGGGCGACATGCTGTTCGACACCGGCGAAGCGGAATTGAAGCCGTCGGCCAACCGTGTGGTGTTGAAGATCGTGCAGTTCCTGCAACTCAACCCCAAGCGGGTGGTGCGGATCGAAGGTTATACGGACAGTACCGGGGGCAAGCAGGAAAATCTCAAGCTGTCCCGCGACCGTGCGCAATCGGTGGCTGACGTGCTGATGGACCTGGGTATCGACGACAAGCGCATCCAGGTCGAGGGTTATGGCGACGAGTATCCTGTGGACGCGAATGCGTCGGAACGGGGCCGTGCGCAGAATCGTCGGGTGGAAATTGTGTTTTCCGACGAAAAGGGCCAGCTCGGCGCTGCCCGCTAAGGGTTGCGTCGCTGGAAAGCCCGGCCTGCCATGCAGCGCCGGGTTTTTTTACGCCTGCCGATTACCGCACAAAACAGTACAGATTTTGCTGACACTGCACTGTACGGTCGACTATTGTGGCAACTGTCCCCGTACACTTCTAAACTGTTCCGGTATTGTTTCACACAAGAATAAAATGCCCGTGAAATCGAGTGCTGCGTCATGACCAATCTTTTGCTCTATCAACGTATTGCTCAACAACTGGCCGAAGACATCCGCCGTGGGGTCTATCAGCCGGGAGAGCGCGTGCCTTCGGTGCGCAAGATGAGCTCGCAGCTCAATGTCAGCCATGCGACGGTGTTGCAGGCGTATGCCAATCTCGAGGATCAGGGGCTAATCCGCGCCCGGCCGCAGTCGGGTTACTACGTGCACCAGACGCCGGCACTCACCGCACCGACGCCGGACATCGCCCGGGTCGAGCGCCCCGGCCTGGTCACCCGCAGCAGCATCATTCAGCAAGTCCTGGTCGAATCCCGTCGTGAAGGTGTCTTCCCGCTGGGCGCTGCGGTGCCGAGTGTCGACTATTTGCCGGTGCGGGCACTGCATCAGCAGTTGGCCAAGGTCACCCGTTTCCATAGTCCGCGGGCCTTCAGCTACATGTTCAGCCCCGGTTTCGAGCCGTTGCGCCGACAGGTGGCGATCCGTATGCGCGATGCCGGCGTGGTGGTCGATCCGTCAGAAGTGGTGATCACCCACGGTTGCGTCGATGCGCTGCAGATGTCCTTGCGTGTGCTGACCCGTCCGGGCGATCTGATCGCGGCCGAGTCTCCGACCTATTACGGCTTGCTGCAACTGGCCGACCTGTTGGGCCTCAAGGTCATCGAGATCCCCAGCGATCCGGCCACGGGCATGAGCCTGGAAGCCCTGCAGCTGGCGGCCAATCAATGGTCGATCAAGGCTTTGGTGCTGACCACCCGACTGAGCAATCCATTGGGCGGCACCATGCCGGAAGAACGGCAGAAACAATTGCTGCGTCTGGCGTCGGACTTCGATATCCAGATTGTCGAAGACGATATCTACGGTGAGCTGATGTTCGAGCAGGGGCGCACCAAGTCCCTCAAGGCCTACGATCGGTTGGACCGGGTGATCTATTGTTCGAGCTTCTCCAAGACCCTGTCGCCCGGCGTGCGGATCGGCTGGATGATTGCCGGCAAGTATCAGCAGGAAATCCAGCGCTTGCAGACCTTCAGCACGCATTCCGCGTGCAGCGTGACCCAGATGGGCATTGCCGCTTACCTGGAAAATGGCGGGTACGACCGGCATTTGCGCTTCATCCGTCAGGAGTATCGGAAAAACCTCAGTGCCTTCCAGCTGGCCGTGCAGCAGTATTTCCCGGAAGGCACGCAGATGACCCGGCCTACCGGCGGCTTCATTCTGTGGGTCAGTCTGCCGGGGCGGGTCAACACGCAAGAGTTGCACGTGCGTGCATTGCAGCAGGGCATCAGTATCGCGCCGGGGCTGATCTTCAGTAATACCGAGCAATTCAATCACTGCATCCGGCTCAACTGCGGCATCCCGTGGAACCGTGAAGCCGAGCGCGCATTGATGACCCTGGGCATGCTGGCCACCCAACTCTGCCAGGAGATGGCTGGGGGTTTGTAACAGGCTGCGACTGCGCTTGTCTTGTGGGCTGCAACAGGCGAGCATAGGCACCTCTGCCGTTTGCACCCACCGTTGGATCCATGAAACCGACTTTTCCTGCCGCCTGGCTTTTGCTCTGCCTGTTTGCGAGTATTCAGCCGGCATCCGCCGTGGCTGCCACCGAGCAGGAACAGACTACCGGCAGTTTCCACGTCGCACCGATAGAAGCCGCACCTGCGAAAAAAAAACCGGTGGCCGGTAAGCAGGCTGCCCCCGTGAAAAAGCGTCCACCCATTGCCGCAAAATCGAAACCGGCCAGCGAGGTGGTAAAGACCGAGCTTCCATCTGCCAGGCTGGATCTGAGCTTGCCCAAGGATATGGTTCAGGAACTCAAACCGGTCGGAACGGTGCCGTTGGTCAGGCGCGAACCGTTGTTACCCCAGATGTTCGGTGACAAAAGCGGCAGCAGCGATTTCCAACTCAACGGCCGCCTGATCAGCAATGAAATGCAGCTGCAACTGCGAAATGAAGTGCGTCACGAGGTCGAAGGCGCGGCACTGGATTTCGAGTTCAAGCAGTAACCCCGTCAGGAACCGCGCGCCGCAGGCCAGACGCATTGTCGGAGACTGGCCGGTCATGCACGTTTGCATTGAAAAACCCGCTCGCAGGTAATTTAAAACAACTGTTTTAGCGGGTACTCTGTGCCCCGTCCATTAACACATTGCTCGTCGCGAGGAGCTTGTCGTCATGAAATGCCGTGAGGGCTGTGGCGCTTGTTGCATTGCCCCTTCCATCAGTTCGCCGATTCCCGGTATGCCCAATGGCAAGGCCGCGGGGCAACGTTGCCTGCAACTTTCCTCCGATAACCTGTGCGGTATTTTCGGCCAGCCGGAACGGCCAGCGGTGTGTTCTGCCTTCGAGGCCGACCCCGAGGTGTGCGGAAGCAGCAGCGAAGAAGCCATCCGGTTGATTGGCTGGTGGGAGCAAATGACGGCGGCGTGATGGGTGGGCTCGCACCTGCGATCACCTGCGAAAGAACTGAAGGTGATCGCAGGTGCAAGCCCAACGAACGGAACTTCAACAATAAGGAATAAGACTATGGGTTCGCTGCATCGTATGGCTGTGCTGTGTGGTTTGACGGTTGTGCTGGCTACCTCGACGGCCCAGGCCGAAGACTGGAAAGTCAAGAAAGACGAAGACGGCATCAAGATCTCCCTGAGTGAAGTGGCCGGCTCCGACTACAAGGCCTACCAGGGCGTCACGCTGATGAAGACCACCATGGCCAAGCTGCGTGCGTTGCAGGAAGACGTGCCTGGCGCCTGCGCCTGGATTCACGAGTGCAAAACCCAGAAGCTGCTCAAGCACGAAGGTGACCAGAGCTGGACCTACACTCAGTTCAACACCCCGTGGCCGGTTACTCCCCGTGATTCGGTTTTGCACGTCACCACTATCGAGGGCGCCGATGGCAGCCTGACCCGCAAGCTCGAAGGCGTACCGAAATACATTCCTGAAGAAAAAGGCTTCGTCCGGGTCGCCAAGGTCGACGGTTTCTGGAAGTTCGTACCCAAGGGCGACCAGATCGAAGTGACCTATCAGGTGCACACCGAGCCGGGCGGCAGCGTGCCGTCGATGGTAGCCAACAAGTTCGTGGTGGATGCCCCGTTCAATACCTTGAAAGCCCTCAAGGAACGCGCCGAGAAGTAACCGTGTCGCTCTTTTGATAACGCCCCGACTTGTTCGGGGCGTTTTTCTTTGCGCAATAGGGAAAATGCCGCTCAGTCAAGCCATCACGCGGCTTGTAGCAGCTGGCGAAGCCTGCGTTCGGCTGCGCAGCAGTCGTAAAACCCGGACCCCCCCCCCGGTCTTCCTGAAGAACCGCGCCTGCTGATCTTACGACTGCTGCGCAGCCGAACGCAGGCTTCGCCAGCTGCTACAAAGAGCGTGTTTTGCCTGGGGTTTATTGTGTTTCCGGATATGCGTTGCACGAAATTTTCACAAAGTGTCCAAGACAATTCGCCCGCGCCAACATTGCGGACAGTAATCAATGGCAATGCTGCCGTTGATCGTGCAACATTTGCGCACCGCGCAATCCCCGGGGCCTGGTACTGGCCAAAAAGAGGGCAGGGCGCAGCTGTATTTTTGAAACTTCAACTTCCAATGGGTCCTAAAACGACATGGCAATCCCGGACGCCCTGAATCAGCAGCGAGCTTCTAGTCGCCTGCTGCAACCGACCGTCAAATCGCATCTGGCCTACACGTTGTTGTGTGCCCTGGTCATGATGGTCATGTTCAGCCTGCTGCGCGTCGCGCTGCTGGCTTACAACCGCTCGATGATCCTCGACACACCGGCCTCGACCTTCCTCGAGGCATTCGCCAACGGTCTGCGTTTCGACCTGCGTCTGGTGGTCTATCTCAGCATTCCGCTGCTGCTGGCACTGTTCAGCGCCCGGGCCATGGCGGCACGCGGGCTGTTCCGTCTGTGGCTGACGGTGGTCTCCAGCATTGCGCTGTTCCTGGGCCTGATGGAGATGGACTTCTATCGTGAGTTCCACCAGCGCCTCAACGGCCTGGTCTTCCAGTACGTCAAGGAAGATCCGAAAACCGTGATGAGCATGCTCTGGTACGGTTTCCCGGTGGTCCGTTACCTGCTGGCCTGGGCCGTGGGTACCTGGATCCTGAGCCTGGCATTCAAGGGCGCCGACCGTGCGACCCGTCCTCGTGGCCCGTTCAGTGGCGGCAGCATCGGCACACGCCAGGTTGCGCCGTGGTACGCGCGTATCGCGGTATTCGTGGTGTGCCTGCTGGTTTGCGTGGTCGCCGCCCGTGGCACCCTGCGCCAGGGCCCGCCGTTGCGTTGGGGTGACGTCTATACCACCGACTCGAATTTCGCCAACCAGTTGGGCCTCAACGGCACGCTGTCGCTGGTAGCCGCAGCCAAGAGCCGGATGTCCGCAGATCGCGACAATATCTGGAAGGCGACCCTGCCACAGCCACAAGCCCAGCAAGTGGTGCGTGACATGCTGGTGCTACCGGCCGAGAAACTGGTGGATGCCGACACCGCGGCGGTACGTCGCGATTACACCCCGCCAGCCGACAAGACCCTGCCGATCAAGAACGTCGTCGTGATCCTGATGGAAAGCATGGCCGGTCACTCGGTGGGTGCATTGGGTGGGCCGGGCAACATCACGCCGTACCTCGACAAGCTGTCGAAGGAAGGCTTGCTGTTCGACCGCTTCTTCTCCAACGGCACCCATACCCACCAGGGCATGTTCGCCACCATGGCCTGCTTCCCGAACCTGCCGGGTTTCGAATACCTGATGCAGACCCCGGAAGGCAGCCATAAGCTGTCCGGTTTGCCGCAGTTGCTCAGCGCCCGTGACTTTGACGACGTGTATGTCTACAACGGCGATTTCGCCTGGGACAACCAGTCGGGTTTCTTCAGCAACCAGGGCATGATCAACTTCATCGGCCGTAACGATTTCGTGAATCCGGTGTTCTCTGATCCGACCTGGGGCGTGTCCGACCAGGACATGTTCGACCGTGGCCTGGTCGAGCTCAAGGCACGGGAAAACGGCAAGCCGTTCTATGCCTTGCTGCAAACCCTGTCCAACCACACGCCTTACGCCTTGCCGACGCCATTGCCGGTCGAACGCGTGACCGATCGTGGCAACCTGAACGAACACCTGACCGCCATGCGTTACTCGGACTGGGCGCTGGGCCAGTTCTTTGAAAAGGCCCGCAAGGAGCCGTACTTCAAGGAAACCCTGTTTGTCGTCGTCGGTGACCATGGTTTTGGTAACGAACAGCAGATCACCGAAATGGACCTGGGCCGCTTCAACGTGCCAATGCTGATGATCGCGCCGGGCATCCAGGAAAAATTCGGCCAGCGTGACCACACCGTGGGCACTCAGATCGACATCGTGCCGACCATCATGGGCCGCATCGGTGGCGAAGTTCGCCATCAGTGCTGGGGACGCGACCTGCTCAACCTGCCGCAAGGCGACGCGGGTATTGGTGTGATCAAGCCGTCGGGCAGCGAGCAGACCACGGCCATCCTTACCGCAGACCAGATTCTGGTCTTGCCGAAGGACAAGGACATGGCGCCGAAGTTGTATCAGTATGAATTGGGTGCCAACCCTCGCGCCGAAGTCATTGCCGATGCGCCGCGTACCGCGGACTTGAAACTCAAACTCGAAGCGTTCCTGCAAACAGCGACCAAGAGCCTGCTGGACAACACCGCCGGTGTTGTTGATGGCAAGCCGGACTAAGTTGTGACGCAATAGAAAAGAGGCCCCTCAAGGGCCTCTTTTTTTTGCCGGTCGGATATTTATATTCGGCCGAGCAAGAGCAGGATCAACAGCACCACCAATACGACGCCGAGTATTCCAGACGGGCCGTAACCCCAACTTCTGGAGTGCGGGAAGACCGGTAAACCACCGATCAGTAACAGGATCAGAATAATGATCAGTATTGTGCCCATATCTATTTCCTTGTCGAAAATGCAGTGGATTGACCATGCCAATCGAGGTCAGCGGGAATGAAGTAAATTCGGGCTGCTTAAAACTCCGACTCTTGCGCTTGCAGGAAAATTCCAGGTTTTTTTGAAGTATTTCGGACGGGCTCTTATTTCTGTTGTGGTTGCCTTGGTTGCTACAGGCGCTCTCGCGGTTTGCTCGGGCTATTCAGCAATCTGATGGAGCGTGGGTCGGGCAGTTTCCTTCGCTACACTCGATGCATCTTCCGAGAACAACAAGGCTGTCTGCTATGCAAAATCGCATGATGATCACTGGTGCAGGCTCTGGCCTGGGTCGCGAAATCGCGCTGCGCTGGGCGCGTGAAGGCTGGCAACTGGCCTTGTCGGACGTCAGCGAGCCCGGCTTGCAGGAAACCTTGAAGCTGGTCCGCGAAGCGGGTGGCGACGGTTTTATCCAGCGCTGCGACGTACGCGATTACAGCCAGTTGACGGCGTTCGCCCAGGCTTGCGAGGTCAAGCTCGGTGGCATCGATGTCATCGTCAATAACGCGGGTGTAGCCTCTGGCGGGTTCTTCAGTGAGTTGTCCCTGGAGGACTGGGACTGGCAGATCGCGATCAACCTGATGGGCGTGGTCAAGGGCTGCAAGGCGTTCCTGCCACTGCTGGAAAAAAGCAAAGGCAAGATCATCAACATCGCGTCCATGGCCGCGCTGATGCAAGGCCCGGCGATGAGCAACTACAACGTGGCCAAGGCGGGCGTGGTGGCGTTGTCCGAAAGCCTGCTGATCGAGCTGGCGCATCAGGAAGTCGGCGTGCATGTGGTGTGCCCGTCGTTCTTCCAGACCAACCTGCTGGACTCCTTCCGTGGTCCGACCCCGGCCATGAAAGCCCAGGTTGGCAAGTTGCTGGAAAGCTCGCCGATCAGCGCTGCCGACATTGCCGATTACATCTACCGGCAGGTCGCCGCCGGCGAGTTCATGATCCTGCCCCACGAACAGGGACGCATGGCCTGGGCGATCAAGCAGAAGAACCCGCAATTGCTCTACAACGAAATGACCGTCATGGCTGACAAAATGCGCGCCAAGGCCAGGCAATCCGCAAGCTGATCTTGCCCGCAGGCGACGCTGTGGTTAGGGTGGCCGCCATCGGCCATCCTCGCGAGACGCTTGCATGCTCAATTACCTGTGGTTTTTTCTCGCCGCGCTGTTCGAAATTGCCGGTTGCTTTGCCTTCTGGATGTGGCTGCGCCAGGGTAAAAGCATGTGGTGGGTGGTGCCGGCGCTCCTGAGCCTGACCCTGTTCGCCCTGCTGCTGACCCGGATCGAAGCCACCTACGCCGGCCGCGCCTACGCCGCTTACGGTGGCATCTACATCATTGCCTCAATCGGCTGGTTGGCCGTGGTCGAGCGGATTCGTCCGCTGGGTTCGGACTGGCTCGGCGTGGCGCTGTGTGTGATCGGCGCGAGCATCATCCTGTTCGGGCCGCGATTCTCCGCGTCCTGACAGATCGGTCCTACAATCAGTCGGTCTGTCAGACCTTTCTGTAAGCGTGGTGCGTCATGGCTGTCAGTCCGGTCTGGATTGCTGTCGGAGCATTGTAGGCGTACGGCGGGCCGGGCATCTTCAAGGGCCAGAAACCCCTGAAGGACACTCCTCATGCTCGTACTCACTCGCGTTGTGGGCGAAACCATTTCCATCGGTGACAACATTACCGTGCGCGTATTAGCGATCAACGGAAACAACATACGCTTTGGCGTCGAAGCACCGCAGGACGTCAGTGTGTACCGCTGCGAAATCTACCAACGGATCCAGAACAAACTGGAAAAAACCAAGGCGCGCTGAAGGCTTCAGTCAAACAGGTGCTTGGGCACGTCGTGCTTGAGCATCAGTTGGCATTGCTCGCTTTCCGGGTCGAAGACAATCAGTGCCTGGCCCTTGGTCAGCGCCTGGCGCACGCGTAGTACGCGGGTTTCCAGGGGGGTGTCGTCACCATTGTCCGTGCCGTCGCGGGTCACGAAATCCTCGATCAGGCGGGTGAGGGTGTCGACTTCAAGTTGGTCGTGGGGGATCAGCATAGGCACCTCGGTTGGATCAATGGCGCGATGCTACGGCGAATGGGCTGTTGCGGCTAGCCTTGGGCTGATGTGTTGTCTGCTCTGACGCCTTCGCGAGCAAGCCCGCTCCCACAGTTGACCGAGTTACTCCAGGAGAATGCGGTCGAATAATGTGGGAGCGGGCTTGCTCGCGAAGGCGTCAGACCAGGCACCGAATATCTCAGTGTTTCAACTCAGTTCTCCGACCGCTGCCCCACCAGGCTGTCCACCGACGGCACCCGCGTATCGCTTTCCATCTGTGTGTCATGTTCGAGCTGATGGCTGAAGCGGTCCAGTGAGCCCTTGGCCGGCTGTGCATCGCTGGCAAACACGGGTGGGCTGAGGATGTACGCACCGAGCAGGCGGCTCAGGGCGGCGAGGCTGTCGATGTGGGTGCGCTCGTAACCATGGGTGGCGTCGCAGCCGAAGGCGAGCAGGGCGGTGCGAATGTCGTGGCCGGCGGTCACCGCCGAATGGGCGTCGCTGAAGTAGTAGCGAAACAGGTCCCGGCGTGCCGGCAACTCGTTGTCGCTGGCCAGGCGCAGGAGGTGGCGCGACAGGTGATAGTCATAGGGCCCGCCAGAATCCTGCATCGCGATGCTCACCGCGTGCTCGCTGGAGTGTTGGCCAGGCGCGACTGGTGCGATGTCGATGCCGACGAATTCACTGACGTCCCAGGGCAACGCCGCCGCGGCACCGCTGCCGGTTTCCTCGGTGATGGTGAACAACGGATGGCAGTCGATCATCAGCTCTTGGCCACTGTCGACGATGGCCTTGAGCGCCGCCAGCAGCGCGGCCACCCCAGCCTTGTCGTCGAGGTGACGGGCGCTGATGTGGCCGCTTTCGGTGAACTCCGGCAATGGGTCGAAGGCGACGAAATCGCCGACGCTGATGCCCAGCGACTCGCAGTCGGCACGGGTGGCGCAGTAGGCGTCCAGGCGCAACTCGATGTGATCCCAACTGATCGGCATCTCATCCACGGCGGTATTGAATGCGTGCCCGGAAGCCATCAGTGGCAAGACGCTGCCGCGGATCACGCCATTGTCGGTAAACAGGCTGACCCGGCTACCCTCGGCAAAGCGGCTGGACCAGCAGCCGACAGGCGCGAGGGTCAGGCGGCCGTTGTCCTTCACTGCGCGCACCGCCGCGCCGATGGTGTCCAGGTGGGCGGAAACGGCGCGGTCGGGGCTGTTTTTCTTGCCCTTGAGCGTGGCGCGGATGGTGCCGCGACGGGTCAGCTCGAAGGGAATGCCCAGTTCTTCAAGGCGTTCGGCGACGTAGCGCACGATGGTGTCGGTGAACCCGGTGGGGCTGGGAATGGCGAGCATTTCCAGCAGGACTTTTTGCAGGTAGACGAGGTCCGGTTCGGGGATTTTACTGGTCATGGAAACTCCTGATGAGTTGAGGCGCCTTTCAGGACGCCTTCGCGAGCAAGCCCGCTCCCACAGGGAAATGCGATCAAAAGTGGGAGCGGGCTTGCTCGCGAAAGGGCCAGTCCAGACACCACAGAACTAAGGCACCACCGGCTGACTGTGCGGAAACAGCAAATCCACAAACCGCTCCGCCGTGGGTTGCGGTTCGTGATTGGCCAGCCCGGCCCGTTCGTTGGCTTCGATAAACACATAGTCCGGCTGGTCAGCGGCGGATACCATCAGGTCGAGGCCGACCATGGGAATGTCCAGCGCCCGCGCGGCCCGCACGGCGGCGTCAACCAGCGTCGGGTGCAGGATCTCCGTGACGTCTTCAAGCACGCCGCCGGTATGAAGATTCGCCGTGCGCCGTACGAACAGGTGCTCACCGGCCGGCAGAATGCTGCTGTAGTCGTATCCGGCGGCACGCAAGGTGCGTTGGGTTTCCTGGTCCTGCGGGATCTTGCTTTCGCCGCCCGTGGCTGCTTGTCGTCGCCGGCTCTGGGCTTCGATCAATGCACCGATGGAGTGCTGGCCGTCGCCCACCACTTCGGCCGGCCGGCGAATGGCGGCGGCGACCACTTCAAAACCGATCACCACAATGCGCAGGTCCAGGCCTTCGTGGAAACTTTCCAGCAGCACGCGGCTGTCGAAGTGGCGAGCGGCTTCCATTGCCTGCTGCACCTCCTCTATGGTGCGCAAATCCACCGCCACCCCTTGGCCCTGTTCACCATCGAGTGGCTTGACCACCACGCGCTGGTGTTCATCGAGGAACGCCAGGTTGTCATCGGCGTTACCCGCCAGTTGCTGCGCCGGCAGGTTCAAGCCGGCTGCCTTGAGCACTTTGTGGGTCAGGCTTTTGTCCTGGCACAGGGTCATGCTGACGGCGCTGGTCAGGTCACTCAGGGATTCGCGACAGCGTACCCGGCGCCCGCCATGGCTGAGGGTGAACATCCCGGCGTCGGCGTCATCGACGTGTACATCGATGCCGCGACGGTGTGCTTCCTCGACAATGATCCGCGCGTAAGGGTTGAATGCGGCTTCCGGGCCGGGACCGAGAAACAGCGGTTGATTGATGCCGTTCTTGCGCTTGATGGCGAAGGTCGTCAGGTTGCGAAAACCGAGCTTGGCGTAAAGGCTTTTCGCCTGGCGGTTGTCGTGCAGCACCGACAGGTCGAGGCAGGCGAGCCCGCGGCTCATGAAGTGTTCGATCAAATGCCGCACCAGCACTTCACCGACACCCGGCCGCGCACAATGCGGGTCGACCGCCAGGCACCACAGGCTGCTGCCGTGTTCCGGATCGTTGAAGGCCTTTTCATGATTGAGGCCCATGACGCTGCCGATGACCGCGCCGCTGTCCTCATCTTCGGCAAGCCAGTACACCGGGCCGCCCAGATGACGCGGCGTCAGCAGGGTGGCGTCGATCGGCAGCATGCCGCGGGCCTGATACAGCTGGTTGATCGCCTGCCAGTCGGCATCGCTTTGCGCGCGTCGAATACGAAAACCACGAAACACCCGGGTCGCCTGACGGTAGTCGCTGAACCACAGGCGCAAGGTATCGGACGGGTCGAGGAACAGCTGCGTCGGCTCCAGTCCCAGCACTTGCTGGGGCGCGGCGACGTACAGGGCAATGTCTCGCTCGCCGGGCTGCTCGTTGAGCAATTCGCCGGCGAGGCTCGCGGCATCGGCAAAGGTGTGGCCGATCAGCAAGCGTCCCCAGCCGCAATGCACGGCAATCGGCGCCCCGCCGAGTTCACTGCCATCCTCGGCCAGGCGTGCCTGCAAGCGTTCGTAGGAAGGTGACTGGCCGCGCAACAGGCGTTGGCTGAAAGCCGTGGCGTGAGGTTTCATCGGTCAGATTCCTTGTTCGCTGAGCCACAGGTTGAGGGCCGCCAGTTGCCACAGCTTCGAGCCGCGCAATGGTGTCAATTGCCCCTGCGGATCAGTCAGTAGACGGTCGAGCATCGCGGGGTTGAACAGGCCGCGATCCTGTCCGGGATCGAGCAGCAGCTCGCGCACCCACTCCAGCGTATCGCCTTGCAAATGCTTGAGGCCCGGCACCGGGAAGTAACCTTTCTTGCGGTCGATCACTTCGCTGGGAATCACTTGTCGCGCCGCTTCTTTCAAGACGTGCTTGCCGCCGTCCGGCAGTTTGAAACGCCCCGGAATCCGTGCCGACAGCTCCACCAGGCGGTAGTCGAGAAACGGCGTGCGCGCTTCCAGGCCCCAGGCCATGGTCATGTTGTCGACCCGCTTGACCGGGTCGTCCACCAGCATCACCGTGCTGTCCAGACGCAAGGCCTTGTCCACCGCCGCATCGGCACCAGGCAGGGCGAAATGGGCTTTGACGAAGTCACCGGCGGCGTCATTGGCGGTCAGCCATTTCGGTTGCACGGTGGCGGCGTAGTCGTCGTAACTGCGGTCGAAAAACGCCTCGCGGTACGCGGCATACGGATCACTCGCGCCATCCACTTGCGGATACCAGTGGTAACCGGCGAACAGTTCATCGGCGCCCTGGCCGCTTTGTACCACCTTGCAGTGTTTGGCCACTTCCCGGGACAACAGGTAGAAGGCGATGCAGTCATGGCTGACCATCGGCTCGCTCATGGCGCGGAACGCGGCGGGCAGTTGTTCGATGATTTCCTTTTCGTCGATGCGCAGTTGATGGTGCTGCGTGTCGTAGTGCCGGGCAATCAGGTCCGAATACTGGAACTCGTCCCCACGCTCGCCGCCAGCATCCTGAAAGCCGATGGAGAAGGTCGACAGATTGTCCACACCGACTTCCCGCAACAGGCCCACCAGCAGGCTTGAATCGACACCGCCCGATAGCAGCACGCCGACATCCACTGCCGCGCGTTGGCGGATGGCGACTGCTTCGCGGGTACTGTCGAGCACACGGTCGCGCCAGTCTTCGAGGGTCAGATCCGTCTCATCGGGGTGAGGGCCATAGGGCAGGGTCCACCAGGTTTTCTGCTCGGTGCGGCCATTGGCTTCGATGCGCATCCAGGTGGCCGGCGGCAGTTTTTCAATGCCCGCCAGCAAGGTGCGCGGTGCCGGGACCACAGCGTGGAAATTCAGGTAGTGGTTGAGCGCCACGGGATCGAGGATCGGGTTGATGTCGCCGCCCTTGAGCAATGCCGGCAGCGCCGAGGCGAAGCGCAGGCGCTGGCCGGTGCGCGACAGGTACAGCGGTTTCACGCCGAGACGGTCGCGGGCGATGAACAGGCGTTGGGCATCGCGCTCCCAGATGGCAAAGGCAAACATGCCATTGAGTTTCGGTAGCAAGGCCTCGCCCCAGGCGTGATAGCCCTTGAGCAACACTTCGGTGTCGCCACCGGAATAGAAGGCGTAACCCAGGCTTTCAAGTTCCGCGCGCAGCTCCGGAAAGTTGTAGATCGCCCCGTTGAAGGCCAGGGACAAGCCCAATTGCGGATCTATCATCGGCTGCGCCGAGCCGTCCGACAGGTCCATGATTTTCAGGCGCCGGTGGCCCAGGGCAATCGGTCCCTGGCTATGAAAACCCCAGGCGTCGGGGCCGCGAGGGGCCAGGTGATGGGTGATTCGTTCAATGGCTGCAAGGTCTGCAGGTTGATGATCAAAACGTAACTCGCCAGCTAATCCGCACATAAATTCCTTACCGGTTTTTCCGTTGGGGAGGGTCGATCGATACCGCGCCGAAACAGCGGGTACTCAGAAAGTGACCCTCCTCGGTAAGGGGAGTTTTAGATCAATGAGTTATATGCGCGACAGACCACGGCCGAGTCCCCCCGTGAGGGCGACTTCGGCTGCCGTATCGACTACTTGCCCCGGATAAGACGCCGCAAGGCAAACCGATTGGGATGACAGGCTTCGGCCACGCTTCTGGGCAACGGCAGGGGTTCGTTGTCCAGCCAGGCTGCCAGCAGTTCTCCGGACAGCGGCGCGGTGATCAGGCCGCGCGAGCCGTGACCGCTGTTGATGTACAAACCGTCAAGCCATGGGCATTCGACATCCGGCACCTGCCGGGCGTCCTTGCCCAGTGCCGCATACGCCTGAGTGAACGCCTGGGTGTCGGCCAACGGGCCGACGATCGGCAGGTAGTCGGGGCTGGTGCAGCGAAATGCAGCGCGCCCCCGGAGACTTTCAGGCGCAAGTTTATCGGCCTGTAAACGCTCCACCAGATCGTGGGAAATCTCTTCGAGCATGGCCATGTTACCCAGGTGTTCTGCCGTGGTCGGCGTCAGGTCATCGCTCTTGAAATCGAAACTGGCCCCCAGGGTGTGTTCGCCCAAACGGGCAGGGGCGACATAGCCTTCGGCGCACACCACGGTGCTCAGGGCCTGGCTTTGCGGCGTCTGCGCCAGGCGGGTGATTTGCCCGCGAATGCGCTTGAGCGGCAACTCGGCGCTCTCGGGGAAACGCTGGATTTCAGCCGCACCGGCGAGCACCACCACAGGTGCGTCGGCGAGCAAGCGTTCGCCGTCCCAGGCTTGCCACTGGCCCTCAATCTTGCGCAGTTGCAGCGCATCGTGGTGGGTGAGCAGTTGAATCTGTGGATGTGCAGCCTGCCACTGGCACAGCGCCGGTGGGTGGACCCAGCCACCTTCGGGATAGAACAGCCCTCCCTGTGCCAGCCCGATACCGGCCACGGCCTGTGCCTCGGGTTGATCCAGCAGGTGCAGCAGGTCCGCTGGAAACGCCGCGGCCAATTGCGCCTGACGTTCGGCTTCCTTGGCATTGAAGGCCAGTTGCAACACGCCGCAATCGTCCCAGTCGCGGCCCCGTTGCAAGTGTTCGAGCAGGCGTCGGGTGTAGCCGAACCCGCTGACGATCATTTGCGACAGCGCCGTGCCGTGGGCGGATAACTTCAGGTAGAGCACGCCCTGCGGGTTGCCCGAGGCTTCCTGGGCGATGGCGTCGTGGCGCTCCAGCAAAGTCACCTGCCAGCCCCGCGCGGCGAGGCTGGCGGCACTGGCACAACCGGCCAGCCCTGCGCCGATTACCAGCGCCCGGCGTTCGTCGCTCGGCGGTGCCGGTCGGGCAAACCAGGGTTTGTCGGGCGCCGGGGCGGGCACGTCCTGGGGCCAGCCGAGGAACTCGCCGCGCAGAATTTCCCATTTATGGCCGATGCCGGGGGTGCGTTTCATCTTGAAACCGGCGGCGTTGAGTAGGCGCCGCACCCAGCCGGTGCTGGTGAAGGTGCTGATGGATGCACCGGCGGCGGCCAGGCGAGCCAGTTCGGCAAACAGTTCGGCGGTCCACATGTCGGGGTTCTTCGCCGGAGCGAAACCGTCGAGGAACCAGGCGTCGATTCGGGCATCGAGTTGCGGCAGTTGCTCCAGTGCATCGCCGATCAGCAGCGTCAGGGTCACGCGGCCGTGGTCCAGCGTCAGGCGCTGAAAGCCCTGATGGATGGCCACGTATTGCTCAAGCAGTTGATCGGCAAACACCTTGAGTTCCGGCCACAGCGCCAGGGCCCGTTGCAAGTCGTCGTGGCTCAACGGGTACTTCTCGACGCTGACAAAATGCAGCCGCGCACCGGCCGCGGCGTGTTGCTCGAATACCTGCCAGGCGCACAAGAAATTCAGCCCGGTGCCGAACCCGGTTTCCCCGATGACCAGCCGCCCGCCATCGGGCAAGGCCGCAAAGCGTTCCGCCAGACGGTTCTGCTCAATAAAGACATAGCGGGTTTCGTCCAGCCCCGACTTATCGGAGAAGTACACATCGTCGAACACTCGCGAATACGGGCGACCTTGGTCGTCCCAGTCGAGCTGGGCGTGGGGCAATACAGGTTTCATGGCAGGCTCGGCAACGGCAAGGCCGCCATTCTAGCCGATCGACGGCGTGGTGCTTGATCCGTGGCAAGGTATGCATTGGCCGAGACCGGGAGAATCTCTGCTGGCCTTCAGTTCAATCCGCTAGTCTTGCTCACATCTGGAAGGGAGCCGCTCATGTTTGAATCCGCCGAAATCGATCACGCCATCGATAAAGAAACCTACGACGCCGAAATCCCGGCACTGCGCGAAGCGTTGCTCGAAGCGCAATTCGAATTGCAGCAGCAACGCCGCTTCCCGGTGATCATTTTGATCAATGGCATCGAAGGTGCCGGCAAGGGTGAGACGATCAAGGTACTCAACGAGTGGATGGACCCGCGCTTGATCGAGGTCCGCACCTTCGATCAGCAAACCGACGAAGAGCTGGCACGGCCACCGGCCTGGCGGTACTGGCGGATGCTTCCGGCCAAGGGCCGCATGGGGATTTTCTTCGGCAACTGGTACAGCCAGATGCTGCAGGGACGGGTCCATGGCGAGTTCAAGGACCCGCGGCTCGACCAGGCGATCAACGGGGCCGAGCGCCTGGAAAAAATGCTCTGTGACGAAGGTGCGCTGATATTCAAGTTCTGGTTCCACCTCTCCAAGAAGCAAATGAAGGCGCGCCTCAAGGCATTGGCCGACGACCCGCTGCACAGCTGGCGCATCAGCCCGCTGGACTGGCAGCAGTCGCAAACCTACGACCGCTTCGTGAAGTACGGTGAGCGAGTCTTGCGCCGCACCAGTCGCGACTATGCACCCTGGCATGTGATCGCCGGGGCGGATGCCCATTATCGCAACCTGGCCGTGGGGCGGATTCTGCTGGCGGGCCTGCACGGCGCATTGAAGCGGCCGACGATCCATCCTGAAAAGGTCAGCGCCGCGCCAGTGTTCCCCAGTGTCGATCAAGTGAATTTGCTCGACAGCCTGGACCTGGCCCTGCACCTGGACAAGGAAGATTACGAAGAACAGCTGATCACCGAGCAGGCGCGGTTTTCCGGGCTGATGCGTGACAAACGCATGCGCCGGCACGCACTGGTGGCGGTATTCGAGGGCAACGACGCGGCCGGCAAGGGCGGGGCGATCCGCCGGGTAGCGGCGGCACTGGACCCACGTCAGTACAGCATCGTACCGATTGCCGCACCCACCGAAGAAGAACGGGCGCAACCGTATCTGTGGCGTTTCTGGCGGCACCTGCCGGCCCGGGGCAAGTTCACCGTATTCGACCGCTCCTGGTATGGCCGGGTGTTGGTGGAGCGCATCGAAGGTTTTTGCAGCCCGGCGGACTGGCTGCGTGCCTACGGTGAAATCAACGATTTCGAAGAACAGCTCACCGACGCCAGTGTGATCGTGGTCAAGTTCTGGCTGTCCATCGACAAACAGACGCAACTGGAGCGCTTCGAAGAGCGCGAGAAGATTCCCTTCAAGCGCTTCAAGATCACTGAAGACGACTGGCGCAACCGTGAAAAATGGGATGACTATCGCGCGGCGGTCGGCGACATGGTCGACCGTACCAGCACCGAGATTGCGCCATGGACCCTGGTGGAAGCCAACGACAAGCGCTGGGCACGGGTCAAGGTGCTGCGCACCATCAACCGGGCATTGGAAGAAGCGTTCGAAAAATCCGACCGGCATGAACGCAAACGTAAGGACAAGGATTGAAGCGATGGTTACGCATACGCGAGGTGAATGATTGTCGCGGTCGGTGAAGGGCTGGACTTATGCTCGGTCCACTCTCAACCGATAACAACAATGAGGTATGCCATGCGTGAAGTGGTGATCGTCGATAGCGTGCGGACCGGCCTGGCCAAATCCTTTCGCGGTAAATTCAACATGACCCGCCCGGACGACATGGCGGCACACTGTGTCGATGCACTGTTGGCGCGCACCGGTATCGATCCGGCAAGTGTCGAGGACTGCATCGTCGGTGCGGGCTCCAACGAGGGCGCCCAGGGTTTCAATATCGGTCGCAACGTCGCGGTGCTCTCGCGCCTGGGTATCGGCACGGCCGGCATGACCCTCAACCGGTTCTGTTCCTCGGGCTTGCAGGCGATCGCCATTGCCGCCAACCAGATCGCTTCGGGTTGCAGCGACATCATCGTCGCCGGCGGTGTCGAGTCCATCAGCCTGACCATGAAGAGCGTCAACACCGACAACCTGATCAACCCACTGCTCAAGGAGCAGGTGCCGGGCATCTATTTCCCGATGGGCCAGACTGCTGAAATCGTCGCGCGTCGGTACAACGTCAGTCGCCAAGAGCAGGACCTCTACGCGCTGCAAAGCCAGCAACGTACCGCAGAGGCTCAGGCCGCCGGATTGTTCACCGACGAAATCGTGCCGATGGCGGTGAAGTATCGCGTCGAAGACAAGGCTACCGGTCAGGCAAAGATCCTCGACGGCATTGTCGACCGTGATGACTGCAACCGCCCGGACACCACCCTGGAAAGCCTGGCGGGATTGAATCCGGTGTTCGCCGAAGATGGCTCGGTCACGGCGGGCAACTCTTCGCAGCTGTCCGACGGCGCGTCCATGACCCTGGTGATGAGCCTGGCGAAAGCGCTGGAACTGGGGCTCAAGCCGAAAGCATTCTTCCGCGGGTTTACCGTGGCCGGTTGCGCGCCGGACGAAATGGGCATCGGCCCGGTGTTTTCGGTACCGAAACTGCTCAAGGCCAAAGGCTTGCGGGTTGACGACATCGACCTGTGGGAACTCAACGAAGCGTTCGCCTCGCAGTGCCTGTACAGCCGCAACCGTCTGGAAATCGACAACGCCCGCTACAACGTCAACGGCGGCTCGATTTCCATCGGTCACCCGTTCGGCATGACCGGCTCGCGTCAGGTCGGGCATCTGGTTCGTGAGTTGCAGCGACGCAATCTGCGTTACGGCATCGTCACCATGTGCGTGGGTGGCGGGATGGGGGCTACGGGGTTGTTTGAAGCAGTGCGCTAGGTCTCCGCACTTTGTGTTGACTGCCATATAGCTTTCGCGAGCAAGTCGAATCGTCGCACCGCCGCTCCCACATTGAACGGTGTACGCGGTCAACTGTGGGAGCGGGCTTGCTCGCGAATGCAGGCGCCGCGGTCTTTCACATTGCGACCCGCACAGTTTCAATCGCGGCCAGTCCGAAACTGTCCCTGTGTACGCCACCGCTGCGGGCCTAGAATGACGGCTCCTGTCAGTCGGCGTTGGGGTTCACATGCACATTTCATCGGGTCGCTGGGGTTACGGTCTGTTCCTGGCCTTATTGACCGCGTTGTTGTGGGGAATCCTGCCGATCAAGCTCAAGCAGGTATTGCTGGTGATGGACCCGGTGACGGTGACCTGGTTTCGTCTGATGGTGTCCGGCGGCTGCCTGTTCATTTACCTGGCGGCCACCAGGCGCCTGCCCAGCCGTAAAGTGCTCGGCCCTCGCGGTGGCTGGCTGGTGCTGATGGCAGTGCTCGGCCTGGTCGGTAACTATGTGTTGTATCTGATGGGCCTTGACCTGCTCAGCCCCGGGACCGCGCAACTGGTGGTGCAGATGGGCCCGATCATGCTGCTGATCGCCAGTCTGTTTGTGTTCAAGGAGCGTTTCAGCCTGGGGCAGGGGATTGGCTTGCTGGTGCTGCTGATCGGCTTTGCGCTGTTTTTCAACCAGCGCTTGAGTGAGTTGCTCACGTCGCTGACCGACTACACCGCCGGCGTGTTGCTGGTGTTGCTGGCGTCCACGGTCTGGACCTTCTATGCCCTGGGGCAAAAGCAATTGCTGACGGTGTGGAATTCGCTGCAGGTGATGATGGTGATCTACCTGTTTTGCGCATTGTTGTTGACGCCTTGGGTGCATCCGCTCGAAGCGTTGCAATTGAACCCCATGCAGGGTTGGTTGCTGTTGGCGTGCTGCCTCAACACCCTGATTGCCTATGGCGCGTTTGCCGAGGCCCTGGCCCATTGGGAAGCCTCCCGGGTCAGCGCGACGCTGGCGATCACGCCGTTGGTGACTTTTGCTGCGGTTGCCATGGCTGCGTGGTTGTGGCCCGACTATGTGCATGCCGAGACTATCAATGGCCTGGGGTATGGCGGCGCGGTGCTGGTGGTGCTGGGGTCGGCGTTGGTGGCGTTGGGGCCTTCGTTGATTGCCGGGTTGCGGGCTCGCAAAGTAAGGATGGCGGCCAGTTAGACCGCGTTATCGTTCTTCGCGAGCAAGCCCGCTCCCACAGGTTTTGCGTCGTTCATCAACTTTGTGAA
>NZ_JBWKWD010000044.1:0-53579 GCF_059422045.1 Pseudomonas sp. GW821-FHT02A08
CATGTGAGAGTAGGTCATCGTCAAGATTAAATTCCGAAACCCCAATTGCGAAAGCAGTTGGGGTTTTGTTTTTGCGCGCGAAAAAACACGAGCGGCCCATTCAAGGTCAATTGTAAAAAAAATCACACAAACCTGACTCCACGGTTTTGGTAAGGTGCAGCTCATTTTTAATGGACTGAGTCTGCGCTCACGGATCGGCATTCTTTTCAAAGAGCTGCTGCACAAGTGCCTGAACCGATACCGATCAAGGACCACGAAAAAGAAACACGCCTGGTCAACAAAAGACTCATGGCCTGCGCCTTGTTCGTTGCCGCTGTCACCTGTGCACTGGTAGTGCGCCTGTATGTCCTGCAGGTAGTCGAATTCGACTATCACTCGACCATCTCCGAAAACAATCGCGTACATGTCCTGCCGATTACACCGACCCGCGGGTTGATCTATGACCGCAACGGCGTACTCCTCGCTGACAACCGCCCCAGCTTCAACCTGACCATCACCCGCGAACGTGCATCCAATGTCAACGAAGAGCTGGACGAGGTGGTCAATCTCCTGCACTTGCCCGCTGAAGATCGCTCGCTGTTCGACAAGGCGATGAAGCAGGCACGTCACCCCTTCGTACCCGTGACGCTGTTCTATGAGCTGAGCGAAGAACAGATCGCCGTACTCGCCGTCAACGAGTTCCGCTTGCCGGGCCTGGATGTCGAGCCGCAGTTCGTTCGGCACTATCCATTGGGCGAGCACTTCGCTCATTCGGTCGGCTACGTCGGACGTATCAACGAGAAAGAGTCAAAGGCTCTGGATACGGTCGAGTACCGAGGCACCCAATCCATCGGCAAGACCGGGATCGAAAAATTCTACGAGACGCAACTGCACGGCCATGTCGGTTATGAAGAAGTCGAAACCAATGCCCAGGGGCGCGTGCTGCGAGTGCTCAAGCACACTGATCCGGTGCCCGGCGAAAACATTGTCCTGAGCCTCGACGTCAAGCTTCAGGAAGCCGCCGAGCAAGCCCTGGGCGATCGCCGTGGTTCGGTGGTCGCGCTGGATCCGTCGACCGGTGAAGTGCTGGCCATGGTCAGCAACCCGAGTTTCGATCCGAACCTGTTCGTCACCGGCATCAGCTCCAGGGAGTACTCCACGCTACGGGACTCCATCGACCGACCGCTGTTCAACCGTGTGCTGCGCGGTCTCTATGCGCCGGGTTCGACCATCAAGCCGCAAGTGGCGATCGCCGGCCTTGATGCCGGTGTCGTCACGCCACAGACCCGCGTGTTCGACCCCGGTTATTACCAACTTCCGGATTTTGATCACAAGTACCGCAACTGGAACCACAGCGGCGACGGCTGGGTGGATATGGATGCGGCGATCATGCGATCCAACGACACCTACTTCTATGACCTGGCACACAAGCTCGGTATCGATCGCCTGCACGACTACATGGCCATGTTCGGACTGGGTGAGAAAGTCTCCCTGGATATGAATGAAGAATCCCCCGGCCTGATGCCATCCCAAGCCTGGAAACGTGCCACCCGTCGTCAGGCATGGTTTCCGGGCGAGACGGTGATTCTCGGCATCGGTCAGGGCTACATGCAGGTCACGCCGCTGCAGTTGGCCCAGGCGACGGCATTGATTGCCAACAAAGGCGTGTGGAATCGCCCGCACCTGGCCAAAACCGTGGACGGCGTCGCGCCGGTGGATGAGCATCCAATGCCCAATATTCTGCTCAAGGATCCTCGCGACTGGGAGCAGGTCAACCATGGCATGCAGATGGTGATGCACGATGCCCGCGGGATTGCCCGGGCCGCAGCGGCGGGTGCGCAGTACCGTATCGCCGGCAAGAGCGGTACCGCGCAAGTGGTGGCGATCAAGCAGGGCGAACGTTACAACCGGGAGAAAACCCGCGAGCGTAACCGCGACAATGCCTTGTTCGTCGGTTTCGCCCCGGCCGAGCACCCGAAGATCGTGATTTCGGTGATGATCGAAAACGGCGAGGCCGGTGGTCGCGTGGCCGGTCCCGTGGTGCGGCAGATCATGGACGCCTGGCTACTCGATCAGGACGGCCACCTCAAACCGCAGTACGCAACGCCGAGCAAGGCACCAGGCGATCCTCACGTCTGAATCATCGTGGCTTCACAGCACAGGCTCACGGATGCTGAGCATGTGCTGGAAGCTCTCGAGGAACACGGTTTCGGCCTGGCTCATCTTCTGTTCGCGATTCCACAACAGCTGGATATCGAAATCCACCACGCCGTCCTCCGGCGGCAAGCGCCAGAGCAGACCTTGCTCTACATCCCGGCGCACCAGATGGGTGGGCAAGGCGCCAATGCCGTAACCTGCGCAAATCAGGCGGTAAATTTCTTCGAAACTGGTGGATGAGGCGACGATCTTGCCGGTGAAACCTTGCTGGTCGCGGAACAGCGTCAGGGGTGAAAGATTGCCGCCCAATTGATCACTGGTGAAGCTGACGAAGTTTTCCGCCGCCAGTTGTTCCAGGGCCAGGTTCTCTTGCCCGAACAATCGATGACGCTGACCACAAAAGTAAGCATAGGTCTCTCGAAACAGTACCCGTTGTTCCAGTCGCGGCTGCGGCAAGCGGCACAGGCCGACGCCGATGGTTGCGGTCTTTTGCAGCAGCGAACTGATGATGTTCGAACTGCCCATGACCTCGACTTCCAGCTCGATTTTCGGGTGGGTTTCATGGAAGTCCGCGAGGAAATCATCGTAATGCCGCGCCTGCACGCCGCTGACGGTGAGGATGCGGATCTTGCCCACCACGTCGTCGTGACGGCTCTCCACTACCGTCCCCAGGCGTGAAATGTCCCCATAGATATCCGCCGCTATTCGCAGGACTTCTTCCCCGGTTTCCGTCAGGTCAAAGCGTCGCCCGCTACGGGCAATCAACACGCATTCCAGTTGTTCTTCCAGTCGCTTCAGCGCCTGGCTGACCGCCGATTGGGTGATGTGCAGTCGCGCGGCGGCACGGCTCATGCTGCCTTCCTGGCCGATGACCAGATAGGTGCGCAGCAGGTTCCAGTCGAGGCGGTCATTGAGAAAGCGCCGGCCGACCCACGGGTTGGAAGTGGAAGGCATATAACCTCATACAGTAGCAGTGCTAATAGTAAAGATAAGGATTTGAAAATTGACTAATCCTGGCATGGAAGCGATAAAGCCCACAAGCGCCACAGAGCGCAACCGTTATCAGCCTTAACACCTGCCCAAAAACTATAAGTACACAGGGTCCTTGCATGCACACTACTCCCCAACCGCGCCGAGCCGCGGCCGCTGCCTTCATTGGCACGACCATCGAGTTCTACGACTTCTACATCTACGCCACCGCGGCGGCGCTGGTCCTTGGGCAAGTGTTCTTCCCCAGCAGCGACCCGGTCATGAGCACCCTCGCGGCGTTCGGTAGTTTCGCGGTCGGCTTCATTGCGCGGCCCATGGCCGGGATGGTGTTCGGTCATCTGGGGGATCGCCTCGGGCGCAAGAAAATGCTGTTGGTGACCATGGCCTTGATGGGCATTGCCACCGCCGGCATCGGTATGTTGCCCAGCTATGCCAGCGCCGGCATCTGGGCACCCATTGGCCTGATCGTACTGCGTGTTATTCAGGGCATTTCGGTCGGTGGCGAGTGGGGTGGGGCGGTGTTGATGGCCAGCGAGCATGCGCCGGCCAAGCGTAAGACCTTCTATGCCTCGTTCGCGCAACTGGGCAGCCCGGCCGGATTGTTGCTGGCACTGATCGCTTTCCGTCTGGTGACGTCCCTTGAGCCTGGCGAGTTCCTCGCGTGGGGTTGGCGCTTGCCGTTCCTCGCCAGCGGCGTGTTGATGATGGTCGGCCTGTTGATCCGCTCCGGGGTTCACGAGTCGCCGGAATTCGCCAAGGCCAGGGACAACAACGAAACCGCCAAATACCCGGTGATGGACGTGATCCGCACCTGCTGGCGGCAGATCCTGTTCGCCGCCGCTGCCGTGACCATTGGCTCGGCCGGGTTCTTCTTCACTAACACCTTCATGATCACCTACGTCACCCAATACCAGGGCATTGCCCGTTCGACGATTCTCGATTGCCTGTTTCTGGTGACCGTCATCCAGTTGCTCTCACAACCGCTCTCGGCGCTGATCGCCGAACGTATCGGCGAAGGTCGTTTTCTCAAATGGGTCGCGCTGCTGTGCATGGTCACGCCATATCCGATGTTCCTGCTGGTAGGCACGCAGAACATTGTGTTCATGACTGCCGGCATTGCCCTGGCGGTGGTGATTCTCTCGGCGCTGTACGCGGTGATCGCCGGCTACATGACCCAAGCCTTCCCGGTGCACCTGCGCTACTCGGGCATTTCCATCGCCTACCAATTGGCTTGCGCCGTGGCCGGGGGCACCACGCCGCTGATCGGTACGCTGCTGGCCAGCAAGTTTTCCGGACAATGGTTGCCGCTGGCGGTGTTCTTCACCCTGCTCTCGGCCCTGTCCCTGATCGGTGTTTGCGGCCTGGCCCGCCTGCGCGCCAACCCGGTCGTCACCCACGCTGTCAAAGAGGTGTATTCGTGAGTAAACCTGCACACATCGACCCGGTTGAATGGCAAGCCCGTTGCGAACTGGCGGCGCTGTATCGACTGGTCGCGCACTTTCGCATGACCGACCTGATCGACACCCACATCACGCTGCGGATTCCGGGGCCTGAACACCATTTCCTGATCAACCGCTACGGGGTGATCTTCGACCGCATGCGCGCCTCGGACCTGGTGCGCATCGATCAGGAAGGGCGGGTGGTCGACCCGGAGTACGCCGGCCATCGGGTCAACGCCGCCGGCTTTGTGATTCACTCGGCGATCCACATGGCGCGTCCGGACCTGAACTGTGTGATCCACACCCACACGGCGGCCGGCATGGCGGTCGCGGCGCAGAAGCAGGGCTTGCTGCCGATCAGTCAGCACGCGCTGAAGTTCTACGGCAAGCTGGCCTATCACACCTACGAGGGCATCGCGCTGTCGCTGGATGAGCGCGAGCGCTTGATCGCCGACCTCGGTCCGCACCGGGCGATGATCCTGCGCAACCACGGTTTGCTGGTGGGTGGTTCGGGCGTGGCCCAGGCCTTCCAGGAAATCCACTTCCTGGAACGCGCCTGTCAGGCCCAGGTGCAGGCACTGGCCGGTGGTTCGGCATTGCATTACCCGTCGCCGGAAGTCTGCGCGCACACCGCCGAACAGTTTGACCGTGATGAGCAGGACAACATCATCGACCTGGCCTGGGAGGCCGCTTTGACCCTGATCGAATCCCAGCGCGAGTCTTATTTGTCATGAGCACCGTCATCAATACCGTGGTCCTGTTGTCCCGCGACGCCCTGCTGCTCAAGCAATTGCAGGCGGCGTTTGCCCGCAGTGCGCCGCAGCTTACCGCCGTGCTGGCCGAGGATTCCCGGGCGGCGGATGCACAGATGGCGGCGTGCTGGTTTCCCTTGCCGGGCAGTCTCGGTGCATTGCCGAACCTGCAGGTGGTCCACTCGGTGGCCGCCGGTATCGATCACCTCGATCACGACCCGTCGTGCCCGGACCTGCCGGTTTGCCGTGTGGTCGACCCGGGTCATCGCCAGGGCATGACCGAATACGTGCGCTGGGCCGTGATTCACTATCACCGCGGTTTCGATCAGGTGTTGTCGCAACAGCGGGAGCAACGCTGGGAGCGGCCGCTGCAACGGGCGGCGGGGCAGTTCAAGGTCGGAGTAATGGGGCTCGGATCGCTGGGCAGCGCGATTGCTCTGGATTTGGTCGCAGCCGGTTACGACGTGCGCGGCTGGGCACGGCGCAACAAGGACTTGCCGGGTGTGCGCACGTTCGCCGGGGCTGATGCGTTGCATCCGTTTCTCGACGGTGTCGAGTTGCTGATCAACCTGTTGCCCCTCACCCGCGAAACCCGCGGGATTCTCGGACGGACCACTTTCGAGCGGCTCGCCCGTGGCGCGGGACTGGTCAACTGCGGCCGGGGCGGTCATTTGAACATCGATGACCTCGAACAGGCCCTGGCGAACGGGCAGTTGCGCGGCGCCTTGCTGGATGTCTTCGAAGAGGAACCTCTGCTGGTCGATCACCGGCTCTGGACAATGCCCGGTGTCACCATCACCCCGCACATGGCTTCGGCGGCTTCCCATGACTGTATTGCCGAACAAGTGGCGGAAAACTACCGTCGATTGAATAACGGTGAACCGTTATTGAACTGTGCCGACCGATTACTGGGTTATTGAACCCACCGCTATCGAACCAATAGAAAATGCCCTGCGAACTCGCCCGCCCGGTTGGGTGAGCCATAACAACAACCTTCGCCTCAACCGTTTTACTGCCAGTCAAAACAATTAAATAACGAGTTCTTGATGAATTCCTGGAGACAGTGATGAGCGATCTATCGTCCGCAGAAAAGTCCGGCGCACCCGGCACCCGGGTGCGCTGTGGGGCGTATCGCTGGAGATCGACTGTGTTGCCGAACTGATTGCCGGGGAGTCGCAACATGGATGATTAGCCACTGAATCAACCAGCCCATCCACTGTGCCGGCGTGACGGTGCAACCGGGGGATTGGGTGCTGGCGGACGACAACGGCGTGTTGTTTCTCGACACGGTATCGGCGCAGGCTGTCATCGAGCAGGCGCTGGCCTCGGATCGCGCCGAGCCGCGACTGCTCGAACGCTTGCTGGCCGGTGAGCCGGTGACGCAGGTCTTGCGCGTTTAGTCCGTCAGCCGTTGTTGCAGGCTTTCAAGAAAGATTGTCTCGGCACGGCTCATGCGCTGTTCGCGGTTCCACAGCAAATGAATGTCTACATCGGCAATCCCTTCGTGGGGCGGCAGGCGCCAGAGCAATCCGGCGTCAACGTCGGCCGCCACCACGTGTTCGGGCAGACAGCCGATACCGAAGCCGGCGATGACCAGTCGCCGGACTTCCTCCAGGCTCGGTGAGGACGCGACGATGCGGCCACTGAAACCCTGTTGATCGCGGAAAATCGTCAACGGCGAGAGCATGCCGCCGATCTGGTCGCTGGTGAAACTGACGAAGTTCTCCCGTTGCAGATCCCCTTCGGCGACGTCCTGTTGGCCGAACATTCCATGGTGCTTACCGCAGAAAAACGCATAGCGCTGACGCAGGAACAAGCGCTGCTCCAGGCGTGGCTGCGGGCGCCGATTGAGGCTCAGGCCAAGGGTCGCGGTTTTTTCCTGGAGGGCGCTGACGATGTCGGAACTGCGCATCACGTCGACTTCCAGGTCCACTCGCGGGTATTGGCGATGGAAGTCGGCGAGGAAGTCATCAAAGCGCTCGGAGAAAATCCGGCTGATGATCAGCAACCGCACCTTGCCGATCACTTCGTCGGCCGGTTGTTCCAGCACGCTGCTGACCTGGGACATTTGCCCGTAGATTTCCCCGGCCAGGGCGAAGATCTGCTCGCCGACTTCGGTCAGGACAAAACGTGGCCCGCGACGGGCAATCAGTTGGCGGCCCAGTTGTTCTTCCAGGCGCTTGAGTGCCTGGCTCACTGCCGGTTGCGTCAGGTGCAGGCGGGCGGCGGCGCGGCTGATGCTCTGCTCCTGACCAATCACCCGAAAGGTGCGCAGCAGGTTCCAGTCCAGGCGGTCATTGAGCAGGCGTTGCATAGGCGGTCAGCAGGAAGTCAGGGGCCAATAGGAACAGTCCATGGCTTGCACACGTAGTGCGCAAGCCATGGAAAATCTACAGTTGCGCGATCGTAACACTGTTGCAACGCAGCAGCAGGGGTAACTCGGATCTGCCGGAAGGCCTCATGCGTAGGCGAGGGTTTTTTCTTCCAGCAGTTCCTCATACAACATTGCCCATTTGCGACCCATTTCGTCCGCCGTGAACAGATTCTGATAACGGGCCTGTGCCTTCTCGCCCATTTGCGCCGCCAGCACCGGGTTTTCCCAAAGCGTGCGCATCGCCTCGCGAAACGCCAAAGGATTACTCGGTGGCACCACTAGTCCGGTCTCGTTATGGATGTTGATGTAACTGGTGCCAGTGCCAATTTCACTGGAGATCATCGGTTTGCCATACATCGCGCCTTCCAGCAGCGAAATGCCAAAGGCTTCGGAGCGCAGGTGCGACGGGAACACGATGGCGTAGCTCAGTTGCAGCAGCGCTACCTTGTCCTCGTCTCCCAGACGCCCGAGGAAGTGAATATTGCGTAAACCCAAGGCGGCCGCCTGTGCATGCAGCTCTAGTTCCAGCGGGCCGGCACCGACAATCACTGTCGGGTAATCCAGGTCCTTCAGGGCGTCGAGCAGGATGTGCAAACCTTTGTAGTAGCGCATCACACCTACAAACAGAAAGAACTTGTCGCCAAGCTTTTGCCGCCAGTGGGCCGTTCGATCGCTGTCCGGCTGTGGGTAACCGGTCTTGTTCAATCCATAGGGGATCACTCGGGTCTTGTGTTGAAACTGTTGCAACACATCACTGGTGTGCAGGTAATTAGGCGATGCAACGATGATCCGGTCGGCGCTGTGCAGAAAGCGATTCATCAGCGGCCGGTAAAGTTTGAGCAGCTGTTTCTGACGGATGATGTCCGAGTGGTACGTCACCACGCTGGGCTTGTTCAGGCCGCTGGCGAAATGCACCAGGTCCATGAACGGCCATGGAAAGTGGTAATTGACCACGTCGGCCTCGGCTGCCAGCTCGCAAAACTGTTTGAAGACGCTCCAGGAAAACCCTGTGGAGGCGAACTGAATGTCGAGCCTGGCTCGATGGACTTCATGTTGAGCGATCTGCATCACCGGCGGTGTCGGATCGGCGCTGAGTGTCAGCACCTTGCCTTCAACGCCGTGCAGGGCACCGCTTTCGCACAACTGGAAAATCACTTGTTCGATCCCGCCGACCGAGTCAGGCAGGTACGTCTTGAAAAAATGAAGAACTCGCATTCAACCTCCCAGAACCTGGCGGTAAGCGTTGGCCGTCACTTGCGCGCAGCGCTCCCAGGTAAAAAGCCTTGCCTGTAGCAATCCGGCTTCTCGGCATGCCTGCCAATGCGCTAGATCCTCGATCAGACGACTCATTGCATCGCGCAAGCCGTCTGTTTCATCCGGTTCAACATAGTTACCCGCAGAGCCTGCGACTTCGGGCATGGCCGAACGTCTGGTCAGAATGACCGGTGTGCCGCAGGCCATGGCCTCCAGCACCGGCAAGCCAAAACCTTCGTAAAGCGACGGAAAAATCAATGCCCGGGCACCGGCCAACAGCTGCGCAACGTGCTCGTCAGGCAGATAGCCCAGCAAACAGACACAACCGCAGGCCAGGGCCTGGTGCAATTCTTCGCTGAACTGCTCGCGCTGCCAGCCGGCCATGCCGACGATCAGCAATGGAAAACGCTGACGGACTGATTCCGGCAATCGGGCGTGGGCGCGCAGGGCGAGGGACAAATTCTTGCGCGGTTCCAGGGTGCCGACACAGAGGAAGTATTCCCGCGCTTCGACGCCATGGGTCTTGAGTACGGCGTCGATAGCCTCGGGGGACCGCGGGTGAAAACGCGCGGCTACTCCGAGTGGGGCGACGACAAATCGCTTGGCCGGTAACCCGAAATGGGCCTGGGCTTCGTCAGCAATGGACTGCGAGTCGGTCAGAATCAGGCTTGCCTGTTGCACGCCACCGGTCACGCGCCGTTCGATTTCTCGCAAGCGCGCCGGTGGCTGCGTTTCGGGATAGTGCAGGTGAGTCAGGTCATGCAGGGTGATGACTGTCGGGCCGTCGAATGACAGCGGCCACAAACTCGGTTCGTGGTAGAGGTCGATGGCCTGCCCGCGGCCTTGATCGAAGCGTTTCTGCTCCAGCCACCGTCGGGCCTGATAGGCCCCCGGAATCTGCCGCAGCAATGGTGTCAGTCGGGAATAACCGGGCATGGCCGCCTCAGGCAGCACGGTACTCCAGCCCCAGCCATGAAACAGCGCCAGTTCAATATCCGGTTCACTCGCCAGGGCGTTCGCCAGTTCGACGACGTAGTGGCCGATGCCGGTGCGCGGCGCCTGGAGGATGCGGGCGTTAAGGGCAATGCGCATATTGCCTCTCTTGTACGAGCGGCACGTCCGAAAGATTGCGCAGGGTGTGTTCGGCCAATTGCGCACTGGCTTCACGCCAGCCGATCCAGCGCCAGTCCGCGACGTCACGAGTGGCCGGGAATTGACCGCTGCTCTCGAAACGAATGACCAGGTCAGCCAGGCTTTGTGGTTCGGCCAGATCGAAGTACGCCATGAACTCGCCGCCGATTTCGCGAAAGACCGCAATGTCGCTGCCCATGACTGGCAGTCCACGCTGCATGGCTTCTACCAGCGGCAGGCCAAAGCCTTCCACAAAAGACGGAAACACCAGTGAGCTGGCGTGGGTGTAGGCATGTTCGAGGCTGGTGTCGCTCAGGTCGTTGAACATGAACAGTTGTTGGTTCAACTGCGGGTGATTACGGACCCGGGTCAGCAGTGCATCGCATTTCCAGCCGATTCGCCCGGCAATGCACAGCCGGGCATTGGAGCCTGCCGCCCAGGCCCGTTCGAAGGCGTCCAGCAGGTAGTCGTGGTTCTTGCGCGGCTCGATGGTACTGACCATCAAAAACACTGGTTCCGGCGTTTTGAAAATATGCGTCAGGCGCGGCTCGACGACGGCCGTGACTTCGCTCAGGTCCAGTTCGCAGCCGAGGTGGAAATAGTCGAACCACAATTCACTGGCCTTGGCAGGACCCAGGCGGCGCTGCAATTCATCACGCACCTGATCGCGCACCGTGGCGGAAATGGCCACGTAGCCATCGGCGGTTTGGGTGATCCAGTCGAACCACTCGTTGAAAACCTGCACCAACCGCGTGTCGTAAAACTGCGGATGCGTCACGGGAATCAGGTCGTAAATCACCGAAACGATGCCCACGCCTTCACTTTTGAGTCGTTCGGCAAACGGGAAGAAATCGGTGTGCCAGGACGAGTCCAGCAGCACCAGTTGATCCCCCGGTTGGTGCTGCAGCGGCGTGCAACGTTTGGGCAGTTGATACTGGTTGATTCCCTCGATCGCACGTAGCGGAAGGCTGAAACAGGTGACCGCTGTCACCCGGTAGGCCACGTGCAGCAAACGCTTGATCACTCGTGAGTTGCTTTGATTGTGCAAGCGCTGATGCAATTGCCAGAAGCGGTGAGCCAAGCGCCCAAGTCGTCCACCAAAGATCATCAAGGCATCGAAAAACGGAATGTTCAGCGCGCCGAGTTGCAGTACCCGATAGAGCTTGCCCTTAAGCATCACAACCGGGATGCATTCAACATCGCCGACCGACTCCGGTAGCTGGTTGACGACGTTGCGCACCACCCGCTGAATACCCGAATTGACCTTGGGGTGCTGGAATACGTGCGTGCACTCCACCAAAAGACGCGTCATGGCGTGCTCCCCGAGGTGACCGGCGCGCTCGAGCGCGTGACGGTGGTCTTCGCGGCCAGCCACGAGCAGCCGACAAAATCTTCCTGGCGGTTGTTGATCACATGGAACACCAACCCGTAATCGCGCCACTCGAAGTTGCGGTCCAGGTGTGAATCCAGGCGTGACAGGCTCAACGCCACGGAATAGTTACCCTTGCCCAGCCCCATGACGAAAGCAAAGCGATAGGTCACACGCTCGCCAGCCCGCAAGTTGGTCAGCGCCTGATCCTGGCGATGGGTGTTGATGCCGTACATGGCCTGGCCCAGGCGATCCTTGATCATGAAGCCCAATACCAGCCGTTCGATGTCCTGGCGAACCTCGACATTCACCTCCAGCACGACCGGCTGGCCGACTTCGGCGGCGTCGATGGAGCGTTCATGATTGTCGAGCAAGCGCACGGTCAGAATCCTGGCTTCACCCGTTCCCGAAATGGTACTGACCTGGCCGCCTGCGAGGGCTTCCTGGCGCACGGTCTGTCCTTCACGCTCGGCGAGCAGGGCGTTGTAGTAATCCATCACGGATTCGGGGGTGTCGTGCATGGCCATGTGGCCGTTTTCCAGGAGGATCGCCGAGTCGCAGATCGACTGAATCGCCGAGCGGTCATGGGAGACGATCAACAGCGTGGTGCCGGCTTTGCGAAAACTGCGGATGCGGTCGAAACTTTTGTGCTGGAAGTAGGCATCCCCCACCGACAGTGCTTCATCGACGATCAAAATGTCCGGGCGCCGCGCGGTGGCCACACTGAACGCCAGACGCATTTGCATACCGCTGGAATAAGTGCGCACCGGGTGGTCGATGGCGTCGCCTATTTCCGCGAAGCGTTCGATTTCCGGCATCAATGCTTCTATTTCTTCGACCTGCATGCCCAGCAGTTGCCCTGCCATGACCGCATTCTGCCGGCCGGTAAAGTCCGCATGAAAACCCATGCCCAATTCCAGCAGGGCGGCGACGCGGCCTTCGAGCTCAATGGTGCCGCAGGTGGGTTGGGTGGTACCGGTGATCATCTTCAACAAGGTGCTTTTGCCGGCGCCGTTGACCCCGACGATACCCACCGATTCTCCGGGGGCAATCTGGAAGGTCACGCCTTGTAGCACCCAATGCTGGCGATGACGGATCGGCGAGAACGGGACCAGCCATTCGACCAGTCGACTCCACCGGGTTGGGTATTGTTTATAGGCCTTGCCCAGGCCGGTGACGCGTATGTGCCCCATCAGAGTTCATCCACCATTTCACCGACCCTCTGCCGAAACAGCCGCAGCCCGATGACGAGAAACAAAACGCTGGCGACCAGGATCGGCAGCAGCGAACTCCAGACGGGCCATTGGCCATACAGGAAGATGTTCTGGTAGCTGGTGATCAGGTTGGTCAGGGGGTTGAGTTGCAGCAAGCGCTGCACCCAATCGGGCAGGATGCTCATCGGGTAAACGATTGGCGTCAGCCAGAACCAGAATTGCAGACAGATGGCGAAAAATTGCCCGACATCGCGAAAAAACACATTCAATACGCCAAGAATAATCCCCAACCCGGCACAGAACATCACCTGTAACGCCAGCAGAGGAATGAGCGCAAACAGTGCCAGGCCCGGCAGTCGACCGGTGATCAACAGAAAGCCGAGGAACAGGCCGATGATGATTGCGAAGTTGATACCGGCATTCAACAGCACGATCACCGGCAGGCAGATCCGTGGAAAGCTGATTTTTTTCAGCAGATTGGCGTTATCCAGAAACATGTTCTGGCTGCGCACGGTGATTTCCGCGAACAAGCCCCAGGTCAGCAACCCGGCGCAGAGGTAGATGCTGTAGGCCATGCCGTCATCTACCCCTGGCAAACGCGCGCGCATGATCTGGGAAAAAATCACGGTGTAGACAATGATCATCGACAGCGGATTGAGCACGGTCCAGAGGGCACCGAACAACGAATTGCGATAACGCGCCTGAAACTCCCGCTGGACGCTACCGAGGATGAACCCTCGATAGCTGCTCAGCGTGCGGTAAAGGGAAAGCAGCATTCAAACCGTCCTGCCGTATTGATCTTCGAAGCGGACGATGTCGTCCTCTCCCAGGTATTCGCCGCTTTGCACTTCGATGATCACAAGGTCGATCACGCCGGGATTTTCCAGGCGATGCTTGTGACCCGCGGCAATGAAGGTCGATTCGTTCTTGGCCACCAGGCGAGTGCCTGTGCCATTGTTGGTGACCTTGGCCATGCCTTCGACCACCACCCAGTGTTCATTGCGATGGTGGTGCATTTGCAGTGACAACTTGGCGCCAGGCTTGACCACGATGCGTTTGATCTTGAAGCGCGGGCCTTCCTCGAGCACGGTGTAGGTGCCCCATGGCCGGCTTACCGTACGGTGCAGGCGATAGGCTTCGTGCTCTTTATCCTTGAGTTGCCTGGCCACCCGGCGCACATCCTGGGCGCGGTCGGCGTGGGCCACCAGCACCGCGTCGGCGGTGTCGACGATGATCAGGTTGTCCACGCCCACGGTCGCGACCAGACGGTCTTCGCTGTGGACGAAGTTGTTATGGCTGTCGATAAAAATCGACTCGCCGACGGCGCGGTTGTTTTGTGCATCCGCCGGTACCAGCGCGGCCACCGCACCCCAGGAACCGATGTCGCTCCAGTCGAAACGGGCCGGCACGACGACTACCTTGTCGGAGCGCTCCATCAACGCGTAGTCGATGGAAATGTCCATGATTTCGCCGAACAGGGCCGGCGACAGTTCCTGTTGCAAACACCCCGCGTTTTCCACCGCGGCACTGGCGGCCATGCAGGTTCGCGTCTGCTCCAGCAAATCGGGAGCATGGGTTTGCAGTTCGGCCAGTACGCTGGCGACCGAGAAGCAGAACATCCCGGAGTTCCACAGGAAGTTGCCGCTTTCCAGGTAATGAGTCGCGGTTTGCAGGTCGGGTTTTTCGACGAAGCGCCGCACGTGGGCAGCGCCTTTGTCGTCCAGCGATGTGCCGGTTTCAATGTAGCCAAAACCGGTTTGCGCAGCGGTCGGCACGACACCGAAGGTCACCAGGTGACCGCACCTGGCCAATGTCACGGCATGCTCGACCGCGTCCTTCAGTGCGTCGACATTGACGATCAGATGGTCGGCGGGCATGACCAGCATGATCGCGTCGTCGCCATGCAGGGCCTGGAGGGAGAGGGCGGCGGCAGCAATGGCCGGCGCCGTGTTGCGACCCGTCGGCTCCAACAGGAAGTGCCCGCGATGACGGCCCAGGTGCGCGTCCCGAAAGTGATCCTTGCTCTGGAAGTAGTACTCGCGGTTGGTCACCGTGACGATATCTCCCCAGCCGGCGATCAGTTGCGCGGCACGCCGATAGGTCTTGCCCAGCAGCGACTGGCCGTCGGGCAATGACATGAACGGTTTGGGATGGTCTTCACGCGACACCGGCCACAACCTTGTCCCGGCACCACCGCAGAGAATCACGGGAATCAGCATGGCCTACTCCTTGGCGACGCGTTTCATGTCCGCATCCATCATCATGCGGATCAAGGCATCCAGATCGGTTTTTGGTTTCCAGCCCAGTACACGCTGGGCCTTGGCCGGGTTGCCGAGCAGCACTTCGACTTCGGCCGGGCGCAAGAACGCCGGGTCGATCTTCACGTAGTCGCGGTAGTTCAGGCCCACATGATCGAAGGCGATCCGGCACATCTCGCGTACGGTGGTGGTCACACCGGTGGCCACCACGAAGTCGTCGGGCTTGTCCTGTTGCAGCATCAGCCACATGGCTTCGACGTAGTCCCCGGCAAAGCCCCAGTCGCGCTTGGCGTCGATGTTGCCCAGACGCAGTTCCTGCTGCTTGCCCTGCTTGATGCGGGCGGCGGCGTCGGTGACTTTGCGCGTCACGAACTCGATGCCGCGCAGCGGTGATTCATGGTTGAACAGAATGCCGCTGCTGGCGTGCAGGTTGAAACTTTCGCGGTAGTTCACGGTGATCCAGTGGCCGTACAGCTTGGCCACGCCATAAGGGCTGCGCGGATAGAAGGGGGTGTCCTCGTCTTGCTGCTCGGCCTGGATCAGGCCGAACATTTCGCTGGTGGACGCCTGGTAGAAGCGCGTGTGCGGGCTGAACTGACGGATCGCTTCGAGCAGGTGGGTCACGCCCAGGCCGTCGACGATGCCGGTGGTCACCGGTTGATCCCAGGAGGCCGCGACAAAGCTTTGCGCGGCGAGGTTGTAGATCTCGTCCGGCGCCGACTTGATCACCGCGCGCTGCACTGAACAGGCATCGGCCATGTCGCCTTCCAGGTAGACGATGTCCGCCTCGACCCCCATCTCGCGCAAGCGCCAGCGCGAGTCGCTGCTGCGGCGCGCCACCAGGCCGTGGACTTTGTAGCCCTTGTCGAGCAGCAGTTTGGCCAGATACGCGCCATCCTGGCCGGTGATACCTGTGATCAATGCACTTTTAGTCATTCTTGTCGTACTCGCTTCTCCCAGTCGGACAGGATCGCCCGCAGGGATTGTTGTGTTGTGATTTCAGATTTCCATCCGGTGGTCTGGGCCAGCCTCGCAGGGCTGCCACACACACGCCGCTGATCCGCGCGGCGAAGCCGTGCAGGGTCCTGGACCAGTTGCAGGTCGACCTGGGCAAGATCCGCCAGTTGTTCGATCAGACTGCGAATGCTCTGCTCGCGCCCTGAGCAAATGTTGTAGACCTGCCCCGGTGTACCTTTTTCCAGCAAGGCCAGGTAGGCCGAGACCACGTCCCCGACATCAAGGAAATCGCGGGTGACGTCGATGTCCCCGACCTCCAGTTGTGGCCCTTGCAGGCCTTGCTTGATCCGGCAGATCTGACGTGCTGCGCTGGCGATGACGAAGCTGTCTTTCTGCCCGGTGCCGATGTGGTTGAACGGGCGGGCGACCAGTACGGGCAAGTCCTCGCTCAGGCCCCATTGCAGGCTCAGGAACTCGGCTGACAGTTTGCTCACAGCGTATGGATTGCGCGGGCAGGGAGGCTGCATTTCAGTGATGGGCAAATCGGCTTCAGTGACCTGGCCATAGACATCACCGGAGCTGACGTACAGGAACGTGCCGGTGAAGCCGCGGGCCTTGAGAGCTTGCAGCAGGTTCAGGGTGCCCAGCAGATTGATGTTCAGGGTGTGCGCCGGATCACGAAAGGCGTCCGGGACGAAAGTCTGGCCAGCCAGGTGAATTACCGCATCGGGCAATTCCGGCCACAAGCCTTCGAGGCTGTCCGGCGCGGCGAGATCGTAGCGGCAAGGAACAGGCAGAAGTTCCCATTCCGAGGTATCGGCCTGCAAACGCGATTGGATGTGTTGCCCTGTGAATCCAGTCAGGCCCGTGACAAACAGACGCTTTTTCAACAGCGACCCCCCGGTCATACATTTCATCCATTCCCGATTGGCTTGATGGAAAGGTCTTACGAACCAACAGGATCACTCGCAAAGACAGATGAAATGTTTGTTGTAGTTGTTTGGTGGTCAATCTGTGCCATTTGCTCGGCAATTTCAACAGGTCCAATCGTGACCGGTCAGTTCTCGTCAGCGTAGCCTGATTTATTCTCGTCGGGCGGTTCACGAATCCTCAACGGATGTGGTTAGAATGCCCATCGTCACGATTTTCCGGGGTTCGGCAGCGTCGCTTCGAAACTGCGAGAAACTGACCACTAAAACAAGAACGAAGACGGGCAGCAAGACGATGGACGAGCGCCAGTAATCACTGACTCGAACCGTGTTCTCCCCGTCATGGCGTGAGGCTGCCGGGATGGCGGCGTCACCGTGGGATACCATGAATTTTATTCTTTACTCCGACGTCAACGACAGCTCCATCAGCCAGAGTCTCGGCCGTCCCGAGTACAGTTACTACTTCGTGCTCAAGGCGTATCGCCCTGTGCTCGAAAGCCTTGGGCGAGTGCATGTGGTGTCCTCCACCGCCGAGGTCGATCCGCTCTACAAACAATTATTGGCCGCCGGCGAAGACAGTCTGTTCCTGTCGTTTACGCCGCCGCAGAAAACCCCGAACGACCTTGAGTGCCCGACGATCTGCGTGGTGGCCTGGGAGTTTGATTCGATTCCCGATGAACAATGGGACAACGACCCGCGCCAGGACTGGACGCAAATGCTGGCGCGCCAGGGCCGGGTGATCACACTCTCCAGCCATACCGCCCGGGCGATTCGTCGAACCATGGGCGAAGACTTTCCGGTGTTGGTGTTGCCGACGCCGTTGTGGGAAAACTTCGCCGACATTCGTAGTCGCCACACCAGCGTCCCGATCAGCGCCGGCTCGACCCTGGGCATCAAGGGTTGCATCTTCGATACGCGCACACTCGGGCTGAGCGCCGATGCACTGATTCCCGTCGTGCCGACCGCCGAGGAACTGGCGGCGCTCGAGGCCGAGCTGGAGGCATTGAAGCCACCGCCGCTGACGCTCAAGCGTCGCCTGGTGATTGCTCGGCATTACCTGCATATGTGGCGCCTGGACAAAGGTAAATCGCTACCGGTCCCGGTGCATCGCACGCATTTTCTAAGTCAGTGGTATTGGGAAGGAATACGCGACTTGTTGTCGGATGCCGCCCATGAGCGTCTCGCTGGCTGGTTGCCGGCCATCGCAGGCCCGCAGACGGTTGTAGTACCCGAGCCAGAACCGCGACAGTGGCCGGACACCACCGCCCAGGTCGAAACACAGGTTGACGGTGTGGTGTACGTCACCGTGTTCAACCCGCGTGACGGTCGCAAGAACTGGCATCAACTGATCACCGCATTCTGCTGGGCGTTTCGTGAAACGTCTGACGCGACGCTGGTGCTGAAGATTACCCAAAGCGATCTGTCGTCCTACCACGACGAACTGATGACGTTGCTCGCACAGCTTTCGCCGTTCGCCTGTCGGGTGGTGGTCATGCACGGCTACCTGGACGACCCGCAATACGCCCGGCTGTACGAAGCCGCCAGTTATTACGTCAATGCCTCGCGCTGCGAAGGGCTGTGCCTGCCGCTGATGGAGTTCATGGCCAGCGGTAAACCGGTGATTGCCCCGGATCACACGGCCATGGAGGACTACATCGATGAGCGTGTGGCGTTTGTGGTCAAGTCCAGCGAAGAGCTGACCATCTGGCCGCAGGACACTCGCATCATCTACCGCACCCTGCGTTACCGGCCGGATTGGGGTTCGCTGAAAACCGCTTACGAAAACAGCTACCGCCTGGCCAAGGAACAACCGCTGGAGTATCAGCGCATGTCCCTCGCCGCCGTCGAGCGCATGCGTGATTACTGCGCATTCGCCCCGGTGCACAAACGCCTGGCGGATTTTTTCGGGCTGGCGCCACAGGCTTTGCCGACAGCAACCGTGACGGATACCGCCTCATGCTGATCATCATTCATTCGGAAACCAACCAGCACACCATCGCCCAGAACCTTGGCCGCTCGGAGTACAGCTATTACTTCGTGCTCAAGGAGTACCGGCCCGTGCTGGAGCGACTGGGGCGAGTGGTAGAAGTCAGCGACCCGCAGGCCGAAGTCGATGCCTTGTACATGGACTGTTTGTCCCGTGGTGAAGCGTGCGTGTTCCTGTCGTTCTCACCGCCCCATCGCACGCCGGTCAATTTCACCTGCCCGACGCTGCCGGTGTTCGCGTGGGAATTCAGCACCATCCCCAACGAACCCTTTGCCGGTGACCCGCTCAATGACTGGCGCACGGTGTTGCAGGCAGCAGGTGCGGCGATTACACATTCCAGCTACACCGTGAATGCGGTGCGCGAGGCGATGGGCGTCGACTATCCGATCATCGCGGTACCGGCCCCGGTATGGGACCGGTTTTCCGAACGCGGCGCCCACTTGCAACGTCAGCCCCTGGCCAGCCAGGTGCGGTTGAAGCTCAAGGGGTTGCTGGCCGACAGCCGCGAACTCGACTTGCGAGCCTTCGGCCCCGTGGCCACTCGCGAAGGTACGGGTATTGATTTCAAGGCCCCGCCGAGTGAACACGAGTTGATCCTCGACGGCGTGATTTACACCTCGGTGTTCAACCCCGGTGACGGGCGCAAGAATTGGGAAGACATGCTCAGTGCCTTTTGCGTGACGTTTCGCGAGGTGGACGATGCAACGCTGGTGCTCAAACTGACGCACCACGATGCCGAGGAAGCGCTGACCGACATCCTTCACCACTTGTACAAAAACCAGTCTTACCGCTGCCGGGTCGTGCTGATTTACGGCTATCTGGCTGACGCGGACTATGAGCAACTGGTGCAAGCCACGAGTTACGTGGTCAACACGTCCTACGGCGAAGGCCAATGTCTTCCACTGATGGAGTTCATGTCCTGTGGCAAACCGGCGGTGGCGCCACGAACCACGGCGATGATCGATTATCTGGATGCCGATAATGCATTCCTGATTGACTCCACCGATGAGCTGACGGCCTGGCCTCATGACCCGCGCAGGGCGTTTCGTACCTTGCGTTACGTCACCAATTGGGCGTCGTTGTGCAGGGCTTACCAATCGAGCTATGACGTGGCCAGGGGTGATCCCGGGCGTTATGCACAGATGTCCGTGCACGCAGTGGCCAGCCTCAGGAAATTCTGCAGTCAGGCCACTGCCGGGCAGAGGCTCGGCGTATTTTTTGAGCGCCTGTTCGAGAACCGTGTCGTGGAAACCCCCGAGGCATGATTCGCGCATTGGTCAGACGTTTCTTTCCAGAGACGAAACCCGAGCCCCGGCCCGCGCCGTCACCGGTCGAGCAATCCCGTGTGTCGCCAAGAGAGGTGGGCTTGCACGATGCAATGCATGACGGCTGGTTTTCGGGTGACAGCGGCGAATTGCTCAAAGGGTTTGCCATCACCGCCGGCGACACCTTGCTGGATGTCGGTTGCGGTGAAGGGGTGGCGACCTTGTTCGCGGTCCGCCAGGGCGCTTCGGTGATCTTCACCGACAGTGAGCACGACAAGGTCAGCGAGCTTGCCCGGCAAGTGGCGGCGCAATCGGACAAACCGAACCTGGGACTGGTCAGTAACAGTTTGCCGCTGCCATTGGCCGACGGGTGCGCCAGCAAAGTCGTGTGCATGGAAGTGCTCGAACACATCGATCAGCCAGAACCCTTCATGGCCGAACTGGTGCGTATGGGCCGCCCCGGCGCTCTGTACCTGCTGAGCGTGCCGTCCCCGGTGGGCGAGCATTTGCAGAAAGGCATCGCTCCGGCCAGCTATTTTCAATCACCCAATCACGTGCAGATTTTCAGCCCCGAGCGATTCGCCGCGCTGGTGGAAGACGCGGGCCTGGTCATCGAGCATCGCCAGGCCACCGGGTTTTTCTGGGTCATGGGCATGATTTTTTTCTGGGCCAGCGAGCGGGCTGCCGGGCGTGAATTGGGGGGCGCGGTTCGCGACCGGATTCAGGCGCCGTATCCACCGTTGATGGAAAGCTGGGCGAAAACCTGGCAGGACTTGCTGGCCCAGCCCGACGGGTTGGCCATCAAGCAGATGCTGGACCGGTTCATGCCCAAGAGCCAGGTGATCATTGCCCGCAAACCTCATGTCCGGGAGGGCGCATGAGCAACGAAAACCGGATCATGGATATCGAGTTGCTACGCGGCATTGCGGTGCTTGGCGTGCTGTTTCATCACCTGCAGGACAGCCTGTTCGCGGCGGCGGTGCCGGTGTTGCAGGCCATCACGCTGTACAGCCAGCCGTGGTGGGGCGTGGATTTGTTTTTCGCGATCTCGGGCTTCGTCATTGCTCGCAGCCTGATCCCGGCCATGCGCCGCTGCACAACGCGTCAGGAATATTGGCAACAGACGCGCAATTTCTGGTTGCGCCGGGCCTTTCGATTGCTGCCGTCGGCCTGGCTATGGCTGGCGCTGATGTTGCTGGCGTGCCTTTTTCTCAACCGCTCCGGCGCGTTCGGCACCCTGCACGCGAACCTTCAGGCGACCCTGGCCGGCATCGCCCAGTACGCCAACTTTCGCTTTGCCGACAGTTTTTATCATTACGAATATGGCACCAGTTTCGTGTACTGGAGCCTGTCGCTGGAAGAGCAGTTCTACCTGCTGTTCCCACTGATGATCGTGCTGTTTCGCAAGCACCTGGTGTGGGCGTTGCTGGCGCTGGTGGCAGTTCAATTGTTCACCTTGCGCACACCGATCCTGATGGTGGTGCGCACCGACGCGCTGGCCCTTGGCGTGCTGTTGGCGATGTGGAGTACGCAACCGTCGTACCTGCGCCGGGAGCCAAAATTCTTGCGTCGTCCATGGGCGGGTGTTGCCACACTGATCACGGTGTCGCTGCTGCTCAGCTTCATGGCAACGGATCGATTCACCTTCACTTCTTACCGGATCGGCGTGATTGCGGTGCTGTGCGCGCTGCTGGTCTGGATCGCTTCTTACAACCGCGATTACCTGTTGTCGCGCGGCGTGTTCAAAAACCTGATGACCTGGGTCGGCAGCCGTTCCTACGGGATTTACCTGATCCATATCCCGGCCTACTTGCTGGTTCGTGAATTCATTTTCCGGTTACAGGCTGCCGGGCTGCCCAGTCCGGCTGGCCATCCGATTCTGATGTTGCTGATGGCTGGCGGCTTGATCGTGCTGCTGAGCGAACTCAACTATCGCTTCATTGAAATGCCCATGCGCAACCGCGGCGCCTCGCTGGTCAAACGCCTGGGCACCTCCCGAACAGCCGTCCCATCCTCTGGAGCCACCTCATGCTGAGCCTTTTGAAGAAACTCACGGCGGGCACGCCCGCGCCTGTGCAGCCAGAGACACCGTCCGCGGCGCCAGTGGCGGAGAAAGTCGACCCCTACATGCTCGGCCTGCACGATGCGATGCTCAGCGGCTGGTTCAATCAGCAGACCGGCGAACTGTTCACCGGTTTCCCGGTGACCCCCGAGGACACACTGCTCGATGTCGGCTGTGGAGACGGCGGAAACGTGCATTTCTGCGGGATGCGCGGGGCGAAGATCATCATCGCCGATATCGACGCGGCCAAGGTCGAGGCGACCCGTCAGCGCTTGGGCGATACACCGGCCCGCGACGTCGAATGTCATGTCACCGACTGCAACCCGCTGCCGATTGCCGATGGGACCGCCACCCGGGTGGTGTCGACCGAGGTCATCGAGCACGTGGACGATCCGGCGCAGTTCCTCGCTGAACTGGTGCGCGTCGGCAAACCGGGCGCGTTGTACCTGCTGAGCGTCCCGCACCCCAGCTCCGAAGACCTGCAGAAAGACATTGCGGCGGCGGAGTATTTCCAGAAGCCCAACCACATCCGCATCATCAGCGAAGAGCAGTTCAAGGCCATGGTCAGTGATGCCGGCCTGGAGGTGATCAGCCACAGCCAGTACGGATTCTACTGGTCGATGTGGATGCTGCTGTTCTGGGAAGCCAAGGTCGATTTCAGCAACCCGGACCATCCGTTGCTCAATCACTGGGCGGATACCTGGCAGGCGATCCTGGCCTCGCCACGGGGCACGCAGATCAAGCAGGCGCTGGATGCGGTGGTGGCGAAAAGTCAGGTGATCATTGCGCGCAAACCCTGATTGACCCGATGTGGGGGTGACGGCCTGCAACAGGCCGTCCGGCACCGCCATGGGGTGCCGATCCGGTTGGCGGCCAATTATTGGCTGGAGCGAACGGCCCCTCCATCAATCAACAGGTTCTGCCCGGTCAGGTAGCCCGCATGGCTGCTGCATACGAAGGCACACAGCGCACCGAACTCCTCGGCTGAGCCGAAGCGTTTGGCGGGAATTTCGCTACGGCATTGGTCAAGGAATTCTTCGCTGTCTTGCCCTGACTCCTGGGCAGCAGCGACCAGGTTGTCACGCAGTCGATCGGTGTCGAAGGAGCCCGGTTGCAGGTTGTTGATCGTCACATTGCGACTGGCAATGTTTTCTTGCCGGGCAAGCCCCGCGACAAACCCCGTCAGACCACTGCGCGCGCCGTTGGACAAGCCCAGGCTTTCGATAGGGGACTTCACGGCACTCGACGTGATGTTGATGATCCGACCAAATCCACGTGCCGCCATACCGTCGACCGTTGCCTTGATCAACTCTATAGGGGTCAGCATGTTGGCATCCAGCGCCTTGAGCCAGGCGTCGCGATTCCATTCGCGGAAATCCCCGGGGGGAGGGCCACCAGCGTTGTTGATCAAAATATCGAAATGCTCATGGGCCTTGAGCGCTGCCACCCGACCCTCGGGCGTCGAAATGTCTCCGGCGACGGCGATGACCGTCACTTCAGGGTTTATCGCCCTGAGCTGACGGGCTGTTTCATTGAGCGTCTGTTCGCCGCGCGCGGTGATCACCACGTTCACGCCTTCGTTAACCAGTGCCTGTGCGCAGGCTTTGCCCAGACCTTTGCTGGCGGCGCATATCAGCGCCCAGCGTCCTGCTATTCCAAGATTCATGCGTGTTTTCCTGAATGAAGGAAGCTCGAAGAAAGTGGTTGCCTGCTCATGCATGATCCAGCGTTGCAGACAGGTTGGGCGATCGGGTACTGATGCCCATGAAGCGCCGCACTCGTTCCCCTTCGGCATCGCATCGTATGGTTTGCGGTGCGGCATCCAGTTGGATATTACCGTTTTCCATGAATACGACCCGGTCGGATATCGACATGGCAAAGTCCATTTCGTGGGTCACGATCAGCATGGTCATGCCTTCTTTGGCCAGGTCGCGGATCACGTTCAGCACGTCGTTGACCAGTTCCGGGTCCAGGGCCGAGGTCGGCTCGTCGAACAGCATGATCTGCGGCTCCATCGCCAGGGCCCGAGCGATCGCTACGCGCTGTTGCTGACCGCCGGAGAGCTGGTGCGGGTACTTGTGGGCATGGGCCAGCAGGCCGACCTTGTCCAGTAGCGCATAGGCACGATGTTCACTCAGTTCGCCCGGCTGGCCGTGGTAACGGGGTGCCAGGGTGACGTTGTCGAGAATGGTGCGGTGCGGGAACAGATTGAAGTTCTGGAACACCATGCCGATGTGCCGCACGCCTTTGCGCAGGCGGGTGCTGTTGGGTTTGTCCGATGCTTCGATGAACTTTTCACCGAACAACAGAATGTCACCTGTATCGATGGTTTCCAGGCCATTGACCGTGCGGATCAGCGACGTCTTGCCGGAGCCGGATGGCCCGATGATCGAGACCACCTGGCCGTATTCGACATTCAGGTCGATACCCATCAGCACCTTGTGGGTGCCATAGCTCTTCTGGATGTTCTTCAGTTGCAGGATGGGCGTCGTGTTGTTGCCTGCCGCTTTGCGCGCAATGTCGGGCAAGGCTTCGGCGCTGGCCTTGAACCGGGCGATGGTGGCCGCGTCGAGTGTGTGCGGCTTGCGGAAGTTCAGGTCCAGGTAGCGCTCCAGGCGCTGCAGGAAATAACCGAACACAGTGACGATCAACACGTAATAGACGCCTACCGCCGCCAGGGTTTCCATGACCAGGAAGTTGGTGGCATAGAGGCGTTGGCCGACGGTGAGGATTTCCGTCAGGGAGATGACCGAGACCAGCGAGGTCAGCTTGACCACCGTGATGTATTCATTGATCAGCGTGGGCAGCGAAATACGGAAAGCCTGGGGGATCACGATCAGGCGTTGCATGCCGAACAGGCCGACACCCAGCGCGCGCCCGGCTTCCTTCTGGCCCTTGGCCACGGAGATCAGGCCACCGCGATGGATTTCCGCCATGTACGCCGCCTCAGTGACCACCAGGGCCAGCAACCCTGCGTAGAAGGGGTTGGACAGAATCGGTCCGCTGCCGGGAAACAATTGCGGCAGGTTGTAGACGAAGACCACCAGCACCAGCAACGGGATGCTGCGGAAGAACCAGATGTAGACCGCTGCGGGAATGCGCAGCAAGGGCGATTGGGACAGCTTGGCCGAGGCCAGGACAAAACCCAGCAGCATGCCGATGAACCAGGCCAGGGCGCTGAGCTGGACCACCGTGACGCAGGCCTTCCAGAAGTCCGGCAGGGAGAACAGGGATAAGAAATACGACCAATCGAATTGCATGGGGCACCTCGATCTGCCGCCCCGGTGCAGGGGAGGCAGATGACCAGACTACAAGGACAGGTTCTTAGTTGGCAGTCGGTTCTTCCAGGCCATATTTCTGGAGAATCGCGGCGTATTCACCACTCTTTTTGCTCTCCTCGAAGGCCTTTTGCACGGCCTGGAAGGTTTCGTCGTTACCTTTTTTGACGAAGATGCCCAGGGTTTGCTGATAAATCGGATGCTCGGTGGTGATCACCACCCGGCCGTTGGTCTTTTCCGCGATCATTTTTGCCGCGCCGGCGATTTCAACCTGGGCCTGGATGTTCTTGGACAGCAGGGCCTGGGTCACTTCGGGGGCCGAGGGGTACTCGCTGACGGTGATCGCGCCTTTGTTGTTCGGCACGCAGTATTCGTCGGAGAGCTTCTTGAATTCCTTGACCCAGGTGGTGCCCTGTTCCAGGCCCAGTTTCAGGCCGCACAGGTCTTCAGGTTTTTTCGCATTGATCTCGCTGCCCTTGGGCACCATGACCGCGGCACCGGTGTTGGCGTAGGCGATGGTCTGGGCCTGGGTCTGGCGCTCCGGTGTGATGTACATGCCGGAAATGATCGCGTCGTACTTGCCGGAGTTCAGCCCCAGTATCAGGCTCGGGAACTTGGTGTCGACGAACTCGACCTTGGCGTTCATGTGTTTGGCCAGTGACGTTGCCAGTTCGGGGTCCGAACCCACCACGTTTTTGTCCTTGTCATAGGACTCGAAGGGAGGGTAGGTGATCTCCATGCCGACCTTGAACGAGTCTGTCGCGGCCATGCTCACTGAGGCGCCGAACATGCCGGCTGCCAATACAGCCAGGCTCAAAAGGTTTTTCTTGTTGTTTTTCATTATGTGCTGACTCCGGCGTAGGTAGGGGTTTAGCTGAAAACTTCAATCAGGACGGTTGGGCCTGATTTTTCAAATGTCCGAAACTGGCGGGCTTGCGTGCCTTGCCTGGCAGTTGAACTTCCCCGTTGGCCACCCTCTGGCGCAGATACTGATAGGTCTGCAACGCCTGGCCATACATGTGTTCGCCGATGGTGATTTCTTCGTAGTCGTTGCCTGCCTGGGCGAACCCGGGCAGCGGTCTGATCTGGGTGTGATAGTCGCAGGCATAAAACAGCGGGAAGGAATAACGCTCCTCCTTCACGCTGCGCACCCGGTGCGCGGTGGCAACGAAAGCGCCTGCCGTCATCACTTCCAGCATGTCGCCGATGTTGACGACAAAGGCATCGGCAATCGGTGGTGCATCGATCCATTGGCCAAGATTGTTCATCACCTCAAGGCCCGGTTTGTCGGCCAGAAGGATGGTGAAGCACTCGTAGTCAGTATGGGCGCCAAGACCCGGTGCGTCATGGGCTGCGCCGTCGAAGGGATAGTGGATCAGGCGCAATTTTGACGGCGGACGGGTCACCAGGCTGTCGAAATAGTTTTCCTCCAGGCCCAGGGTCAGGGCGAAGCCGCCGAACAGGCGCCGGCCCAAGGCGAAGATGGCTTCATAGTAGGCCTGCACCGACGCCTTGAAACCTTGCAATTGCGGCCAGTCGTTGGGCCCCAGCAATGGGGTGTTGGCCAGCACCAGCGGGTCGTTGGCCGGAACTTCGAAACCGACGTCGAAGGCTTCCTTGTGGTCCGGCTTACCCTTGGAATAGACCTCTTCGCCTTCGGGCACAAAGCCCTTGTGGGTTTGCGAGGTGCCGATGTAGTGACGCATCTTGGCGTCCAGGGGCTGGTCGAAAAAGTCCTTGGCCGCCTTGCGCAGGTTGGCGATCAGTTGCGGGTCGATACCGTGGTTGGTGATATAGAGAAACCCGACTTCGCTGGCGGCGCGCCCCAATTGTTCGGCCACGGCCAGGCGGTGTTCCAGTTCAAAGCTGAACAGACCGGCGATGTTGACCACCGGGATGCTGTTGAAGTTGGCTTTGTGTGTGTCAGTGCTTGCGCTGTTGTTTTTGTTGTCAGGCATGACGCATCGGCTCCCTAAGGATGGCTTGAATGGCTGAAACGGTCGAAGTGTTCACGCTCGGTCTGGCCCATCCACACGTTCAATGACCACAGGTCGGCGACCGGGACATTGGTGAAGGGCAAATGATGCAGGTAGCCGTCGGCGCCGAATTCCGGGGTCAGGGTGCTGACCTGGTAACCGCGGGCTTGCTGCGAGCGCCAGATGCTTTCCCAGTGCTGCTGATGGAAGGCCAGTTCCCTTGCATATTCGGGAGCCGCCGGGTGCGGAACCTGCGGGCCCTGGTCATAACCGACCCGGGCCTGGATATGGTGAACCCGCTCGATGAAAGCGTTCAGGTCATCGGCCGGGTCATTCAACAGGCGCTCGCAGGTCACCACCCAATGGCTGATGTCACTGGTGAACAACAGCTCGGGCAATTGCCGGATCAACTCCAGGGTTACCCAGGGGTTGAACAGCGAACGCGAGCGGTGGGTTTCGAAACTGCAGACCTGGCCGTGCTTGCGACCCAGTTCCAGCGCTTGGCCAAAAAACTCCACTTGCTGTGGCAAGGACCAGCGATCGTTGCCCGCCAGCACGTTGACGAAGCGTGGGCCGAGCTCGGCGGCCCAGGCGAGTTTCTGGTCGAGGTCATTGAGGTGCACGGCAGGGGTTGCCGATTGATCCGGCAGCACGTCGTACGCAGTGAAGACCGTGCTGATATAGCCCAGGCGATTGGCCTGGAGAAAGGCGGCGAACTCGGCCCGTTCACGGGCGTCCAGTGGCAGGCGTGCTTCCATGCCATCGAAGCCCGCGTGCAGCAACTCCTCGAGCGCTTGAGCCTTGCTGGCGGTGTAACCCCACAGCGTGCGAAAAATTTCCAGCTTCATCAATGATCCTCAAAAATCCCAGGGCCTGCTGCAAAAGCACTTCGACGGCGCCAGGCCAATAGACTGGTTCGCTGTGGAGTCGATGTTAGGCACAGGCCGCAGACTGAAAGAATCCGAAAGTTCAAATGAATACTTCAGACTTTTATTAACAAATAGCTAGCTACTTATAGCGCTGCCAAGGAGGGTTTCTATCGGCGAGAACGTGTCTACGCTGGCTATTAGCGAGAGATGCCATTGTTACGGCATCATTTTGAAGAGTCCCAAGCGACACCGGGTCGCTGAGGGTTAGCTTTTGCTCGATTCTGCTGAAAAAGTCGGTCCTTCCAGACTGACCGGATTCAACCGGTCGCTGCCGACGAAGTTTCAGGTTACTTGCCATTCCTGGCATGCGCTACCTTCGCTCGAATGCCATCAATATATTGGGACTTCAGCTCTGTCGTTAACGGCCCAAGGATGGGGTTTGCCTTGAACCGGGCCAACAGATGCTCAATCACCCGATCTACCTTGGTGTAGGCAGCAGTGACGCTTGAAGGCACCAGCGGATCAAACTGAATCCCTTCCATCTCGATTTCGAGTCGTTTCAACACGGGTTGTGCGTCCAGGATCTGGTGGCGTATTTCATCCAGTGAACATTGCATTGTCGACCTCCTTGTAATGCCATAAGTACAGGCACGCCTATCGTTGACTGCATGTCGGATGACGCAGTCAGGGAATGGCAGTTGCTGTCTTAAAAATGAAACAAAATTGTCGCTTAGAAATATTACTGAAATGTTTCAATCCTATGATCGAGGGAGATCTTTTTCAGGTTAACTCCCCCATGCGTCGAGCTGTGTTCAATCAAAAAGGAGGCGTTGGCAAATCAAGCATCGCCTGCAATCTCGCGGCTGTCAGTGCTGCCGAAGGCTACAGGACGTTGCTGGTGGATCTCGATCCCCAGGCTAACTCGACCCACTACCTGACAGGGCTGACAGGCGACGATATCCCCGTGGGGATTGCCGATTTCTTCAAGCAAACCTTATCCAGCGGCCCGGCCAGCAAAAAGAATCGGGTGGCTATCACGGATACTCGCTACGACAATCTGCACCTGGTCACCGCTAGCCGCGAGCTTGCCGACCTGCAGTCAAAGCTTGAGTCGAAATTCAAGATCAATAAGCTGCGCCGCTTGTTGGTGGAGCTTTCCGAAGATTACGAACGCATTTACATCGATACGCCACCGTCCCTGAATTTCTATACCTTCAGTGCACTGATCGCCGCTGACCGCGTGCTGATTCCATTCGATTGCGACAGCTTTTCCCGCCAGGCGCTCTACAACGTCATCGCGCAAGTGGCCGAGTTGCAGGCTGACCATAATGAGTCGTTGATCGTGGAAGGAGTGGTGGTCAACCAGTTTGTGGCGCGAGCCAGTTTGCACCAGATGCTGATCGACGAGTTGGTGGCAGAAGGCTTGCCCGTGTTGCCGGATTATTTGAGCAGCACGGTCAAAATGCGTGAGTCCCATGAAACGTCGGTGCCCATGATCCATCTGGCGCCACGCCATAAGCTTTCATTGGAATTCGTCAGCCTGTTTTCCGCTTTGGAAAGAGCCGGTTGATCCGTGCGCTGAACATAAAATTGAAATCGAAAGGCCAGTACGATAACTCGCGCGCAATCGCTAGCTCCTGCTTTGAATCAACACCTGTTTTCCTGGCCGCCTTTGGGGCGGCCTTTTTTTTGCCAGCGTTTTTTGGACGCCGCATTTTCAGTCTTTGCATTTCGTCCCCAGCTTGTCGAAGTTCACAGATGGATGCCGCTCTCTATTATAAATTCTAGTAATAATTCGAATAATAAATAGAAAATTGACTAATCATGGTCCCGAAACGAAAAATCATCTCCAGACCGGCGCCGCCAGAGCGCCGCGGATTTGCCGTTTCTCTCCTGCCCAGAAAAATAACCAAAGGAGTCCCCCATGAAGCCTCCCGCTTCGTCCCAGCCGCGCCGTGCGGCAGCCGCTGCCTTCATTGGCACCATGATCGAGTGGTACGACTTTTACATCTATGCCACCGCCGCCGCGCTGGTGTTCGGCGCGCTGTTCTTCCCCTCCGACGACAAGCTGTTCAGCACCATGGCCGCTTTCGGCACCTTCGCTGTGGGCTTTTTTGCACGGCCGTTGGGCGGGATTGTCTTCGGTCATATCGGTGACCGCATCGGTCGCAAGAAGTCGCTGATCATCACCTTGTTGATGATGGGCGTGGTCACGGTGTGCATCGGCCTGCTGCCGACCTATGCGCAAATCGGCGCCGCTGCGCCGGTGCTGCTGATTCTGCTGCGCATCGTCCAGGGTATCGCCGTGGGTGGCGAGTGGGGCGGGGCGGTGTTGATGGCCGGCGAGCATGCGCCGAAAGGCCGGCGTAATTTCTTCGCCTCGTTTGCGCAACTGGGCAGCCCGGCGGGTTTGATCCTGTCGCTGCTGGCCTTCAGCGCTGTCACCCGTTTACCGGAAGAAGACCTGATGAGCTGGGGCTGGCGCTTGCCGTTCCTCGCCAGTTCGCTGTTACTGTTGGTGGGCCTGGCGATTCGCCTGGGGGTCAATGAATCGCCGGAGTTTCTTGCCAGCCGCGAGCAGGCCAGCAAAAGCCAGCGCAAGGAGCAGGCGCCGGTCATGGAGGTGCTGCGCACCGCTTGGCGTCCGCTGCTGTTGTGCATCGGCGCCAATACCCTGGGGATTGCCGGGGTGTATTTCACCAACACTTTCATGATCGCTTACACCACTCAGCAACTGGAACTGCCGCGCTCACTGATCCTTGAGTGCCTGTTCTTCGTCGCAATCATCCAGTTCTGCATTCAGCCGCTGGCGGCCTGGGTCGCCGAGAAGATTGGCGCGACCCGCTTCCTGTGCCTGGTGTCGCTGCTGGCCATGGCTTCGCCGTACCCGATGTTCGTGCTGGTCAGTTCGGCCCAGGCGCCGCTGATCATCCTCGGCATTGCCTTGGCGGTGGTGTGCATGGCGTCGTTCTATGCGGTGATCGCCGGCTATGTCAGCGGCATGTTCGAGACCCGCGTGCGCTACACGGCTATTTCCCTGGCGTACCAGATTTGCGGTGCGCTGGCCGGTGGACTGACGCCGTTGATCGGCACGCTGCTGGCGCACAGGTTCGCCGGGCAGTGGTGGCCGATGGCGGTGTTCTACAGCCTGATCGCCGCGACTTCGCTGCTGTGTGTGCTGGCCCTTGCCCGTCGCCATGCCAGCGCTGAACGCCTGGAACTGGCCAAAGCCTGAGCTGAATTGTCCTGGAGAAACACATGTTGAAGATCAATGGCGAACGCCTCTGGGCGAGCCTGATGGCGATGGCCGAAATCGGCGCTACCGCCCGTGGCGGCAGCCGCCGCCTGGCCCTGAGCGACGAGGACAAGGCCGGTCGCGAACTGTTTGCCCACTGGTGCCGCGAAGCCGGCATGACCCTGAGCGTGGATGCCATCGGCAACCTGTTCGCCCGTCGCGCCGGCACTGACCCCGACGCTGCCCCGGTGATGATGGGCAGCCACCTCGACACCCAGCCTGAAGGCGGACGGTTTGATGGTGTGTATGGCGTGCTCGCCGGCCTGGAGGTGGTGCGTTGCCTGAACGATCTGGGCATCCAGACCCGCAAGCCGCTGGAAGTGGCGGTGTGGACCAACGAAGAAGGCGCACGCTTCACCCCGGCAATGTTCGGCTCGGCGGTGTTCACCGGCATCATGGCGCTGGACGCCGCGCTGGCGGTGCGCGACATCGATGGCATCAGCGTCGCCGAGGCGCTGCAACGTACCGGATATGCCGGCGAGCGTCCGCTGGGTGGCGCGGTGGATACGTACTTTGAAGCCCACATCGAGCAAGGGCCGATCCTCGAAGACAATGCCAAGAGCATCGGTGTCGTCAGCGGCGGCCAGGCGATTCGCTGGCTCGACGTGCGGGTCGAAGGCATGGCGGCCCACGCCGGCACCACGCCTATGCCGCTGCGCAAGGATGCCTTGTACGGCGTGGCGCAGATGATCCAGGCCATCGAAGGCCTGGCGACGGACTTTGCCCCCGAAGGTCTGACCACGGTCGGTGAGTTGGGCATCAACAAGTCGTCACGCAACACCATTCCGGGGCTGGTGAACTTCACCGTCGACCTGCGTCATCACCGGGATGAAACCATCGAGGCGATGGAGCAACAGGTCCGTGCGCGACTTCAGGCGATAGCCGACGCTCGCGGATTGACACTGGCGATCACCCCGCACTGGATCAGCCCGGCGACGCCGTTCGACGCGGACTGCGTGGCGGCAGTGCAACAGGCCGTGGACGCGCTGGGCTACGCTCAGCAATCGATTGTCAGCGGCGCCGGACATGACGCGATCCACCTGGCGCGGTACTGCCCGACGGCCATGGTGTTCATCCCGTGCGTGGGCGGCCTGAGCCACAACGAAGCCGAAGACGTGCTGCCCGAAGACGTGCGCCGGGGCACGGATGTGCTGCTCAACGCGGTGTTGGCCCGCGCCGAAAAAATCGACTGAACGCAAGACACTGTGGGAGCGGGCTTGCTCGCGAAAGCGGTGTGTCATTCAGCAATGAAGGTGGCTGACACTCCGCTTTCGCGAGCAAGCCCGCTCCCACAGTGGGGCGCGTCCGGGTTCAAGATCTACGTCAACTGACAGGTATTCTCTCAATGCGCAGTTTTTTCCACCCCGAACAATTGCTCCACCATCCACGCAGCTATTACTCCCGTGGCCAGATGCGCACGCCGCAGGAAGTACCGGAGCGCGCGCAGCGCCTGGTGCAGGCGTCTCACGCGTTGGGTTTCAAGGTCGAGCAACCGGCCGATGCCGGGCTTGATCCACTGTTGGCGGTGCACGGTGCGCCGTACCTCACGTTTTTGCAGGAGGCCCACCAGCACTGGAAAGAGATTCCCGAGGACTGGGGCGACGAGGTGATGTCGAACATCTTTGTCCGCGAACCCAATGCCCTGCGCGGGATTCTCGCGCAAGCGGCGCGCTATCTGGCCGATGGCAGCTGCCCGGTGGGCGAACGGACCTGGCGTTCGGCCTACTGGTCGGCGCAAAGCGCCATCGCCGGTGCCCGGGCGTTGCTCGATGGCGAGCCGGCAGCCTATGCCCTGTGTCGTCCGCCGGGTCACCACGCCCGGGCCGAAGCGGCGGGTGGTTTCTGCTATGTGAACAATGCGGCGGTGGCGGCGCAGGTATTACGCGGCGGTTTTTCTCGGGTAGCGGTGCTGGATACCGACATGCATCACGGGCAAGGGATCCAGGAGATCTTCTACGACCGCGATGACGTACTCTACGTCTCGGTGCACGGCGATCCGACCAACTTCTATCCGGGCGTCGCAGGTTTTTCCGATGAGCGCGGTGTCGGGGCGGGCGAGGGTTTCAACCTCAACCTGCCGATGGCCCATGGCGCCAGCGAGGCGGACTTCCTTGAGCAATTGGAGGTAGCGCTGAAGGCGGTGACGGACTTTGGCGCCGAGGTGCTGGTGCTGTCCCTGGGCTTCGATATTTTCGAACTGGACCCGCAAAGCAAGGTGGCGGTGACCCGCGAAGGGTTCGGCGTGCTCGGTGAGCGGATTCGCAGCCTGGGGTTGCCATGCCTGATTGTGCAGGAGGGCGGGTATCACCTGGAGAGTCTGGAGGATAACGCCAAGGCATTTTTTGTGAGCCCTGGGGTGTGGCACCTCTGAGACTTCAGGGTGTGAGGGGGTAGCTATTTCATTAGGGATTCGGTTTTGTTGACAAGAAAGTGGGCACACCGAAAATCTCTGTGGGAGCTTGCTCGCGATGGCAATCTATCTGTTGCCACTTCCAGGCAACTTGATTTTAGCGACTCGCGGGTATATACACGCACCATGCTCGATTCCCAATGTTTATGCATCAACCTGCGTCGCGCCGCCCGTGGCGTCAGCAGGCACTACGACGGCGCTCTCGACGGCTTCGGGATCAACGTTGCGCAGTATTCTTTGCTGTGCAATCTGCAGCGCCTGGATCAGCCGAGCATCTCGACCCTGGCCGAAGCCATGGGTCTGGATCGCAGCACCCTGGGGCGCAATTTGCGGGTGCTGGAGGGTGATGGCCTGGTGACGCTGGTCGAGGGCGAGGACATGCGCAACCGCATCGTCCTGCTGACCGAGGCCGGGGCGGAGCGACTGAAGGCTGCGTTGCCGGCCTGGGAAGCCGCGCAGCAACGCTTGATCGATCGCCTGGGTGCCGAGAAGCGCGAAACCTTAATGAAGCTGCTGGACGAACTGGCGTGATGCCGGTTTTTCCGAACATAAGCGGGTATATACCCGCTACCGGAGAACAACAATGACATCGATGTGGCGTACATGCGGCTGGGTTCTGTTGGGGAGTGCGCTGATCCTTGCGCTGTCGCTGGGCGTTCGCCATGGCTTCGGGCTGTTTCTGGCGCCGATGAGCGCCGAGTTCGGCTGGGGGCGTGAAGTCTTTGCCTTCGCCATCGCCTTGCAGAACCTGATCTGGGGCCTGGCTCAGCCGTTCACCGGTGCCCTGGCCGACCGCTTCGGCGCGGCGAAAGTGGTGCTGATCGGTGGTGTCCTGTACGCGGCCGGGCTGATTTGCATGGGGCTCTCCGACTCGGCGCTGACCCTGTCCCTGAGTGCCGGCCTGCTGATCGGCATCGGACTGTCCGGTACGTCGTTCTCGGTGATCCTGGGGGTAGTCGGGCGCGCAGTGCCGCCGGAAAAACGCAGCATGGGCATGGGGATTGCCAGCGCGGCCGGTTCGTTCGGCCAATTCGCAATGCTGCCCGGCACACTCGGTTTGATCGGCTGGCTTGGCTGGTCCGCGGCGCTGCTGGCGCTGGGCTTGCTGGTGGCGTTGATCGTGCCGCTGGTGGGCATGCTCAAGGACAAGCCGTTGCCTGTCCTGGGCCATGAACAGACCCTTGGGGAAGCGCTGCGCGAGGCCTGCTCCCATTCCGGATTCTGGCTGCTGGCGTTCGGCTTTTTCGTGTGCGGGTTCCAGGTGGTGTTCATCGGTGTGCACTTGCCGGCGTATCTGGTGGATCAACACCTTCCGGCGACGGTCGGCACCACGGTGCTGGCGCTGATCGGCCTGTTCAACATCTTCGGCACCTATACCGCCGGATGGCTCGGCGGGCGCATGTCCAAGCCGCGTTTGCTCACCGGTCTGTATTTGCTGCGGGCGGTGGTCATTGCATTGTTCCTGTGGGCGCCGGTGACGACTACCACGGCCTACTTGTTCGGCATGGCCATGGGCTTTTTGTGGCTGTCGACGGTGCCATTGACCAACGGCACGGTGGCGACCTTGTTTGGTGTACGAAACCTGTCCATGCTCGGCGGGATTGTTTTCCTGTTTCATCAACTCGGCTCGTTTCTGGGCGGCTGGTTGGGCGGGGTGGTGTATGACCGAACCGGGAGTTATGACTTGATCTGGCAAGTGGCAATTCTCTTGAGCCTGTTGGCCGCTGCCCTCAACTGGCCGGTGCGTGAGCGGCCGGTAGAGCGTCTGCAATCACAAATGAGTGCGATATGAACAACCTTTGGCCACGGATCGCTGTTGCCGCCGTCTGCGCCTTATTGCTGGCGTTGTCGTGGTGGGGCTGGCATCAGGGCGGACTGGCGCTGATGCAGTTGGGCATGGGTGCTTGCTAGCGGGCGGCGAGGGCGAGTAACGTCGCTTTTGACGAATTATCAAGGATGCACCGACATGCTGATGCGCTCGATTGCAGTCCCCGCGTTGCTGCTGACGTTTACCGGGCTGGCCTACGCGGCCGAGTGTCCGGAGCTGTTGCAAGGATCACTGCAAAAGCTGCGCGCCAAGGAATCCATCGACCTGTGCCAACGGTATGAAGGCAAGCCGCTGGTGGTGGTCAATACGGCGAGCTTCTGCGGTTTCGCCCCGCAGTTCAAAAGCCTTGAGGCGCTGAATCAGCGTTACAAAGGACAGGGGCTGGAAGTGCTGGGTGTTCCGTCCAATGACTTCAAGCAGGAGTCCAGGGACGGTGCCGAAACCGCCAAGGTTTGTTACGTCAACTATGGCGTGACGTTCACTATGACCGAGCCGCAGTCGGTACGTGGCGCCGACGCAACCCATCTGTTCAAGGTGCTGGCCGAACAGAGCAGTGCGCCAAAATGGAATTTCTACAAATACGTGGTCGATCGCAAGGGTAAGGTGATCGCCAACTTTTCCAGCCTGACCAGGCCCGATGATCCCGAATTCATTGCAGCGGTGGAGCAAGCCCTGGCTTCACAACCTTGATCCGCACCCACTAAAAAGCCCCGCCTCTGTGAAGAGAGCGGGGCTTTTTTGATTCCGGTGGCGAACGGTTCAGGCTCGCCGGGAACCATCAGAAGCGGTAGGTCGCGCCGAGACCGAAACCGTTGGCGTCGTTTTCATACTTGGCGTTGTATTTCTGGTTATGGCCGTCGCCGTTGACCTTGACCGATTCCTCGCGCAGGTACGAGTACGCCAGGTCGATGGTCAGGTCGTCGGTCGGGCTCCAGCCGGCGCCCACGCTGAAAATCGTGCGATCGCCAGTCGGGATGCGTGGCGAGCGGTTGACGTTGTTGGTCGGTGCCTGGTCAACGGACAGGCCGGTACGCAGTACCCATTGCTTGTTCAACTGGTAGGCCGCGCCGATGGCGTGAGCCCAGGTGTCGTGCCAGTTCTGTTCTTCGGTGATGGTGCCGAACTGGCCGTTCAGAACAGCCGGAACACCTTTGTTTTCAACGGTGATTTCTTTCAGGCGGCTCCAGCGGGTCCAGGTGCTGCCTGCGTAAAGAGTCCACTTGTCGTCGAGCTGGTGAGTGACCGAAAAGTCCACCGATTCAGGCGTGGTCACATCCAGCGAAGCGTCATATTTCTGGCTCGGGTTCTGGCCGACCAGGCTCAGCAGGTTGTAGTTGACCTTGGTGTCACCCTCGAGCTTGTACTTAACTTTCGAGTGGTAGGTCAGGCCGACACGGGTGCTGTCGGTGGCTTGGACCAGCACGCCGATGTTGTAGCCCAGGGCGGTGTCGTCACCCTTGATCTTGACTTGACCATCGGGCAAATTCGTTAAGGTCGGCAAGGCCGTTATGTTCGATTCCAAGGTGCCGTCGATGCGGTTGATGGTCGGGCCGAAACCGATGGAAACCTTGTCGTTGAAGGCGTAGCTGACAGTCGGTTGCACGGTGACGATCTTGACTTCGCTCTTGCTGCCGAAGTAACGACCCTCAAAGCCGCTTTCGTAGTCGGTTACCAGGCCGAACGGGGCGTATATGCCAATACCGAAGGCCCAATGGTCGTCGATTGGCTTGACGTAGTAACCCATGGGCACGGCGATGAACGGAACCATATCGCCGTCATTGCTGCCATGGTTGTTCGGGGAGGAGCTTGCGTGGCTGATGTCGGTGTGTGCGTCGATCATCGCAACACCGCCGGTGACTTGTTCGCGCTTGATGCGAGACATGCCGGCAGGGTTGCCAAAAATGGTGGATGCGTCGTCGGCAGAGGAAGATCGCCCGGCAAAACCTGACCCCATCCCGCTGATGCTTTGTTCGTTGAGGGCAAAGCCACTTGCAAAGATCTGGGTGGATGCCATGGCAACGGCGAGACTAATGGTGGTTTTGAGCATTACTTTTTTCATTATTAGAACTCCTGGTGATCACCGGGGCGAAAATTACCAACATTTTCGTCCCGGCGCCATAGGCTGTATGCCTTGATTTAGAGCGGTTTTGTAGGACAATCCGACCAGAATCGCGGCGTGTTGCGCGATCTTTGGATCCAGAGGTGTCAGCAGGCTACCTGGTTCAGGGGTGAAACACAGGTTTGCCAGGCGCTGGTGAAATCACGCAGACGCCCTTGGGGCTGAAATGTCTGGCGCCAGATCCTGGCCATGCCCAACAGATCATCAGGGGCGGGGAGGGGGGTGTTCTGTTCTTCCACCAGCAGCCAGGCGATGGCTGTGGCGTAACGCAGGTTGACGGTCAATTCGAGGTGCGGGCCACTGAGAAACGCATGCTGGCTGGCCAGGCCGCGGACCAGGCTTGCACGCTCCGGATCAAGGGCCAGGTAATGGTCCCATAGGGCCTGGTGGCGGGGCTCGGCGATGCGGTACAGGCCGTGCCCACGGCGGTCATGCAGGGCGGAACCAAGGGCGGACTGGCTGGCGGCAATGCCCAGCAGCAGGGATTCGGCAGTAGCGCTATGACGTCCGAGGTAGATCAAGGTCGGACGAATCACATAACGGCACAGTTCGCTGGCAGCGATACCCATAAAACCCTCGAAACCTGAAATGGACGGCGATACCTGAAGGGGGCTTGGCAGCGGTGAATCGGCTCAGGCTCGCCGCAAGCGGGTCAAGCCGCTTGAGTTGAAGTGTAGTGTCATATTCGCGCTGTAAAGGCCTGTTTTTAAAATATTTCCAGCGACCAGTTATAACCCTTATATCGGATCGTGCTTAGTCGTGGTTCGAGGAAAATGAAATATCGGGCAATAAAAAGCCCCGCTTTTCGGGCAGGGCTTTCGGGTTTTTCAGCCTTTCTGGCGTTTCAGGCAACCAGTGCCTGACGGGTACGCTCGATCACGGCCTGCAGCGGCTCGGCGCTGGAGTATTGATCGGGGTACAGGCGTTCGCTGTGACGAGCGATGCCGTGTTCGTTGACCAGGGTGAAGCTGAAGCAGCCTTTGCGAGCGGCCATGATCAGGCAGTTCATTGGTGCAAAAGCGTTGGTTAGGGTGCGAATGGCATCCTGAGTGTGGATTTGAGTAGACATTATTGGGTGTTCCTACAAATGACACGGATAAGAACCGTGCAACGTTAAAACGTTCCAGTAACGTCGATCACCATTGATCGAACGAAGAACCCGACTGGAACAAAGCAGCCAGTTTGAAGCGCTGACAAGTTGGCGCGCTTGGGCTGGCAGGTAGGTACTTAGGAGGGCAGGCAACACATCGAGGGCAAAGGTTCTGGGCCCGGGGTGAAGATCCTGATCAATTTGCAGGTTGGTTCGAGCAGAGTAGGCAGGCGGAACAACACCCTTTGCTTTCGATTCAAAGGTTGTGTTGGCGCAAGATTTACCTGGAAACCATCGAGGTGGTCGATCCCGCTTGTTCGGTGGAGGCTTCCGTCGGGAAGGCTGACCGGGGGGATTTGTTCGACCAGAATTGACTTTCAGCTTGGTACTAACGCCGCAGATACTAACGGATTGTACTGGCCAAGGGAAGTGTGATAGCGAAAAGAATTTCCCGGCCGGTGCCTGGCCGGGCAGTTTTGCCTTGTGGAGGTGCGCATAAAGCTGCACGGCCTGGGATTGATACGCCCTGTTTCGGCACAAAATTCGACCACCGGTCATCGACGTTTGTAGCGGCGCAGCTGTCTGGACACCGGGTTTGCCAGGGCTTATCCCCAGGTACGACAAAAAAATGCGCCGAAAAAGGGCGTCGATATAACCATCGCAAAGGCACTTGTGCACATTAGTTGCGCGGTCTGTCACCCTGCTGTCATCTCACGTTCAAGCGTAATGGCTGCCTGTAACCAAAATTTAAGTCAATGAAAAACATCGCTTTTTTTTACTGGTGAAAAAATCGTCAGTTTGACTGCGAGCCCCATTCCACAGGGCTTTGAGCGGGTTCGAGGGCGGTTGTCCACTGAGTTATCCACAGCTTCTGTGGATTGTCCCGAGCGCTTGCTCTAGGACGGGCGTGCCGGGATATTTTCAGCTTTACCTGTAAGAAAAAGAGAGTAAAGTTGCGCGCCTTCTGATCTACCCCACAGTGCTTTATGAAGTTTCGCTCAGCCCCTGTTTCCTCTTCTTCCACTCCGCCCTCTGTTGCCCCTACCAAGCGCTTTTCCATGCGCGTGGCGGAGTGGCTGTTGGACAGTCCGCATCTGGGCGAAAACCGTAACGTCAAACACATCGCCGGACGTTTGCTCAAGCAACCGGCCCGTGAAGGTGTGGTGGCTGCGCAAAGCCGCCTTGGCCAGTTGATGTGCCGCGAATGCGGGAATGCCCGGGACCGCCGGATCGGTCAGGACCTGCTGCGTCAGGCCGCTCGGGCAGGCGATCACCGCGCTCAACAGGAACTGGGGCTGATCGAAGACTGAGCTGTCCAAGACCGGACCTCTTGGTTAACCTTCAGGCTTTATCCGAATGGCAGGAGTGGCTATGGCAATGGACTTGACCAGCGTATTGCTGGGTCTGGCAGCGGCTGCGTTGCCGTTGCTTGTATTGGCCTGGCAACTGCAGCGTCGGGCCAGCAGCACGCAAGCCGATGTCACGCTGCTCCAGGAGCGCCTGGCCATGGCGCAACTGGCGCAGGACGGATTGAATGCCCAGCTGGAATCCAGTCGCGATGAAGCGGCAGACCTGACCCAGGCCAACGCCGCCAAACAGGCCGATCTGGCTGCGCTGCGTCGTGAAGTCGAACTGCTGCAGATCGAGCGCGACGACGCCCGGGACGCCGCCCATGCGTGGAATATCGAACGCGCCGGCAAAGAAGCCGAATTGCGCCGCCTGGATGCCCAGGCCGCGTCGCTCAACGCCGAATTGCGTGAGCAGCAGGACAGTCATCAGCAACGCCTCAACGACCTGCAAGGTTCTCGGGACGAGTTGCGCGCGCAGTTTGCCGAACTGGCGGGGAAAATTTTCGATGAGCGCGAGCAGCGTTTTGCCGAAACCAGCCAGCAGCGCCTGGGGCAATTGCTCGATCCACTCAAGGAGCGCATCCAGTCTTTCGAGAAACGTGTCGAGGAAAGCTATCAGACCGAGGCCCGTGAGCGTTTCTCCCTGGCCAGGGAACTGGAGCGCCTGCAACAGCTGAATTTGCGCTTGAGCGATGAAGCCACCAACCTGACCCGCGCCTTGAAAGGGCAGAAGACCCAGGGCAATTGGGGCGAACTGATTCTAGAGCGCGTGCTTGAGCATGCGGGTCTGGAGAAGGGGCGCGAGTACCAGACCCAGGTCAATCTCAAGGGGCCGGACGGCGAGCGTTTCCAGCCGGACGTGATCATTTATCTGCCGGGCGACAAGCAGGTGGTGGTCGACTCCAAGGTCAGCCTGACGGCCTATCAGCAATACGTTGCGGCCGAGGACGAGGCCATCGGCCAGATCGCCATCAAGCAGCACGTGCTGTCGTTGCGCAATCACGTCAAAGGCCTGGCCGGCAAGGATTACAAGCGCCTCGATGGCTTGCACAGCCTGGATTTCGTGTTGCTCTTCGTGCCGATCGAGGCAGCGTTTTCTGCGGCGTTGCAGGCTGAGCCGACGCTGTTCCAGGAGGCATTCGACCGCAACATCGTGATCGTCAGCCCCACCACGTTACTGGCGACCCTGCGTGTGATCGACAGCCTGTGGAAGCAGGAGCGCCAGAGCCAGAATGCCCGGGAAATCGCCGAGCGGGCCGGGTGGCTGTACGACAAGTTCGTGCTGTTCATTCAGGATCTGGACGAGGTCGGCAATCGTCTGCAGCAACTGGACAAGGCCTACAGTTCGGCCCGAAACAAGCTGACAGAGGGGCGGGGCAACCTGGTCAGTCGCAGTGAACAACTCAAGCTGCTGGGGGCACGGGCAAGCAAGAGCCTGCCGGCGGATTTGCTGGAGCGGGCGATGACCGATATCGATGGGTTGGTCGAGTTGCCGGAGTAGCATCCAAGCAAAAGCTTCGCGGGCAAGCCCGCTCCCACAAGGAACTGCGGTGAAACACATAGGGTGTGAACGCCGCGGTCTCCTGTGGGAGCGGGCTTGCCCGCGAAGGCGTCAGATCCATCACCACATCGCCCAAACCCTACAACGGCAAATACCGGCTCAACAACGCCCGCAACGCCGCCGGTTTCACCGGTTTGGCCAGGTAATCCAGCCCCGCGGCATGTACCAGGTCGACCGTCTCCGGCCGGCCATCGGCGCTGATCACCACTCCAGGAACCGGTTCACCCATCTGCGTGCGTAGCCAGGCCATCAAATCGGTTCCGGTTTCGCCATGATCGAGGTGGTAATCCACCAGCGCCAATTGCGGGCGCATGCCTTCGCCCAGCAACGCGGCGCATTCCTCGCGATTGCGCGCGGTCCAGACCTGGCAACCCCAGCGGCTGAGCAGGCTGTTCATGCCGATCAGGATGCTGTCTTCGTTGTCGATGCACAGCACCTGCGCGCCATTGAGCAATTTGCCATTGAGTTCGGCGACATTGACCGGCGCTGCGGTTTGCGCCCGGGCCAGCGGCACGCTGACGCTGAACACGCTACCGCGCCCCGGCCAGGAACGTACGCGCAAGGTATGGCCGAGCACGCGACATAGCCCGTCGGCAATCGCGAGCCCCAGGCCGAGGCCTTTTTCGGCCCGTGTCTGGTGGCTGTCGAGGCGCTTGAACTCTTCGAAAATCACCTGCAGTTTATCTTCCGGGATGCCTGGCCCACGGTCCCAGACTTCCAGGCACAGTTGATCCTTGTGCCGACGAACCCCCAGCAGCACCGGCCCTTTGCCGTAGCGGAAGGCGTTGGTCAGGAAGTTCTGCAAGATCCGCCGCAGCAGTTTGATGTCGCTGTCGACCCGCAACGTGCTTGCGCGAACCCGGAACTCCAGTTTTTGCTCTCGCGCCAGCGCCTTGAACTCTGTGCCGAGGGTATCGAACAGTTCGTTGAGGGCGAATGGCTGGCGATTGGGGTTGATCTTGCCGTTCTCCAGGCGGGAAATGTCCAGCAGGTCGCTGATCAAGTCCTCGGCCGAGCGCAGCGAGCTGTCCAGGTGTTCGACCAGTTTCTGTGCTTCGCCGGACAACCCGTCGTCCTGATGGGAGAGGGCGGCGGAGAACAGCCGCGCCGCATTCAAGGGCTGCATCAAGTCATGGCTGACGGCGGCGAGGAAACGGGTCTTGGACTGGTTGGCCGCCTCGGCGGTGCCCTTGGCTTCGGTCAGGGCAACGTTGAGTTGCGACAGTTCGTGGGTCCGTTCGGTGACCCGTCGCTCCAGTCCTTCGTTGGCTTCGGTCAGCGCTTGCTCGGCTTCGCGGAACGCGGTGATGTCGGTGAAACTCATGACGAAGCCGCCGCCCGGCATCGGGTTGCCGATCAGCTCGATCACCCGGCCATTGGGGAACAGGCGCTCTGAGGTGTGCGCGCGGCCCTGACGCATCCAGTGCAGGCGGCGAGCGACGTGCACTTCGGCTTCGCCGGGGCCACACAGGCCGCGCTCGGCATTATGGCGAATGATGTCGGCAATCGGCCGGCCGACTCTGATCAGGCCGTCCGGGTAGTTGAACAAATCCAGATAGCGACGGTTCCAGGCCACCAGCTTCAGCGACTGGTCGACCACGCTGATGCCCTGGGTGATGTTCTCGATGGCGCCTTGCAACAAGGCACGGTTGAACTGCAGCACCTCCGAGGCTTCGTCGGCGATGCGCACGACGTCCTCCAGTTGCATCTCCCGGCCCTCGATGGCGGCTTTTACCACCGCGCGGGTCGAGGAGGCTCCGAGCACACCGGCCAGCAAGCGTTCGGTATGGGCGATCCATTCACTGTCGGCGTTCTGGTTCGGGTTGAAGCCCTTGCCCTGGCGATAGGCAAAACGGATGAAGCTTTGACGGGCGCGTTCTTCGCCGACGAAGCGCGCCGCCAGTTGCAGCAGGTCGTCGATCTGCACCGCCAGCATCGAGCGTGCGCTGGGGCGGGCGCTGATTTCCTGGCCGATGAAGCGGCCCGCCTGCCAGTGCTCGGAAACCCGGGTGCGCGACAGAACCGAAACCCAGGCAAATAGCGTGAAATTGCCTGCCAGCGACAGCACCACGCCCTGGGTCAGCGGGGTGATCGGCAGGTTCAATGGATTGCTGTGCAACCATGCCAGACCCGGGAATGTGCTCAAGGACAGGCCGAGGCTGAGGGCGGCAATCGGCAGGATCAAGGTGTAGAACCACAGGAAGGTGCCTGCGGCGAGGCCGGCGAAAACACCGCGGCGGTTGGCCTGTTTCCAGTACAGCGCACCGAGCATGGCGGGGGCCAGTTGGGTCACGGCGGCGAAGGCAATCTGGCCGATTGTCGCCAGGCTGGCGGTCGAGCCCAGCAGACGATAACTGACGTAGGCCAGCAGCAGAATGACCACGATGCTGACGCGGCGCACCGACAGCATCCACTGGCGGAACACTTCGAAGGGGCGCTCGGCGTTATTGCGACGCAGCAGCCATGGCAACAGCATGTCGTTGGACACCATGGTCGACAGCGCCACGCTGGCCACGATCACCATGCCGGTGGCCGCCGATGCGCCACCGATAAACGCCAGCAGGGCCAGCGCCGGATGCGACTGCGCCAGGGGCAGACTGATGACGAACGAGTCCGGCAACACCGAGCTGGGCAGCAGCATCTGGCCGGCCAGGGCGATCGGCACGACAAACAAGGCAGCAAGGGCGAGGTAGGCCGGGAATACCCACTTGGCCAGGCGCAGATCCTGGGGGTCGATGTTCTCGACAACGGTCACGTGGAACTGCCGTGGCAGGCAAATGATCGCCATCATTGCCACACCGGTCTGCACCACCATCGACGGCCAATTGATGGTTTCCTTCCAGTACTGTTCGAGACGCGGCGCCAGCATGGCCTGGTCGAACAGGTCGTCGAAGCCGTCGTACAGGCCGTAGGTCACGAATGCGCCGACGGCAAGAAACGCGAACAGCTTGACCAGTGATTCGAAGGCAATGGCCAGCACCATGCCACGGTGGTGCTCCGTGGCGTCGAGGTTGCGGGTACCGAAGACGATGGTAAACAGCGCCAGCACCAGCGACACGATCAGCGCCGTGTCCTGGGCCCGGGTGCCCATGGCGTCGGCGCCAGCACCGATCAGCAGGTTCACGCCGAGCACAATGCCCTTGAGCTGCAACGCGATATAGGGCAGCACGCCGACCAGGCAAATCAGCGCCACCACCACCGCCAGCGACTGGGATTTGCCATAGCGTGCGGCGATGAAGTCGGCGATCGAGGTGATGTTTTCCTGTTTGCTGATCATCACCATTTTCTGCAGGACCCACGGCGCGCCGACCAGCAACAGGATCGGCCCGAGGTAGATCGGCAGGAACGACCAGAGCTGTTCGGCGGCCTGGCCCACGGCGCCGAAGAATGTCCAGCTGGTGCAATAGACCGCCAGCGACAGGCTGTACACCCAGGCGCGCACACGCGGCGGCAAGGGCGCGCTGCGACGGTCGCCATAGAAGGCGATGGCGAACATGATGGCCATATAGGCCAGGGCGACGACGGCAATCAGCCCGGTGGACAGCGACATGGGGACTCCAGACAAAAAACACCCGGTCCTTGCGCCCGGACAGACAGTCTCGCACGACCGCCAGCGTTAGTCAGTGTCGACCAAGGTCGTGGCGTGGCGGGGTGTCGCAGGGGGATTTGCAGTGTCTGGGTGGGCCCCTTCGTCGGAACGCCGCCCGGACCAAGCCCGCTCCCACATTCAGGAAAAACGCGATCACCTGTGGGAGCGGGCTTGCTCGCGAATAGCGGTATTACGGAATCAACGCAATCTCGATCAATCGATGCAACTCTTCAACCTCCAGCGGCGCCTCGGCAAACAGGATGCGAAACACCGTCGGCGCGGCGATCAGATTGATCAGGCGATCGACACTGGGCTTGGGCTGATCCGGATAGCGATCCAGAATCGTCTGCAGTTGCCCGCCAATGATGGTCGCGCAATAACTCGGCTTCAACGCCGCCTGCACGTCGCACAGCATGTTGCGACCGGGTTCGGAGCTCATCTCGTCCAGATACTGCTCGGCCCAGGCCCGCACGTCGCCGTGAAGGCTGCCGGTATTGGCCGGCTCATTGTCGGGCTGCATGCGGGCGAGGGCGACGTCGGCCAGCAGCGCCGACAAATCACCCCAGCGACGATAGATGGTCGAGGGGGTAACGCCTGCGCGCGCAGCAATTTGCGGTACGGTCAGGCTGGCGCGGTCCTGCTCCTCGAGGAGTTGACGCACGGCCGAATGAATCGACTCTTGTACCCGCGCGCTGCGTCCGCCCGGGCGTAAGGTGGGAGCTGTCATCCTGGGGTTCCTGTAAAAGCCATGCCTCGGACCTTAACACAAAGAATTTGCTTTAAGAGGGTTCCGGTAGCACACTCCGCAAAAGCAAAAAGTTAGCTTTTGTGGAGCGCGCCCATGTCCAGTTCTCATTCAAACCGTGCCAGCCTGTGGTTTCTCGCCGTTACCTTGCTCAGTTTCCTGGCGGCCTCCACCGCGCCGACGCCGCTGTATCATCTGTATCAAGAGCAGATGCAGTTTTCGGCCGCGACCCTGACCCTGATTTTTGGCGTGTACGCCCTCAGCCTGTTGGTGGCGTTGCTGACCGTCGGTTCGTTGTCCGATTACCTGGGGCGCAAACCGGTGATTTTCACGGCGGTGGTGCTGAATATCCTGGCGATGCTGCTGTTCATTCACGCCGATAGCGTCACCTGGCTGATCAGTGCCCGGGTCCTGCAGGGGTTTGCCACTGGCATGGCTACCGCGGTGCTGGGCGCAACGCTGCTGGATACCGACCGCGAACGGGGGCCACTGGTCAATAGCGTTGCTCCGTTGACCGGTATGGCCATTGGCGGGTTGGGCTGCGGTGTGTTGGCCGAGTTCGCCCCGGCGCCGTTGCACCTGACGTACTGGCTGCTGCTGGCTTTGTTTGTGATGCAGGCGTTGTATGTCTGGCGCTTGCCGGAAAGCGTCTCGCGGCAGGCCGGGGTTTGGGCCTCATTGCGACCGACTCTGCATGTGCCGCTGCAAGCGCGCTCCACTTTGTGGCGGGTGTTGCCGCTCAATACTGCCCTGTGGGCCCTTGGCGGTTTCTACGCTTCCCTGGCGCCTTCGTTGGTGCGCACGGCCACAGGCTCGACCTCGAACATGATCGGCGGGGCGACTGTTGCCGCCTTGACGTTGACCGGTGCGCTGATGATTTACAGCATGCGCAACCGACCCGCCGGCAAATCATTGTTATTGGGCGCCAGCATGATGCCAGCGGGCGTCGTGATGATTTTGCTGGGTGTGCACAATGCCAGCCTGCCGCTGTTCTTCCTTGGCACCCTGATCGCAGGCTGTGGTTTCGGCTCCGGTTTTCTTGGCACCTTGCGTAGTCTGGTGCCGCTGGCCTTGCCCCATGAGCGTGCCGGGCTGGTGTCGACGTACTACGCGCTCAGCTATCTCGCCTTCTGCCTGCCATCGCTGCTGGCCGGGAACCTGAGCCGAACCCTCGGTTTGGTGGCGACCGTCGACGGTTATGGCGCCGTGTTGATTATTCTGGCCCTTGGCGCTTTGGCAGGTTTGATGCGCTCGCGTTCAGGCAGGGCATGCGAGGCCACCTCCTGATTAAATATCTATGTAATAGATAACATATAGAGATATTACCCGTTATATAGATATTCGATTAGGATCTAACATGGGCTCTACCTCACGAGAGGACAGGAGTTCGCCATGACATGCGCCAATAGCATCAAGCCCGGAATCAAACCGTTCAGTCACCTGCAGCACCCACGCGAAGTGATCCGCCAGTTCACCCCCAACTGGTTCGCGGCCACCATGGGCACCGGTGTGCTGGCGCTGGCACTGGCGCAATTGCCGGTCGCCACACCTGCCTTGCACGCCTTTGCCGAAGCCCTGTGGCTGTTCAACATCGCGTTGTTCCTGCTGTTTACGGCGTTGTACGCCGCGCGTTGGCTGCTGTTTTTCGACGAAGCACGACGGATCTTCGGCCACTCCACGGTCTCGATGTTTTTCGGCACCATCCCCATGGGCCTGGCGACCATCATCAATGGCTTCCTGGTCTTCGGCCTGCCACGCTGGGGCGAAGGTGTGATCCACCTCGCCGAGGTGCTGTGGTGGCTGGATGTGGCCATGTCGCTGGCCTGCGGCGTGCTGATTCCCTACATGATGTTCACCCGCCAGGAGCACAGTATCGACCAGATGACCGCTGTCTGGTTGTTGCCGGTGGTTGCGGCAGAAGTGGCGGCCGCCAGCGGTGGCCTGTTGGCGCCGCATTTGGCCGACGCTCACTCGCAACTGGTGGTGCTGGTGACCAGCTACGTACTCTGGGCATTTTCCTTGCCGGTGGCTTTCAGCATCCTGACCATCCTGTTGCTGCGCATGGCCCTGCATAAACTGCCCCACGAAAACATGGCCGCCTCGAGCTGGCTGGCCCTTGGCCCGATCGGCACCGGCGCGTTGGGCATGCTGGTACTGGGTGGCGATGCACCGCTGATTTTTGCCGCCAACGGTTTGCCGGGAGTCGGTGAGATTGCTGCGGGATTGGGCCTGGTGGCCGGCATCACCCTGTGGGGCTTCGGTCTGTGGTGGATGCTGATGGCGTTGCTGATCACTGTGCGCTACCTGCGTGCCGGCATCCCCTTCAATCTGGGCTGGTGGGGCTTCACCTTCCCGTTGGGCGTCTATTCTCTGGCGACGTTGAAGCTGGCCAGTACCTTGAACCTGACGTTTTTCAGTGTGTCTGGCTGTGTGCTGGTGGCGTTGCTGGCGGTGATGTGGCTGATCGTCGGCAAGCGCACGGTGCTGGGCGCCTGGCGTGGTGAACTGTTTGTCTCGCCATGCATTGCCGGTTTGAAGAAATAACCGGCAAAGATTAGGTAAGGTGTGGCCTGGATCGAGTATCGATACTCCAATTACAGTATCCAGGCCACTCTCTACATAATCAGGGACACATGGAAGATGAGTCACCCCTCACAGTTCACCTTGTTGCGTACCCGGCGTTTCCTGCCGTTCTTCATTACCCAGTCCCTTGGGGCATTCAACGACAATGTGTTCAAGCAGTCGTTGATCCTCGCCATTTTGTACAAGCTGACTATCGAAGGTGACCGCTCGATCTGGGTCAACCTGTGTGCGCTGCTGTTTATCCTGCCGTTTTTCCTGTTCTCGGCCCTGGCCGGGCAATTCGGGGAAAAGTTCGCCAAGGATGCGTTGATCCGCCTGATCAAGCTTGGGGAAATCGCCATCATGGCGGTCGGCGCCGTCGGCTTTCTGTTCGATCACCTGTCGTTGATGCTGGTGGCGCTGTTCGCCATGGGCACCCACTCGGCGCTGTTCGGGCCGGTGAAGTACTCGATCCTGCCGCAGGCCCTGCATGAAGATGAGCTGGTAGGCGGCAACGGCCTGGTGGAAATGGGTACCTTCCTCGCGATCCTCGCGGGCACCATTGGCGCCGGCATCATGATGTCTTCGGCGCATTACGCGCCGGTGGTATCCGTGGCGATCATCGGCACTGCCGTGCTCGGCTACCTGGCCAGTCGCAGCATTCCCCGGGCGGCGGCCGCCACGCCGCAAATGCGCCTGAACTGGAACATATTCAGCCAGTCCTGGACCACGTTGAAACTGGGCCTGGGGCAAACGCCGGCGGTGTCACGCTCGATTGTCGGCAACTCGTGGTTCTGGTTTGTCGGGGCGATTTATCTGACGCAGATCCCGGCCTATGCCAAGGAATGGATGCACGGCGACGAAACCGTGGTGACGCTGATTCTGACGGTGTTCTCGGTCGGCATCGCATTGGGTTCGCTGCTGTGCGAGAAGCTCTCCGGGCGCAAAGTCGAGATTGGCCTGGTGCCGTTCGGATCGTTCGGCCTGACCGTTTTCGGTCTGCTGCTGTGGTGGCATTCCGGTGGAATCCCGGACAGCGCCACCGGCCATGGCTGGATCGATATCCTCGGTTTTGGCCACAGCTGGCTGGTGTTGCTCGACATTCTCGGCCTGGGCGTCTTCGGCGGTTTCTACATCGTGCCGCTGTACGCGCTGATCCAGTCACGTACCGCGGAGAACGAACGGGCGCGGGTGATTGCCGCCAACAACATCCTCAATGCGTTGTTCATGGTGGTGTCGGCGATTGTCTCGATCGTCTTGCTGAGTGTGGCCAAGCTGTCGATTCCGCAGCTGTTCCTGGTGGTGTCGCTGCTGAACATCGGTGTCAATGCCTATATCTTCAGGATTGTTCCCGAGTTCACCATGCGTTTCATGATCTGGCTGCTCAGCCATTCCATGTACCGCGTCGAGCACCGCAATCTGGATCTGATCCCCGATGAAGGCGCGGCGTTGCTGGTGTGCAACCACGTGTCATTCGTCGACGCTTTGCTGATTGGCGGCGCGGTGCGTCGGCCGATTCGCTTTGTCATGTACTACAAGATCTACAACCTGCCGGTGCTGAATTTCATCTTCCGTACCGCGGGGACGATTCCGATTGCCGGGCGCCAGGAAGACATCCAGATATATGAACAAGCCTTCACGCGTATTGCCCGGTATCTGAAGGACGGTGAGCTGGTGTGTATCTTCCCCGAGGGTAAATTGACCGCCGATGGCGAGATCAACGAGTTCAAGGGCGGATTGACGCGGATTCTCGAAGAGACGCCGGTGCCGGTGATTCCGCTGGCCTTGCAGGGGTTGTGGGGGAGTTTCTTCAGCCGCGATCCGAATAAAGGGCTGTTTCGCCGGTTGTGGTCGCGGGTGACGTTGGTTGCCGGGCCGGCGGTGGCGGTTGAGGTGGCGCAGCCGGTGAAGTTGCAGGCGTTGGTGGGGGATTTGCGCGGGGCAGTTAGATAACGGTTGTATGTGCGGGCCCCATCGCGGGCAAGCCCGCTCCCACAAGGATTGATGGTGTGCTCTATATGTGTGGAAGTACACGAAACCTGTGGGAGCGGGCTTGCCCGCGATGGCGTCAGTGGCCTAAGCGCTGACCTTCAGGCCAACGAGCCCGGAAATGATCAGCGCCACACTCGCCAGCCGCACCAGCGCCATCGACTCGCCAAACAGAATGATCCCGGCGATCACTGTGCCAACGGCGCCGACACCGGTCCAGATCGCATAGGCCGTACCCAGCGGCAGTTCCTTCATTGCAAGGCCGAGCAAGCCAAGGCTGATAGCCATGGCCGCAACGGTCAAAACAGTGGGGAGCGGGCGGGTGAAGCCATCGGTGTACTTGAGGCCGACGGCCCAGCCCACTTCGAACAGGCCGGCGAAAAACAGAATGATCCAGGACATGAAGACCTCCATCGTCTGACGGGGTCGTCCCCTGATTAATGACTCGATCGAGCCGCGAGGTCGTCCTCGCGATGGGCAATATAGTGCCCAGCATTAACCCGGGGATCAAGTTTTCCAGTCAGTCGCTGACCTGTTGCGCCACCATTTCCCGATCCTGTTTCTCGCTCATGCGGCGGAAATACGTCGAGAGCAATGCCCCGGAAATGTTGTGCCAGACGCTGAACAATGCACTGGGCACCGCCGCCAGCGGCGAGAAATGTGCACTGGCCAGCGCGGCACCCAATCCGGAGTTCTGCATGCCGACTTCCAGGGCCAGGGACTTGCGCTGGGCCAGAGGCAGCTTGAACAGGCGTCCGGTGAAGTAACCCAGCAGGTAGCCGAAGCTGTTGTGCAGCATGACCACGGCCATGATCAACAGGCCGGACTCGGCAATCTTCGCCTGGCTGGCGGCCACCACTGCCGTGACGATGATCACGATGCTGACCACCGACACCAGCGGCAACACGTCCACGGCGTGGCGAACCTTGTCGCCGAGCACCCGTTGGGCAACCACGCCCAGCACGATCGGCAACAGCACCACTTGCAGGATCGACCAGAACAACTCCATGAACGACACCGGCAACCAGGCCGAGGCCAGCAGCCAGATCAGCGCCGGCGTCAGCAGTGGGGCGAGGAGGGTGGTGACGGCGGCGATGGCCACCGACAACGCCAGGTCGCCACGGGCCAGCCAGGTCATCACGTTCGACGAGGTGCCGCTCGGGCAGCAGCCGACCAGAATCACGCCGACGGCGATTTCCGGTGGCAGGTGGAACACCTGGCAGAGTAACCACGCCACGCCGGGCATGATCACGAAATGGGCAACCACGCCCAGGGCCACGCGCCAGGGATGGCGAGCGACTTCGGCGAAGTCTTCGAGTTTGAGGGTCAGGCCCATGCCGAACATCACCAGCCCCAACAGCGGCACGATGGCGCCTTTGAGGCCGAGGAACCATGCCGGCTGCAGAAACGCCACGACAGCGAAAATCAGTACCCAGTAGGCGAAGGTGTTGCCGACAAAACGACTCAATGCAGCCAGTGCTCGCATGGCTTGATCCTTTTTATTAAGTAGCACCACAAAATCAAATGTGGGAGCGGGCTTGCTCGCGAAGGCGCAGTGTCAGTCGACATAAGTACTGACTGATACTCCGCCTTCGTCGGAGCGCCGCCCGGAGCAAGCCCGCTCCCACAGTTTGAGATCACAAGGCTTTAGATACCCTGAGGCGTCTCTTCGCCACCCAGCGCTTCAACCAGTGCCGGCAGGAAGTCGCCGAAGGTCAGCATCATCAGGGTGAAGCTGGCGTCCAGTTGGCCCAGGGCTTCGTCACCGCCGTCCTGTTCCGCCTGGTCTTGCAGCAGGTCTTCGAACTTCAGGCGCTTGACCACCATTTTGTCGTCGAGGACGAACGACAGTTTGTCCTGCCAGGCCAGGGACAGTTGAGTGACTACTTTGCCGGTACTCAGGTGCAACTGGATTTCTTCGCTGGTCAGGTCCTGGCGTTTGCAACGCACAATGCCGCCGTCTTCGTGGGTGTCGCGCAGTTCGCACTCGTCCAGCACAAAGAAGTCGTCCGCGGCTTTCTGGGTGGTGACCCACTCGGTCATGGTCGCGGTCGGGGACATCTTCACGGTCAGCGGGCGCACCGGCAGGGTGCCGATCACTTCACGCAGGGTGGACAGCAAGTCTTCGGCGCGTTTCGGGCTGGCCGAGTTGACCAGGATCAGGCCCTGTTTCGGCGCGATGGCGGCGAAGGTCGACGAGCGACGGATAAAGGCGCGGGGCAGGAAGGCCTGGATGATTTCATCCTTGATCTGATCGCGTTCCTTCTTATAGACCTTGCGCATTTGCTCGGCTTCGATCTCTTCGACCTTTTCCTTGACCGCGTCACGCACGACGCTGCCCGGCAAAATACGTTCTTCCTTGCGCGCGGACACCAGCAGGAAGTCACCGCTGACGTGTACCAGTGGCGCATCTTCGCCTTTGCCGAACGGCGCGACGAAACCGTAGGTGGTCAACTCCTGGCTTGCACATGGGCGCGCCAGTTTGGTGGCCAGTGCAGTTTCCAACGCCTCGGCATCAACAGGCAGATCTTGGGTCAGGCGATAGATAAGCAGGTTTTTGAACCACATGGGGTGAGTCTCTCCTTTATACAAAGGGGGGCATTATTGTCTTCGCCGTGCCATAGGCCAACCTTTCTCTAAGCCTTTGGAAGGGCTGAGAAAATTATTTTAAAAAGTGCTTGCCAGAGGTTGGGTCGCTCCGTAGAATGCGCGCCACACCGAAGCGAAGGGTGATTAGCTCAGCTGGGAGAGCGTCTGCCTTACAAGCAGAATGTCGGCGGTTCGATCCCGTCATCACCCACC
>NZ_JBWKWD010000045.1:0-50703 GCF_059422045.1 Pseudomonas sp. GW821-FHT02A08
TGTAGCAGCTGCCGAGCCCGCGAGGCTGCGTTCGGCTGCGAAGCAGTCGTGAGTCCAGCTGACGCGGCCTGCCTGACATACCGCGATGACTGATTTTACGACTGCTTCGCAGCCGAACGCAGCCTCGCGGGCTCGGCAGCTGCTACGGATCGCATTACCGCTTGACTGACTGGTATTAGCCTCACCCGCCGTTTTTTTTTCGCCGCGATTAATTCCCTGCCCGGGCCATGCAGCGCTGGTAACGTTCATCGACCCGCTTGGCGAACCACGCGGTGGTGAGTTTGCGAGTGATTTTCGGGCTTTGCAGCACGATCCCCGGTAATACTTCACGGGGCAGCGGCCGGCCCTCGGCCCGTTCGGCCAGTTCGAAAACCCGCCGATAGAGTTTACTGTCTTCGAACGCCAGGGTGTTCCCCTCTTCCAGTTGGTCGCGGATCGTCGGATTGCGCATGTCCAGTTGCTTGCCGAGGGTACGCACGGCAAGTTCCGTGGTGCCGGGCATGATCGAACCGTAGCGCACCAGGTCGCCATCCAGCGCCAACGGGATACCGGAAGCCCGGCTCACCGCGTTTTGGAACGCGGCGTTACGGCTGGCGTACCAACCCGCGTTGAAGTCCGCAAAACGGTACAACGGCTGTGGGTAACTCACCGGATACCCGAGCAGATGCGCGATGCCGAAATACATGCCGCCGCGCCGGGTGAACACTTCATGACGAATCGAGCCCTTCACCGGGTACGGGTAGCCCTTGGCCTGCTGTTCGGCAAAATCAATGCTGACCTGCATCGGCCCGCCGGTATGCACCGGGTTGAAGCCGCCGAACAGCTTCTTGCCCATCGGCACCATGCCAATGAAGTCGTCGAAAACAGCACTCAGTTCCTTTTCACTGCGCGCGGCATTCAGGCGGCTGCTGTAGCTTTTACCGTTGGGCGAATCGAGCATCAACGCACCGCTCACCAGCAGGCCGGGAATGTGCGCCTTGGCGGCGCGGCGGTCGATCTCGTCGCGGGCGATCTTGCCCAGGCCCGGTACGCTCGGGTCAACCTGAAAGGTCGACTCCTGTTCAGTCACCGCCAGCACCGAGCACAGGTTTTGCGTGGTCGGCGAGAGGTCTTGCGTGGTAAACGCCACCTGGATGTCCGTGGCCCAACCCTGAGGATCGGCAGCCTTGGCCGGCAGCAAACGTACAATCTCGGCCTTCACTTCGGCCGGGCTGCGCGCCGCCGGTTCCTGGGTCCGTTGGCTGCCGCAACCGGCCAATATCAGCATTACGGCGACGCTTGTGATCAATCTGATTTGCATGTCGTTCCATCTAATCCGTTTGTCCGGGCCAACCATACGACCAATGGCAGGTCAGCGGCTACGTCCGTGGCAGGCCGACGGTTGCCGCCCTCCCCGACTGGACCATACTTGATTCACACAGCGAGGAGGACAGGTCATGCACCGCAGCGACGTGTTGATCATCGGCGCCGGCCCGACCGGGCTGGTCCTGGCGTTGTGGCTGAGCAAACTGGGCGTGCGCGTGCGGATCGTCGACAAAACGTCCGCCCCCGGCACCACGTCCCGGGCGCTGGCCGTTCAGGCACGGACGCTGGAGTTGTATCGCCAGCTGGGACTGGACGACGCTGTGGTGCAACACGGCCATCAAGTAAAGGCCGGCAACTTCTGGGTCAAGGGTGAGCCCGTGGCACGCCTGCCCCTGTCTCAGATCGGTGAGGGCCTGACCCCCTACTCGTTTCTTGAAATCTTCCCACAAGACGAACACGAACGGCTGCTGATCGAGCGCCTGGAAACCTTCGGCATCACGGTGGAACGCAACACTGAACTGACCAGCTTCGAGCAAACCGCAGACGGCATCACGGCCACGCTGCACTTGCCCGACGGCCAGCAGGAAACCTGCCAGGCCTGTTACCTGGCCGGGTGCGACGGTGCCCGGTCGATTGTGCGCAAGACCCTGGATACCGGGTTTCCCGGCGGGACCTACCAGCAGATTTTCTACGTCGCCGACGTACAGGCCAGCGGCCCGACATTCAACGGCGAACTGCATGTGGATCTCGACGAGGCGGACTTCCTCGCCGTATTCCCACTAGGAGACAGTGGTCGTGCCCGTCTGATCGGCACGGTACGCGACGAGCGCGCCGAACACGCCGAGACCCTGCGCTTCGAAGACGTCAGCAGCCGGGCCATCGAGCACATGAAGGTGAATATCGAGCAACTGAACTGGTTTTCGACCTACCGCGTGCATCATCGGGTGGCGGATCACTTCCGCAAAGAGCGGGCGTTTTTGCTGGGTGATGCTGCCCATGTGCACAGCCCGGCGGGCGGCCAGGGCATGAACACCGGGATTGGCGATGCCATCAACCTGGCATGGAAACTCGCGGCCGTGTTGAGCGGCGGTGCCGAGGCCAGGCTGCTCGACACCTATGAAACCGAGCGCATTGCGTTTGCGCGTAAACTGGTGGCGACCACCGACCGGGTCTTCACCTTCGTCACCGCCGACGGGCCGATTGCCGATTTGCTGCGTACACGCCTGGCCCCGTTCTTGTTACCGAAAATGACCTCGTTCGAAACCTCCCGCCAGTTCCTGTTTCGCACGGTGTCGCAGATCACCCTGAATTATCGTGGTATGCCGCTGAGCACCGGCGTTGCCGGGCACGTGCATGGCGGTGATCGCCTGCCCTGGGCCCATGACGGTGAGGGGGATAATTTCGAGTCTCTCAAGTGCCTGACCTGGCAGGTGCATGTCTATGGCGACACCAGCGACGAGATGATCGCCTGGTGCCACGAGCACCACCTGCCGCTGCACGTATTCGACTGGCGACCGGCGTTCGAAACGGCGGGGTTGGGGCGCAACGGCTTTTATCTGTTGCGGCCCGATACCTACGTGGCGATTGCCGAGACGTGTGCGGACCCGAAAGTGATCGAACGGTATTTCCGTGATCACGGGATCCGACCGTTTTTTGGCACGCCCTGATTCAACACAGATCAAAATGTGGGAGCGGGCTTGCTCGCGAAGGCGTCGGCACTGTCAACATCCATGTGACAGGAATACCGCTTTCGCGAGCAAGCCCGCTCCCACAGGTTATGCGGTGTATCAGCTGGCGATTGGGCTTGGAATCTGCAGCCCGCGCACCACCGCCGGCCGCGCCAGGAAGCGTTCCAGCACCCGTGTGACGTTCGGGAAGTTCTGGATGCCCACCAAATCGCCGGCTTCATAGAAGCCGATCAGGTTGCGCACCCACGGGAAAGTGGCGATGTCGGCAATGGTGTAGCGCTCGCCCATGATCCAGTCGCGCCCTTCGAGCCGGCCGTCCAGCACCTTGAGCAGGCGTTTGCTTTCCTCGACATAGCGGTCACGGGGACGCTTGTCCTCGTAATCCTTGCCGGCGAACTTGTTGAAAAACCCGAGCTGGCCGAACATCGGGCCAATGCCACCCATCTGGAACATCAGCCACTGGATCGTTTCGTAGCGCGCCGCCGACTCCTGGGCCAGCAGTTGCCCGCTCTTGTCGGCCAGGTAGATCAGAATCGCTCCCGATTCGAACAGTGCCAGCGGCTGGTCATCCGGACCGTGGGGATCGAGGATCGCCGGGATCTTGTTGTTGGGGTTGAGGGAAAGAAATTCCGGGGACATCTGGTCGTTGGTGTCGAAGCCTACCCGGTGAGGTTCATACGGCAGGCCGATCTCTTCGAGCATGATCGAGACCTTGACGCCGTTGGGGGTCGGCAAGGAGTACAGCTGAATCCACTCCGGATATTGGGCAGGCCATTTGCGGGTGATGGGGAAGGCGGACAAATCGGTCATGGGCAGGATCCACGAAGACATTGAGAGTGACGATCATAATGGAGATATCGGCTCAGCGATCCCTTGGAGCCATCAATCTCGCTGATAGAGGAGATCAAAAGAGATCACGACGGTTTCACCACCATCAGGTGTAGCCTGTCCATAAATCCGCAACATCCTGTCGATAACCTTCACTGCAATCCGCTGAAGGTTACCGGTACATTGCTGCACTCTTGGCCGGAATCGAACCAAACGGGTTCAGGGGACTCTGAGTACCACCCCTTTGAAAACGGACCGGCTTCAACGACATGGAACACACCCGACGCTGGAAAGTCGTGGTGTAAAGGTTTGTCAGCCTTAACCGAATTGCGCTGAAGAACCTTTTATTCATGAATCTGTTCAATTTTACCAAACGCTTTAAACATCGCGTCTACTTGCTGTTGCCCGTCTTGCTGGCGGTCAGCGCGGTGTTCCTGTTGCTGGAATCCGGCCTGAGTCGCGCCCAACCGATGGATGGCACCCAGACGCTGGTCTTCCTGCGCCACGGGGAAAAACCCGACGGTGGCCTCGGCCAGCTCAATTGCCAGGGGCTGAACCGCGCCATCGACCTGTCCACGCTGCTGCCGGAAAAGTTCGGCAAGGCCGACTATGTGTTTGCGGCGAACCCGACCCGTAACGTCGAGGAAGGCGAGTTCGACAATTCCTACAGCTATATCCGTCCCCTGATGACCATCAGCCCCAGCGCCATCAAGCTGGGCCTGCCGGTGAACATCAATTTCTCCGCCAATGACACCAGCGACCTGGCCGATGAACTGCTTCACGACAAGTATCACAACTCGGTCATCTACACCGCCTGGTCGCACGGCTACCTGCCGGAGCTGATCAACAAGGTGGCCGGCGACGCCACCGGCAAGAAAATGACCATCACCGATGACTGGGAATCCAGCGACTACGACTCGCTGTATGTGCTCACCCTGACCTGGCACAACGGCAAGGCCAAGTTGCAGAGCCATGTGTACAAGCAAGGTCTGGATAATGGTGCTGAAACCTGTCCGACCTGAGGTATGCGTTGTCTGAGCTGGCCCCTTCGCGGGCAAGCCCGCTCCCACACTGGATCTGCGCCGTACACAAAACCTGTGATCACCGAAGATTTACTGTGGGAGCGGGCTTGCCCGCGAAGGGGTCGGCAAAAACACCCTCAACCTTTCCGGCTGCCCCGCTCGCGCAGATACTCGAGCACCGCCCCCCGCTCCCCGGCAAACTCGATCCGAGCGTCTTTCTTCTCCCGCTGAAACGCGTACATCGGATCGTAATACTCGCGCAGCAACCCTTCGATCCAGCCCCGGTGCAGATCCACCGCGCCACTGCGGGACTGCTCGACCAACGCATCCTCCATCAAAACCAGCATGCGTCGATGACGTTCGCCTCCCAGGCGCTTTTGCACATTGTTCAGGCTCGCCAGCAAGCGTTCGGAAAACAACGCAAAGCCCTCCTCGCCATGCACGTCGATGAATTCGGCGCACAGATCCACCACGTAATCGCGCAGGATCCGCTCGACCCGCCCTTCCAGGCTGTCTTCCAGCCACACCATCGGGAACTGCTGCATGCCCTGGTACAGCGGCAACGGCAGCGCACAACTACCCACCGCACGGCTTTCGTCTTCCAGTACGAACTGCTCGATGCCCCGGGCGCGTTTTTTCAGCACGTCGATGGCCAGGCGGTTCTCGAAGTCGATATTCGAGGGTTGGCCCGTGGCGCGCTTGCCGAAACTGGAGCCACGATGGTTGGCATGACCTTCAAGGTCCACGGCGTTACCCAGTTGCGTGAGCACCTCGGTCTTGCCGGTGCCGGTCATCCCGCCCAGCAAGACAAAATCACACTGGGTGACGGCTTGATCGAGGGTGTCCAGCAGGAAGGTGCGCATGGCCTTGTAGCCGCCGCCCACCCGCGGATAGTCGATACCGGCCTCGTCCTTGAGCCATTGCTGGACGATCTGTGAGCGCAGGCCGCCGCGAAAGCAATACAGCAGTCCATCGGGATGCGCCCGGGCAAAATCGGCCCAGGCCTGGATGCGTTCGGCCTTGACCGCGCCCGACACCAGTTGATGCCCCAGCACGACGGCCGCTTGCTGGCCGTGCTGCTTGTAGCAGGTGCCGACCCGCTGGCGTTCATGGTCGTTCATCAACGGCAGGTTGATCACGCCGGGAAACGCGCCCTTGTTGAACTCGACCGGCGCGCGGGCGTCCATCATTGGCCGGTCGTTGAGGAAGATGTCGCGGTAATCAGTGCAGTCGACGAACATCAAAACACCTCGACCGCATTGCTCTGTCGCTCGACCAGTTCACCGATCGGTTCCAGGCTCAGGCCCAGTTCGGCGGCCACCGAAAGGAATTGCTCGTTGCCTTGCGGCGTCACGGCAATCAGCAGGCCACCGCTGGTCTGCGGATCGCAGAGCACGCGTTTATGCAGCTCCTGAAGACGTCCGAGCTTGCTGGCGTAGCTGTCGAAATTGCGCAGAGTCCCGCCCGGTACGCAGCCCTGTTCCAGGTAATACTCCACCCCCGGCAGGCGCGGTACGCGGTCATATTCAATGCGCGCCGTGAGCTGGCTGCCGTCGGCCATTTCCACCAGGTGCCCGAGCAGGCCGAAGCCGGTGACGTCGGTCATCGCGGTCACGCCGTCGAGCTTGCCGAAACGGCTGCCGGGTTTGTTCAGGGTGCACATCCAGTCCCGGGCCAGGCCGATGTCGGCGTTGCGCAATTTGCCCTTTTTTTCGGCGGTCGTAAGGATGCCGATCCCCAGGGGCTTGGTGAGGTAGAGCAGGCAACCGGCGGTGGCGGTGTCGTTGCGCTTCATGTGGCGCTTTTCCACCAGACCGGTGACAGCCAGGCCAAAGATCGGTTCTGGCGCGTCGATAGAGTGCCCGCCTGCCAGCGGGATACCCGCCGCGTCGCACACCGAACGACCGCCGCGTATCACTTCCCGGGCAACTTCCGGCGCCAGCACGTTCACCGGCCAGCCCAGGATCGCAATCGCCATCAACGGATCGCCGCCCATGGCGTAGATGTCGCTGATGGCATTGGTGGCGGCAATTCGGCCGAAATCGAAGGGATCGTCGACGATCGGCATGAAAAAGTCGGTGGTCGAGACCACACCGCGTTCTTCATCGATGGCATACACCGCCGCGTCGTCGCGTGAGGCGTTGCCGACCCAAAGCTTCGGGTCGAGATTCTGCGCCCCGCTGCCGGCCAGGATCACTTCCAGCACCTGGGGGGAAATCTTGCAGCCGCATCCGGCGCCGTGGCTGTATTGGGTCAGGCGAATCGGCTCGCTCATAGGGGTACCTCTTGGAGTCTAGGTAACCAATCGTACAGCAAACGCGCCTTTTTCTTTGCAGGAGATGCGGTGGTGGATACTGCCCCCCTGTGGGAGCGGGCTTGCTCGCGAAGGCGGTGTGTCAGCCAACATGTTTGGCGACTGATACGACGCCTTCGCGAGCAAGCCCGCTCCCACAAGGGGGGTGGGTTATGGCAGCAGTATCACCTTGTCGCCGCTGCCCTGATTCACCTCGGCGTAGCGCTCCAGCCCTTCGGCCAATGGCGACTCGAACAAGCCCTGCGGCAACGGCAACAGGTCCTGATCGAAAAACCGGCCGAACTGCTCGAGCATCGCCGCACAGGCCTGTACCCCGTACAGCAACGAGTTGATCCCCACGACAGAGCCACCCTTGCGATACAACGCCAGGGCCGGCAACTGCACGTGACCGTCCACGGGCGCCGCGATGATCGCGATGCGGCCGAACGCGGCCAGGGCGGGTACCGAGGCCGGCAGCCAGAATCCGGTGGTGTCGAAAATCACATCGGCGCCGCCGGCATAGACGGCGTTGACCTGTGCGCCCAAATCTTCGGGTTTATCCAGTTGCAGGGTCTGGTAGCCCTGATCCTGCAAGTCCTTGACCTGCTCCGGACGCCGCGCGGCCGCCAGCACCCGGGCGCCGCGCACCTTGGCCAGGGCCAGCGCGGCACTGCCGACCGCCCCGCCACCGATGACCAGCAATCGGGTTTCGGCCGTCACAAGGCTGCGTTCCAGTGCATCCCACGCCGTGGTGTACGGCACGCCGAGGCTGGCGGCCTGGGCGAAGCTCAGGTGCGTGGGTTTGAGCGCCACGCCATTGGCCGGTAGCTTGACGAACTGCGCATGGGAACCGTCGGCGAAAAAGCCCAGTTCCCGGCCCGTGCCCCAGACTTCCTGACCGATCAACGCCTGCGGGCCGGCCACGACGACACCGGCAAAATCGCGACCGGGAATCCGCGGCAAGGTGGTGTAGGGAAAACGCCCCAGCACGTTCTTCACATCGCTGGGGTTGAGGCCGGCGGCCTTGATCTCGACCAGCACTTCATCGGCGCCGGGCACGGGCGTAGGCACCTCGACGTAGCGCAGGGCCGAGAGATCACCGGTTTTATCGAATTGCAGAGCTTTCATGGGCATATCCATCGAGTCGAAAAGGGTTCAGGAGATCCAGCCAGCCACCAGCCCCCGCCCCATCGGCCAGAGCTTTTCGCCGGCGAGCATGCCGAGCAGGCCCACCAGCGCGATGGCCGGGGGTGCGGGAGAACGAAAATCCAGGGCGCCGTAGAGCAGACCGACGCCCAGACCGATGGCCACTGACACGAGGTAGTTCATGGCAGACTCCTGGGGCAATTGAGGTATGCGACGAGTCTAGAGGGCGACGCCTTTGTGCATCGGCCAAGTGCTTCTGAATGTCGGCCAAAGCATGGCCTCGGCGAATTCAGTCCTGGGGTTGCGCCGCCGGAAACTGCGAAGGGGCAACCCCCAGTTCACGCCGAAACATGTCGCTGAAGCTGCTCGGCGAGTAGCCCAGCTCCCGGGCAATCGCGCTGACCGGTACGCCCTGGATCAACCCGGCCACTGCCGTCGCCAGTTGCACCTGACGCCGCCACTCGGCGAAGCCCATGCCCAGACCGTCCTTGAACAGCCGCGCCAGGGTGCGCACGCTGGCTCCGGTGTTATCGGCATGTTGTTCGAAAGGAATATCCAGTGAAGGCGCAGCCATGACCGCCTGACACAAATTCATCAATCGCCGGTCGGAATCATCCGGCAGCGGGATTTTCAGCAATGAGCGCCTCGCCCGCTTGAGTTCCAGCAGCGCCAGGCCCACCAGTGCGTCGTAATACTCGGGCGCCCCGTCATTACCCTGCTCCACCAGCCCGACGATCAGCTCGCGCAGCAAGCCGCCGACCTCGATCACCTGAACGCTGTCATCCAGGGTCGCGGCCAGGGACGGCCGCAGGTAGATGTTGCGCATTTGCAGGTCGGACACCACGCGAATCCCGTGGGGCACACCGGGCGGCAACCACACGGCCCGCTGCGGTGGCACCACCAATGCTTCGTGCGGCGTCTCGACCCACATCACCCCGCTCATCGCATACAGCAACTGGCCCCAGGCGTGCTCATGGGGATCGATGTACAACCCCCGCGGATAGGTGCGAGCCAGCGGTTGCACAGGCACATCGGTGTCACTCAGGTCAGGCGGTGCGGCGAGGGCCATGGTCAATGTTCATTGGGGTGCGAGAAGGCTCAATGGTAACGGGACGCTGAACTTGTCGCCAGCAACCGCCACCGTCCGACAATCCGAAGGAATTTTCCTGATGGCGCGCGATCCTTCTATGTACAACAGGGAGGAACCGGGTCTTTATGAACAGTGCAAAATTATTCGTCATCGAGTACACCCTCCATGGCGCTGCGAAATCATTCATCATCCGCCTGGACAAAATGGACAACGCAGAAGCCTGGCATTGGGCGAGCTGTGATGCGGGGGTGGGGCGAATCCCCCGGTTCGGACGCGAGAGGGTGCAAAAGACCAGCAAGCCGATGGCTGAAAAATTCGGTGTGGAAAACGTCAAGTGGCGGCCGGCGAACTAATATCCGGTAACCATCAGGTTCGGGGGAAGGGATATGAGCGCAACACCCGTCAACAGCCCTGCGCAGTTGGACTACGGTCTGGACACGCCGATCGGTCGCATTACCAAAAGCGCCGAGTGCCTGATCGGACTGGAACAGGTCGAAAATGACCCATTCTGCTTCGCCATACGCGTCCCGGCGCCACTACCGGAAGATCTTGAGCACGCCAGGACCCTGGTGCTACGGGTCGAAGGGAGGCGCTTGCAAGGCACCGTGCGCCACAGCGAACACCTGGAAGATGACAGCCTCAGGCTGGAGGTGGAGCCGGATTAGGCTCCACTTTTCATTCGCGGTAGTCAGCCATGAGCGCACTTGCAATCTTTATGGGTGCATTCCTCGCCGTGCTCATGGTGTTTGGCGCAGGCTTCACAGCAGTAATGCTTGCCGTGACGGGCAATCGGATGTTCACCGAGTTTGCAGGAACATTTCGGGCAATCGCAGATACTTTCGCGGTCAATCATGGAGCTGACTCCTCTAACAAGGTCGTCCAGTGCCTGGATACACAGAATAAGTGTAGTGACTGTCGCTCCTGCCGATCACAAATCCCACAGGTTTTGCCTCTGTTCTGTCAGATCCGGAACTGCCCGACCAGGCTGCCCAGGCGCTGACCGAGGTCGGCCAGGCTACGGGAGGTTTGTGCGCCGAGTTGGGTTTCGTCGGCGACGCTGTCCACCGCCACGGCAATCTGATGCACGCTGCGGTTGATCTCTTCGGCCACGGCGGTCTGTTCTTCGGCGGCACTGGCGATTTGTGCGTTCATCGAGTTGATGGTCGCGATCAGCTGAGCCATGGTGTCCAGCGAAGCCCCCGCCTCGTTGGCCTGGGCCGAGGTGCCGTCGCCGGCCTCGCTGGAACGACGCATCGCCTCCACCGCCGACTGGGTACCGGCCTGCAAGCGGTCGATCATGCCCTGGATTTCCTGGGTGCTGATTTGCGTGCGGCTGGCCAGCGCCCGCACTTCATCGGCCACCACCGCAAAGCCGCGCCCGGCCTCGCCGGCGCGGGCGGCTTCGATGGCCGCGTTGAGCGCCAGCAGGTTGGTCTGCTCGGCAATCGAGCGGATCACCCCAAGCACGCTGACAATCGACGACACGTCTTTTTGCAGGCTGTCCAGGGACACGCCGCTGCTGCGGATGTCGTCCACCAGGGCATGGATCTTCTCGATGCTGCCGGCCACCACGCGCTTGGCCGCCTGCCCTTCTTCGTCGGTCTGCTGGGCTGCCACCGCGGCGTTCTGCGCGCTCCTGGCCACTTCCTGGGCCGCCGCAGACATTTCGTTGATGGCCGTGGCCACCTGATCGGTCTCATGGCGCTGACGTTCCATGGCCTGGTCCGAACGGTTGGCCTGGTCGGACACCTGATTCACCAGCCCGGTCAGTTGCGAGGTCATTTCGGTGATCTGCCGCACCAGGCCGTGGATCTTGTCGACAAAGCGGTTGAACGAGCCGGCCAGTTCGCCCAGTTCGTCCTGGCTGGTGATGGTGAGGCGGCGGGTCAGGTCACCCTCCCCAGCAGCGATGTCGTCGAGGTTGGTCTTCATCAAATGCAGCGGACGCAGAATGGTGTTGGCCAGCAACATCCCGGCAGCGGCGATCACCAGCAGCACCACGACCGCCACGCCGACGATACTCAGCACCATGCCTTGCATGCGTTCCTGGACCTTGGCTTCGACCACAGCCACCTGCGCTTCGATGCCGTCGAGATTGACCGAGGTGCCGACCGCCATGTCCCACTTCGGCAGGTATTCGGTGTAGCCGAGCTTGGGCACCAGCACCTGGGTGTTGCCGGGCAATGGCGAGCTGTATTGCAGGTAGTGCGTGCCGTCCCTGGCGACTTTCACCAGGTCGCGGTTGACGTAGACGCCGTTCGGGTCGCGGTTGTCCTTGAAGCTCTGGCCCACGCCGTCGGGGCTGTTGGCCTTGAACAGGCGCACGGTGTTGGAGTCGTAACCGAAGAAGTAGCCGTCCTTGCCATAGGTGATGCTCGACAGCAGCTTGATCACCCGGGCCCGCGCCGCCTCATCGCCGGGGGCGGCCGCGTCGTAGAGCGGTTGGATCATGGTCATGGCCACGGCCACGTAGCTTTGCAAGGTTGCCTTGGCATCGCTGAGAAGGCGCTCGCGGGTCTGCTCGACTTCCTTGCGCGCCTGATCCTGAAGAATGAACAGCGTGGTCAGGCTGATGACCAGCGCAAACAGCAACACCGGGAGGACGGCAAGGGACAGGACTTTGGCCTTGAGGCTCATGCGCATGACGTTCACTCTTTTGATTTTGTTGTCGTGGTTAAAAACTTTAACGGCACGCCGGGTCAAAAGTTGAACGCGGTCGGTCGGACCACTCCAGGTCCCCTGTGGGAGCGGGCTTGCTCGCGAAGAGGGAGTGTCAGTCACTATAAATGTTGTCTGACACACCGCCTTCGCGAGCAAGCCCGCTCCCACAGGGATTTCGGGGTTACAGCACCATCGCCGCCACCCAGCCAAACGCCAGCAGCGGCAGGTTGTAGTGCAGGAAGGTCGGGACCACGGTGTCCCAGATGTGATGGTGCTGGCCATCGATGTTCAGGCCGGAGGTCGGGCCCAGGGTCGAGTCCGAAGCCGGCGAACCGGCATCGCCCAGGGCACCGGCCGTACCGACGATGCACACGATCGCCAACGGGCTGAAGCCCAGTTGCACGCACAGCGGCACGAAAATCGCCGCCAGAATCGGCACGGTGGAGAACGACGAGCCGATGCCCATGGTCACCAGCAACCCCACCAGCAACATCAGCAAGGCACCAATGCCCTTGCTGTGATCGATGTACGACGCCGACGACTCGACCAGCGTCTGCACCTCGCCGGTGGCCTTCATCACTTCGGCAAACCCGGAGGCGGCGATCATGATGAAGCCGATCATCGCCATCATTTTCATGCCTTCGGTGAACAGGTCGTCGGTGTCGCGCCATTTGACGATGCCCGACACCGAGAAGATCAGGAAGCCGACCAGCGCACCGATGATCATCGAATCGAGCAACAACTGAATGATGAACGCCGCCGCGATGGCCACACCGGCCACCATCAGGCTCAGCGGGTTGTATTGCACCGCCACTTGCTCGACCTGTTCGATCTTCGCCAGGTCGTAGACACGCTTCTTGCGGTAGCTGACAAACGCGATCAGCAGGCCCGCCACCATGCCCAGGGCCGGGATGCCCATGGCGTGGGTCACGTTGATGCCGCTGATGTCCACACCGCTGCGGGCGACGTTGGCCAGCAGGATCTCATTGAGGAAGATGTTGCCGAAGCCCACCGGCAGGAACATGTAGGGCGTGATCAGGCCGAAGGTCATGACGCAGGCGATCAGGCGACGGTCCAGTTGCAGCTTGGTCAGCACATAGAGAAGCGGCGGCACCAGCAACGGAATAAATGCGATATGTATCGGCAAGATGTTCTGCGAGGCAATGGCCACGACCCAGAGCAGACCGATCAGCAGCCATTTGACCTGGCCACCGCCATTGGCGTGCTGGCGATCGACCATGGCCAGGGCCTTGTCGGCCAGCGCATGGGCCATGCCGGACTTGGCAATGGCCACGGCGAAAGCGCCGAGCAAGGCGTAGGACAACGCCACCGTCGCCCCGCCGCCGAGGCCGCTATTGAAAGCCTTGAGCGTCGCCTCGATCCCCAGGCCACCGGTCAAGCCACCGACCAGCGCACCGACGATCAGGGCGATCACCACATGCACGCGGGACAGGCTGAGGATCAGCATGATGCCGACCGCGGCAATTACTGCATTCATTGTCATACCTCTGGGCAAGCGAAAATAGTCCGGCCGGCAGTCTGCGAGAGCCGCCAGCGGATAAAAGGAATGGGTTTTATTAGAGGGCGCGCACTTTGAATGAAGCAGCGGCAAGCTGCAAGCCTCAAGCCGCAAGCTTTTGTGTTTCCCGCTTGCAGCTTGCAGCTTGAAGCTCAAGAAAGCTGCTTTTATGCCGCTACAGTGCAAAGTCTCAGATATTTATCGAATAAGGACGTCTCCATGTCGCTCAGACAACTTTCCATTCAATGGAAAATCACCCTGCTGGCCGGGCTGTGCCTGGCGGGCATCGTGACCCTGCTGGTGGGTCTTTCGCTGTACCGCATGGAGCACAGCTCCGAGCTGGTGAAAGCCTCGAGCTTGGAGATACTGACCGAAGCGGCCCAGGCGCGGATCGAGTCCCAGGGGGAAAACCAGGCACTGGGGATTCGCCAGCAGTTCATGGACGCCTATCAGTACGGCCACGGCTTCTCGCGGCAGGTGCTGTTCCTGCGTGATCAGGCCGAGAAGCGTTTTCTCGATGCCTTCGACCTGCGCGAAGACCTGACCCGCCAGGTCAAGTCGGCCCTGCAAGCCAACCCGGACCTGCTCGGCCTGTCCCTGGTGTTCGAACCCAATGGGCTGGACGGCAAGGACGAACTGTTCACCGGCCAAGCCGAACTGGGCAGCAACGAAAAGGGCCGTTTCGCCCTCTACTGGTCGCAGCCGACGCCGGGCAAAGTGACGTCCATGGCGCTGCCGGAAAAGGACATGGCCGACACCAGTACCGGCCCCAGCGGCGAAGCGGCCAACGCCTGGTTCACCTGCCCGCGCACCACCCTCAAGCCGTGCGTGATCGAACCCTACTTCTATGAGATCGACGGCCAAAACGTGCTGATGACCAGCATCGTTTTCCCCCTGATGGTCAACGGCAAGGTCATCGCCTCGCTGTCGGTGGACATCAACCTCAACAGCCTGCAAGCGGTCAGCCTGGGTGCGAGCAAGAAGCTCTATGACGGCCAGACCAGCGTCAGCATCATCAGCCCGGCCGGCCTGCTCGCCGGCTACAGCCCGGACGCCAGCAAACTCAGTCAGCGCCTGGACGCCGTGGACAAGGCCAGTGGCGCCGAACTGCTGCGCATGCTCGCCGCCAGCAGCAAAACCGCCAGCCTGCACAGCCAGCAGCAACTGAAAGTGCTGGCCTCCTTCCAGCCGATCCCCGGAGGTAAACCCTGGGGCGTGCTGCTCGACGTGCCGGAGAAAGTCCTGGTCGGCCCCGCCGAAGCCCTGAAAAAGCAACTCGATGACAGCAACACCGCCGGTACGCTGGTCGAACTCGGCCTGGGGGGGCTCGCCGCGCTGCTCGGCCTGATGCTGGTGTGGCTGATGGCCCGCAGCGTCACCCGACCGATCCTCGGTGTGGCGCACATGCTCGAAGACATCGCCAGCGGCGAAGGTGACCTGACCCGCCGCCTGGCCTACGACAAGCAGGATGAACTTGGCCAACTGGCCGGCTGGTTCAACCGTTTCCTCGACAAGCTGCAACCGATCATTGCCGAAGTGAAACGTTCGGTGCAGGACGCCCGCAGCACCGCTGACCAGTCGTCCGCCATCGCCGCCCAGACCAGCGCCGGCATGGAGCAGCAGTACCGCCAGGTGGACCAGGTCGCGACCGCCTCCCACGAAATGAGCGCCACCGCCCAGGACGTCGCCCGCAGCGCCGCGCAAGCGGCCCACGCCGCCCGGGATGCCGATCAGGCTACCCGTCAGGGCCTGACCGTGATCGACCGTACCACCGCCAGCATCGACAACCTCGCCGCCGACATGAGCGCGGCCATGATCCAGGTCGAGGGCCTGGCCGCCAACAGCGAGAAGATCGGCACGGTACTGGAAGTGATCCGTGCAATTGCCGAGCAGACCAACCTGCTGGCCCTCAACGCCGCGATCGAAGCGGCCCGTGCCGGTGAGGCCGGACGCGGGTTTGCCGTGGTGGCCGATGAAGTGCGCAACCTGGCGCGGCGTACCCAGGAATCCGTCGAAGAAACCCGACTGGTGATCGAACAGCTGCAAAACGGCACCCAGGAGGTGGTGGGTTCGATGAACAACAGCCATCGTCAGGCCCAGGGCAGTGTCGAGCAGGTTGGCCAGGCGGTAACCGCGCTGCGCCAGATCGGCGACGCGGTCACGGTGATCAACGACATGAACATGCAGATCGCCAGTGCCGCCGAAGAGCAGAGCGCGGTGGCCGAGGAGATCAACAACAACGTGGCGACCATCCGCGACGTGACCGAGTCGCTGTCGGGGCAGGCCAATGAATCGGCGCGGGTCAGCCAGTCGCTCAACAGCCTGGCGAACCAGCAGCAGAGCCTGATGGATCAGTTCCGCGTTTAAACCCTGTTGATCCCTTGTGGGAGCGGGCTTGCTCGCGAATGTGGTGGATCAGACAACATCTTTGTTGATTGACCCACCACATTCGCGAGCAAGCCCGCTCCCACATTTGTTCCTACATTTATTTCTGCGTGCTGCTCAATAAATGATGGCGAGTGGATATCTGCCGGACCTTGATTATGCTTCATGGAACCTTGCAGCATTTTCTGGCGTCAACCTGAATGCAAGCCACGTAATCCGATGACTTCAGCCCCAGGGCCTGGGTACGGTAAGTGTTGGTGGGAACTCCGGCCTACAACAAGAGCAAGACGGAGAATACTCATGGCAGCAATCGACAATGCAACCACGGGCAGCACGCCCAACCGCGGGCTCACCAGGGAGGAGCGCAAGGTCATCTTCGCCTCGTCCCTGGGCACCGTGTTCGAATGGTATGACTTCTACCTGTACGGCTCCCTCGCGGCGATCATCGCCAAGCACTTCTTCGCCGGTGTCAACGAAACGACCTCCTTCATTTTCGCCCTGCTCGCCTTCGCCGCCGGCTTCGCCGTGCGCCCATTCGGCGCTATCGTGTTCGGCCGGTTGGGCGACATGATCGGGCGCAAGCATACGTTCCTCATCACCATCGTGATCATGGGTATTTCCACCGCCGTGGTGGGTTTGCTGCCCGGCTATGCGACCATCGGCGTCGTCGCGCCGATCATCCTGATCAGCCTGCGCCTGTTGCAAGGCCTGGCGCTGGGGGGTGAGTACGGCGGCGCAGCGACCTACGTGGCCGAACATGCTCCCAAGGGCAAACGCGGCTTCTTCACCTCGTGGATCCAGACCACAGCCACCCTCGGCCTGTTTCTTTCACTGCTGGTGATCCTCGCCTGCCGTACCGCCCTGGGCACCGAAGCCTTCGAGGCCTGGGGCTGGCGGATTCCGTTCCTGCTGTCGATCCTGCTGCTGATCGTCTCGGTGTACATCCGCCTGCAGCTCAGCGAGTCGCCGGTGTTCCAGAAAATGAAAGCCGAAGGCAAATCCTCCAAAGCACCGTTGACCGAATCCTTCGCCCGTTGGGACAACCTCAAGATCGTGATCATGGCCCTGCTCGGCGGTACCGCCGGTCAGGCGGTGGTCTGGTACACCGGGCAATTCTATGCGCTGTTCTTCCTGCTGCAGACACTGAAGATCGAACCGCAGACCGCCAACCTGCTGATTGCCGGCTCGCTGCTGATCGGCACGCCGTTCTTCGTCATATTCGGCAGCCTGTCCGACCGCATCGGACGCAAGGGCATCATCATGGCCGGCTGCATCATCGCAGCACTGACTTACTTCCCGATTTTCCATGCGTTGACCCAGTACGGTAACCCCGATGTGTTCATTGCCCAGGAGAAGAATCCGGTCACGGTGGTCGCCAATCCCGACCAGTGCTCGTTCCAGTTCGACCCGGTAGGCAAGGCCAAATTCACCAGTTCCTGCGACCTGGCCAAGACCGTACTGGCCAAACGGGCCATCCCCTACAAGAACGTCAATGCTGAGCCGGGCGCCGTTGCGCAGGTGCGCATCGGCGATAAAGTGATCGAGAGCTTCGAGGGCACCGGCATGCCGGCCGCCGACTTCAAGGCCAGGAACGATGCCTTCACCGCCACCCTCGCCACCGCCCTCAAGGACGCCGGCTACCCCGAGAAGGCCGACCCGGCCAAGACCAACTATCCGATGGTGTTGCTACTGCTGACGATCCTGGTGATCTACGTGACCATGGTCTACGGACCGATTGCCGCCTGGCTGGTGGAACTGTTCCCGGCGCGCATCCGCTACACCTCGATGTCGCTGCCCTATCACATCGGCAATGGCTGGTTCGGTGGCTTCCTGCCGACCGTGGCGTTCGCCATGGTGGCGGCCACGGGGGATATCTACTACGGGCTGTGGTATCCGATCGTCATCGCGGTGATGACAGCGGTGCTGGGCATTTTCTTCATGCCGGAAACCAAGGATCGGGAGATTCATCACACCTGAAACTTGCCAGCCAATCAGTGAACCAATGTGGGAGCGGCGGTGCGGCGATCCGACTTGCTCGCGAAAGCGGAGTGTCAGCCGATACTGTCATCGACTGATACACCGCCTTCGCGAGCAAGCCCGCTCCCACAATGGATCTCAGTGTTTGGGTAATTCGATGACAACCTTCAGCCCACCCCACTCGCTTTCCAGCAACGACAGATTCCCGCCCCAGCTATCAACGATGTCGCGCACGATGCCAAGTCCCAGGCCATGCCCATGGGTTTGTTCATCCAGCCGCGTTCCCCGGCTGAACACCTGATCGCGACGCTCTTCGGGAATACCCGGGCCGTCATCTTCCACATTGAGTTCAAACTCGTTCGCCAACTCGGCGACACTCACGCGAACCTCGGCATCCGCCCATTTGCAGGCGTTATCCAGCAGGTTGCCCAACAGCTCCAGCAGGTCTTCACGATCCCAGGGCAATTGCAGGCCGGCCGGAGCGCGGTAGCTCAGCGCCAGGTGTTCGCCATGGATCATGTTCAGGGTGGCCAGCAAGCCGGGGAGCTCGGCATCGCAATCAAACAGAGCGCCCGGCAACGCATCACCGGACAACCGCGCACGATTGAGTTCCCGATTGAGCCGCTGCTGGACTTGTTCCAGTTGCTCCTTGAGGACTTTGCGCAGTTGCGGGTGCGCGTCGAGTTGCTCGCTTGAAGCCAGGCTCAACAGCACTGCCAGCGGGGTTTTCAAGGCGTGGCCGAGATTGCCCAGGGCATTGCGTGAGCGCTTGAGGCTGTCCTCGGTGTGGGCCAGCAGATGGTTGATCTGCGCCACCAGTGGCTCCAGTTCCACCGGCACCTGATCGTCGAGTTGCGAGCGTTGGCCCTGTTGCAACTGCGCGATCTGCTCACGGGCCTGTTCCAGCGGACGCAAGGCCCGGCGCACGGTAATCCGTTGCAGCAGCAGAATCAGCAGCAGCGCTGTCAAACCGAGGCCGAACCCGAGCTGTTGCATGCGCCGGAAGCTTTCGCGTATCGGCGTGTAGTCCTCGGCGACGCTGATGGAGATCGGCACCCCCGAACGTCGATAGTCCGTGCGCAGCACCAGCAACTGCTGCCCTTCCGGCCCCAGTTGCAGGTTGCCATGCAGGCCGGGGTGATCGAGCACCGGCAATTCCTGATCCCACAAGGAACGGGAACGCCAGTGGCCGTCGGTGAAATCGATACGGAAATAATGCCCGGAGAACGGCCGCTGATAGGCCGGTGACAGGCGTCGCTCATCCAGTTGCAAGCCCTGCGGCCCGCGCACCAGTGCCGCCAGCAGGTTCTCGCTGTCATTGCGCAACCCGGCTTCGAGGTAGCGCTGCAACCCCATTTCGAACAGCCACAGGCTGGTTTGCGTCAACACCAGGCCGACGACCACCATCACGCTGATCAGGCCCAGGCTCAAGCGGCGCTGGATCGATCTCACCGGGCTTGCCCGCCGAACAGGTAACCCTGGCCCCGACGGGTTTCAATCACACTTTTGCCGAGCTTGCGGCGCAAGTGGTTGACGTGGACTTCCAGCACATTGGAATCGCGCTCGGTTTCACCATCGTAGAGGTGCTCGGCAAGGTGGCCTTTGGAGAGGATCTGCTCGGGGTGCAGCATGAAATAACGCAGCAGGCGAAACTCCGCGGCGGTCAGTTGAATGTCCGCACCGTCGCGCACAACGCATTGGCGACCTTCGTCCAGATGCAGCCCGGCGGCCTTGAGCGTTGGCTGGTTGACCTGGCCATGGGAACGGCGCAGCAACGCCTGAATGCGCAAAAACAGCTCTTCGGGATGGAATGGCTTGGTCAGGTAATCGTCGGCGCCGGCCTTGAGGCCTTCGATGCGTTCGGCCCAGGAATCCCGGGCCGTCAGGATCAGCACCGGCGTGGCCAGACCCGCCGCGCGCCATTGGGCCAGCACCTCAAGCCCCGGCACGCCGGGAAGTCCCAGGTCGAGGATGATCAGGTCGTAAGGTTCGGTACTGCCCTGATGCACCGCGTCGCGACCGTCCGCCAGCCAATCCACCGCATAACCCTGGCGATTGAGACCGGCCAGCAGTTCGTCGGCCAGGGGCACATGGTCTTCCACCAGGAGCAAACGCATGGATCAGTCTTCCTTGTCTTTCAATAATCGGCCGTCAGTCGCATCGATGTGCAGCTCACGGACCACGCCTTCGGGGGTCAGCAACTCGACATCATAAAGGTAGATGTCGTGCTTCTCTTCGAGTTCGGCTTCCAGCAGTTTTGCGCCGGGGTAGCGATCCATCGCTTGCTGCAGCAGTTGCTCCAGCGGCAGGATCACGCCCTGTTGACGCAGGCGCAGGGCTTCATCCTGATCCAGGTCGCGGGCCGCCGCTACCGAGCAAAATGCCAGAAGCAGCAGCGCCATCCTGCGTGCGGCACATCGATTGAGTAGAAACACCTTCATTACCAATCCTGATGATCCTTGAGTCACTGCCCGCTGACCGGGTCTAATTCCAGAGCCCGGTCGATACCCAGCTGCCGATCACCGGGATACCTGGCCAGTGCCAGTGGTGTGAGCTTCTCGAAAGCCACAATGGTACCAGCGTTGCGTCGGGGGTCCAGGCGAGCCACCTTAACCCGCTGAACTTAATTGAAACTGAATTGCCATCATTGCTGAGCATTACGCAAAACCTGTGGGAGCGGGCTTGCCCGCGATAGCGGTGTATCTGCTACATCAATGCCGGATGTGCAGACGCCATCGCGGGCAAGCCCGCTCCCACAGGTTGTTCGTATACATGAAGTACACGTTTTATAATCCTCGCTTGCCACACTTCGAGCCCCCAATGACCGCCATCCACATCAAGTTCCCTTCCCTGACCCTCAAGGCCGGTCCGCGTGCCTTTGCGCGTATCCGGGACAACGGCTTGAGTGCCGCCGACGTCGGCACCTTGCCGGGCGCGGCTGGCGGGCCGAAGGCACTGGGGATTCAGGGTCTGGACCTGGCGCTGTTCGGCGAGTGGCTGCCGGCGGCACCGCGGGAACGCTCGCTGATTGGCGCATCGGTGGGTTCCTGGCGCTTCGCCAGCGCCTGCCTGCCGGACGCCGCCGAGGGCATCCGGCGTCTGGGGCAGCTGTACACCGAGCAACACTTCGCCAAGGGCGTGACCATGGCGCAGATCAGCCAGAGCTCACAGCGCATGCTCAATGAGCTGCTCGATGGTCGCGACGCCTCGATCCTCAGTAACAGCGACTACCGCCTGAACATCATGGTAGTCAAAAGCCACGGCCTGCTGGCCGACGATCATCGCGGCCGCCTGGGGCTGGGCCTGTCATCGGTCATCGCCGACAACCTGTGTGCCCGGGCACGGCTGGCACGGCACTTCGAACGCCTGATCATCCACGACCCGCGCCTGGCGCCGCCGGTCAATGCCTTGACTGACTTCCCGTCGCGCTTCGTCGCCCTCAATGCCGGCAATTTGCGCCAGGCCCTGCTGGCTTCGGGCTCGATCCCGATGGTGATGGAAGGCGTGCGCGACCTGCCGGGCGCCGGCGCCGGGACCTTCCGCGACGGCGGTCTGCTGGATTACCACCTGGACCTGCCCTACAGCGGCAACGACATCGTGCTTTACCCGCACTTCACCGACCGGGTGATCCCCGGCTGGTTCGACAAGACTCTGCCATGGCGCCGCGCCTGCCCGGCTCGCTTGCACAACGTGCTGTTGCTGGCGCCGTCGAAGGAATACCTGGCGCGCCTGCCCTACGGCAAACTGCCGGACCGTAACGACTTCAAGCGCTTCATGGGCGACGCCCCGAGCCGACAGAAATACTGGCGCACGACCATGGACGAAAGCCGCCGCCTGGGGGACGAATTCCTCGAACTGGCCGCCAACGGTCGCCTCGGCGAGCGCTTGCTGACCCTTTAGTCAGGACAAACTGGTAAACTCGCCGCCTGCCCGAATCGCTGCGGCGAACGCCACCTGAACAGAGCTGAAAACACTGTGGAAATTTTCAAGGAATTTACTTTCGAATCCGCCCACCGCCTGCCCCACGTACCGGACGGCCACAAGTGCGGGCGCCTGCACGGTCACTCGTTCAAAGTGGCCATCCACCTGAGCGGCGACCTCGACCCGCATACCGGCTGGATCCGCGACTTCTCGGAAATCAAGGCGATCTTCAAGCCGCTGTACGAGCGCCTGGACCACAACTACCTGAACGACATTCCCGGCCTGGAAAACCCGACCAGCGAAGTGCTGGCCAAGTTTATCTGGCAGGAAATGAAGCCTCTGCTGCCGGAGCTGAGCGCAATCCGTATCCACGAGACCTGCACCAGCGGTTGCATCTATCGCGGCGAATAATCTTCAGACAACACGGCTCTCCCTGTGGGAGCGGGCTTGCTCGCGAAGGCGTAGTGTCAGTCACCACAATGTCGAATGACACTACGCCTTCGCGAGCAAGCCCGCTCCCACAAGGGAATGCGTTTGGTCAGTGACATGAAAAACAGCCTTCATCGGCTGTTTTTTTATGCCTATGCTTTTTGCCTCTTCCCCGCCAAGAGGACAAGCCCATGACTGACTGGCCGCTGGATCAGGTCTTCGAGTTCAACGGACATAAAGTGCGCTACGCCATGCGCGGCGACGGCCCGCCGCTGGTGTTCGTGCATGGCACACCGTTTTCTTCCTTTGTGTGGCACCGGATCGCGCCGTATTTCACGGCGACTCACCGCGTCTACTACTTCGATCTGCTGGGTTATGGGCAGTCGGCACAACCCGACGACGACGTCTCGCTCGGCGTGCAAAACCGGTTGTTGGCGCAGTTGCTGGAGCATTGGCGCCTGGACCGCCCCGACGTGGTGGCCCACGACTTTGGCGGTGCCACCGCCCTGCGCACGCACCTGCTCGATGGCAAGGATTACCGCAGCCTGACGCTGATCGATCCGGTGGCGCTCACGCCCTGGGGTTCGCCGTTCGTGCAGCATGTGCGTCAACATGAAGCTGCGTTCAGCGGACTGCCCGATTACATCCAGCGCGCCATCGTGCCGACCTACATTCGCGGGGCCATCCAGCGCAAGATTCCCGACGCCGAACTCGCCCCCTATGCTCAGCCATGGCTGGGGGAGCCGGGGCAAGCGGCGTTCTACCGGCAGATCGCGCAAATGGACGAGCGTTATACCCGCGAGGCCGAAGGCCTGTACCCGACGATTCGCTGCCCGGTGCAGATTCTCTGGGGTGAAGACGACCAGTGGATTCCCATCGAACGCGGACGGGCGCTGCATCGGATGATTCCCGGATCGCAGTTTTATCCGATACCCAACGCCGGCCATCTGGTTCAGGAAGACGCGCCCGAAGCCATAGTCGCCGCTCTTATGCGATTTTTACCTCTACGACAATCCACCTGAACAACCCGATCCCCCTGTGGGAGCGGGCTTGCTCGCGAAGAGGCCGTATCAGTCGCCATCAATGTTGACAGTCACACCGCCTTCGCGAGCAAGTCGGATCGCCGCACCGCCGCTCCCACATTTGAACGGTGGTGATCAATGTCACTGGCGGGATTCGCCGCAGGCGAGCTAACGTAAGGATATTGCCTAATACGATTCGCCAAAAGGATCTGCCCGATGCACATCATCAATGCCCGTCTGCGCAATCAGGAAGGCCTGCATGAGTTGAACCTGGAAAACGGCCTGATCAGCAGCATCGGCCGCCAGATCGAAGCCCCGACCCTGGGTCCTGACGATCTGGATGCTGGCGGCAACCTGGTGGTGCCGCCCTTTGTCGAGCCGCACATCCACCTCGACGCCGCCCTGACCGCCGGCGAGCCGCGCTGGAACATGAGTGGCACGCTGTTCGAAGGCATCGAGTGCTGGGGCGAACGCAAGGCGACCATTACCCAGGAAGACACCAAGGCCCGGGCGAAAAAAACCATCCAGGCCCTCGCCGCCCACGGCATCCAGCATGTGCGCACCCACGTCGACGTCACCGACCCGCAACTGACCGCGCTCAAGGCGATGCTCGAAGTGCGCGAGGAAAGCCGGCACCTGGTCGACCTGCAAATCGTCGCCTTTCCCCAGGAAGGCATCGAGTCCTACCGCAATGGTCGCGAATTGATGGAAGAAGCCATCCGCATGGGCGCCGACGTGGTGGGCGGCATTCCACATTTCGAATACACCCGCGATCAGGGCGTCAGCTCGGTGAAGTTCCTCATGGACCTGGCCGAACGCAGCGGTTGCCTGGTGGACGTGCATTGCGACGAAACCGACGACCCGCATTCACGCTTTCTCGAAGTGCTCGCCGAAGAGGCCCGCAGCCGCGACATGGGTTCGCGGGTCACGGCCAGCCACACCACGGCCATGGGTTCCTACGACAACGCCTACTGCGCCAAACTGTTTCGCTTGCTCGGGCATTCGGGGATCAGCTTTGTCTCCTGCCCCACCGAAAGCATCCACCTGCAGGGGCGTTTCGACAGTTTCCCGAAACGCCGGGGCGTGACCCGGGTCAACGAGCTGCTGGAGGCGGGCATGAACGTGTGCTTCGGTCAGGACTCCATCGTCGATCCGTGGTATCCGCTGGGCAACGGCAACATTCTGCGGGTGCTCGAAGCCGGCCTGCACATCTGCCACATGCTCGGTTATCGCAACCTGCAAAGTGCACTGGACCTGGTGACGGACAATAGCGCCAAAGCCATGAACCTTGGCGATCGCTACGGCCTGGAACGCGGGCGGCCGGCGAACCTGCTGATTCTGTCGGCGGAAAGTGATTACGAGGTGATCCGCAGCCAGGGGTTGCCGCTGTACTCGGTGCGCGATGGCAAGGTGTTGATGAAGCGCACGATGCCGGTGGTTGAGTTCAGTGGTGATTTGAGCTGAGATTTTCTGCTGAACGTGATGGCCTCTTCGCGGGCAAGCCCGCTCCCACAGGGTTTTGTGAACGACACAAATCTACTGTGGGAGCGGGCTTGCTCGCGAAGGCTATTTTGAAGTCAATCGATCAACCGAGCCGTACCAAACAGACTGACCCGACTCAACTCCCCCAACTCCTCTTCCAGCAAGATCGGCGCCGTGCCACCCGGCATCGTCACCTTCACTTCCCCGGCCCTGACCCAACCCACGCGCCACGCCGCGCATGCCACCGCACTGGCGCTGGTCCCCGACGACGCCGTCGGCCCCTCGCCCCGCTCGAACACTCGCGCAGCGATATGCCCGTCAGACAAGCGCATCGCCCATTGCAGATTGATCCCCGCCGGACAAGGCTTGCCTGCACCGACCGGCATGGCGTAGGCGATTCGCATCAACCCGCCACCCAGCGCCGGTTCACGCATCTGCTCGTTGCTCGGCAGATCGTCGACGTTTTCGACAAGCGTCACGCAATGGGGATTACCGACCCGCGCGAACTGGCTGCGCGACCATGCGCCATTGAGTGCCGACAATTGCTCAACGTGGCTGAGTTCGCGGCCATTCAACAGCGCTGTTTCAACCCCCACGGCACTGACCGCCGAAGGCCCGAACCCAGGCTGGCCCAGATCAAGCCAGAAACCCTTTGCGTCCTCGACTTGTGCGGTTCTCACTGAAGTCTGTCCCGGTGAGGGCGTGTCGGATTTGTCGTGGTGAACCCTGAGCAGACAGGCTTCGTCGCGGGGTAAAAGCCCTTGATCGCTCAACGCCTGGGAAAAAATCGTCAGACCATTGCCGCTGCGTTCGGCCAGGGTGCCGTCGGTGTTGACGATCAACAGATCAAAGGGGGGCGACGATTGAAAGGGGCCGACCAGCAAACCGTCGCTGCGATGCTCCTTGCTGCCGGACGGTTGCGTGCCGGGAGCCCAGCTACAGCAAGCCTCGATGGCGGCCAGCGCCCAGGCTTGGAGTGTTTGCGCTGCCTGGCTGGCCTGTTTGGGCAGGTCAATGCCTTGGCTACGCAGTTCTTCGGGGGCTACCACGATATAAATATTGCCCCGTGCATCGTACCTCTGCGCCATGGCGCCCTCGGCGTGTCATTGGAATGGCTCAACATATCGTGAAATACACCGGCGCTGTGTAACGATGTCGCGCTGATCGCTCCGCAAACTTTCCGGGCACTGATCGAACCCTCGCCGGTCGATCACTGTCCGTTGAGGACGTGACGTTTTTTGCCAGGGATTGATATGACCAGCCTCAACAACCAAACCACCTTCGTTCCCGGCCGCCTGGAGCAAATGTCCACGCGCATCGCCTTTTTTATCGCCGGGTTCGGTATCGCCGCGTGGGCACCGCTGGTGCCTTATGCCAAGGCCCGGGCCGAACTGAGTGAAGGCACCCTGGGCCTGTTGCTGTTGTGTCTGGGGACAGGCTCGATCCTGGCGATGCCGTTGGCCGGGATCCTGGCCACGCGCTTCGGCTGCCGGCGGGTGACGACTGGCGGAACGTTGCTGATCTGTGCCGCCCTGCCGCTGCTGGCGACGGTGTCGTCGATTCCGGCCTTGATCGCGGCGCTGTTTATGTTCGGCGCGGGTCTCGGCACGGTGGATTCGACGGTCAACCTGCAAGCGGTGATCGTCGAGCGCGCCAGCGGCAAAAACATGATGTCGGGTTTCCATGGCCTGTTCAGCCTGGGTGGGATTGTCGGGGCGGCGGGCGTCAGCGGGTTGCTTGGCCTGGGTATTTCTCCACTGGGGGCCACACTGGTGGTGATCGTGATGCTGCTGATCGCGCTTGCCCGGGCCGTGCCGCATCTGTTGCCCTACGGCAGTGAGCGTTCGGGGCCGGCGTTCGCGGTGCCCCATGGCATTGTCCTGTTCATTGGCGGGATGTGCTTCATCGTGTTTCTCGCCGAAGGTGCGGCACTGGACTGGAGCGCGGTGTTCCTGGCGCAGGAACGTGGCATCGACACGGCATATGCGGGGCTCGGTTATGCGGCGTTTGCCTTGACCATGACGGCCGGGCGTTTGACCGGTGATAAAATCGTAGGACGGCTGGGCGCGACACGGGTGATTGTGTTCGGTGGGCTGACGGCCGCTTCAGGATTGTTTCTGGCAACGTTCGCGCCGGGTTGGGAAGCCGCGCTATTGGGGTATGCGCTGCTGGGTGCCGGTTGCTCGAACATTGTGCCGGTGTTGTACACCGCGGTGGGCAAACAGACCGTCATGCCCGAAAGCATCGCCGTGCCGGCCATTACCACCCTGGGTTATGCCGGCATCCTGGCAGGCCCTGCCGTCATCGGCTTCATCGCCCATGGCAGCAGCTTGAGTTTCGCCTTTGCCTTGATGGCGCTGTTGCTGGTGGCGGTGGCGATTGGCGGGAAGGTGTTGAAGGTCTGAAAGAATCAGATTCAGCCTGGCTTATGCCCATCCAGCCTGGTCAGTTAATCGACCAACGGTATTGTCTACTGTCATTTATGACAGTAGACAATAAAGACACTCTTAACTGACTCTTAAGTTTGAATACTTCAGATCAGGATGCGAGTCATGGAATGTTCATTGTTTGCGAAATTGAGTCCCCTTTTTTTTATAACGTTAGTGAACTTGAACCCTTCAACAGCTGTGGCTGTCGGCAAACAGCAGGATTGGGGAGAAGGAACTCCCAATTTCTCTACCGCAGAGCCTTTGAATAATAGTGACGGGAAATACGATCACTGGCAGTCAATCGGGCGAGTTGAAACTCAAAATGGCATGACCTGCTCGGGCACTTTGATCGACACGCGCGACAAAGCCAATGACACGGACAGACCCGCTTATGTGCTGACATCTGGACATTGCAACAATCTGAATCCGGATGTGGATCTTGTAAACGCAGACGCAAGCGGTAGTGTCATATTCAACTACTTTCGGGATACTGCCGATGACCCCAAGTCTTATCCCGTCACCAAAATAAACTGGAGCACCATTCGCGGGCAGGATATTTCAATCGTTCAACTCGACCGGACGATCGGTCAACTGATAAGTGACGGTGTTCAACCATTGAAATTGGCAAGCGCTCTGCCAACAGAGGCTGACATTTTGATTATTGGAGCACCAATGGGAGGCCACGTTCAAAGAATGGCCTGCCCCCGGGAACATTCGGCAGGCGTCATTGAAGGCATATGGGCATGGCAGAATCAAGTCAGTAATCGATGTCTTGATGTTGTGTCCGGTATTTCAGGCTCACCGGTACTGGGACGCTACAACAATGAAGTACTTGCTGTGGTCGGTACGACAACACGAGGAAGCGGGCAATCGCGATGCAACAGTGGCGCGCCCTGTGAAGTGGTGAATGGTCAAGTAAGCAAGTCGTTGGACACCAATTACACCACGCCAACAGTCGGTTTGCAGGCGTGCTTTAAAGACGGCCTGTTTGATCGCAACAACGGACAATGCTCCTTGGGCCCGGCGTTCACTTTCTCCAATACCACGGCTTTGGACTGGCACAAACTTGAACGTGACCATTCCGGACAAGTTATCCCATGGCTATGGGTTCAGTCCTTTGGGGTGGATCGTCCTTACTTCCGTTACAAATTCACAAGAACGCTGGCTGAATGTGGTGTACCCGGCGGTTATAGCGAGGTGTTCGTCAGCAATTCAAACGGCCAGAATGAAGTGCGTCGAGAACTTGTCGATGGCGCAGGAATGTACTTGCTATGCGTTATGGGACAGGAGCAAAAAATTGGCCCACCTGGTCAGTGGGACGCGCGCAATGCCAGAATTTACTGGCGGTGGATGCTAGAAGGACCGAACAAGCTCGCCCCTATTTACTCCATCTCCAAAAACCAGGAGCTACCGAATGAGTACTCAGTCCGAACGTTTCCGGTCACTCCCGATCTGGACGCCTATAAGTACCAATACAAGGCGGGTAAAGAGGTTGACTGCCTGGACGAAAATAATTACGTACGCGTACCTCCTTCGATCGGAGTCTTCGATATTGATACCAACGAAGGTACGGTGAAGGTTTGTCTCAAAACAACCGATTTGGCCGGCAATCCTTCCCCCATCGCCGACTTCCAGGTCCCGGAATAAAAAAGACGTATGTTCCCGCAGGTCGAAAAGGTTCTGCGGGAACGACCGGGCTATGGATTGTCGTACTATCAGAACCCGACACTGGCCTGCACAAAGAACGTGCGCGGCGCACCGACGTACATGCCCGAATTGTTGTCGCTGGAACGGGTGAAGTACTGCTTGTCGAAGATGTTCTTCACCCCCGCCCCCAGTTTCAGGTTCGACACCTGCGGGCCGAAGTCATAGCCGCCACGCACGTTCCAGGTCACGTAACCCGGGATATCACCGAACTGGCCGTCGGCGGTGCCTTCGGTGATGTAGTTGCCGTTGAAGCTGCCATCGGCGTTCACGCCGGTGCCCGGCGAACGCTGCTTGGACTGGGCGAACGCATCGACGTTGTAAGTCCAGCGGTTGATGTCGTAGCGCAGGCCGGCAGTGGCCACCTGACGGGAGTAGAACGGCAGGTCACGGCCCTTGAAGCCCGGGATGTCACCTTCGTTGGTGGCGCGGGTGTAGGTGAAACCGGCGTTGGCGGTCAGGCCGTCAAGGCGTGGGTCCAGCGCGGCCAGATCGTAATGCACCGAGGTTTCGATGCCCTGGTGCTTGGTCGCGCCGAGGTTGGTCCAGCCCACGTCATTGCTGATGTATTGCAGTTCGTCGTCGAAGTCGATGTAGAACAGCGTCACCTCACCGCCCCACACGTCATCGTTGTAGCGCGTACCGATCTCGTAGGTCTTGGCCTTTTCCGGCTCCAGGCCATTGGCAGGCTCATTACCGATACCGCCCTGTCCCAGCTGGAAATACTGCAGCGCGCCGAACGAGGTTTCGTAGTTGGCGAACAGTTTCCAGGCATCGGACATGTGATACATCACGCTCAGGGCCGGCAGCGGCTCGTTGCTCTCGATGCTGCGTTTTTTCTCCGGCACCCGTTTACCGGCAGTATCGAGCACCGGGCGATCGTGCCAATCGGTGCTGATGTGCTCGAAGCGAATACCCGGGGTAACGGTCCAGTTGCCGACGTCGATCTTGTTGTCGACGTAGACCGAATTGGCCTCGGTGCCACCGGTGCGGTCCTGATAGACATGACCGTCCGCCCCCGGACGCACGACCGGCTCGTTGTTGACCAGCGCCACACGACTGGCCTCTTCGTGCATGGCCTCTTTCAGGTAGCGATAACCGACACTGACTTCCTGGGTGGTCGGGCCCACATCAAACACATGGGACACCCGTGGTTCGATACCGTAGGTGTAGTAGCTGCGCGGATAGGAATTGAGTGTCTTCAGGTCACGGGAGGCAATGGTGCTGCCACGGAAACTGTCGGTGTAGTAGGTCAGCACTTCGGCCTGGGTGCGATCGTCGATCTGCCGCACCCACTTGAACGACACATCCTTGCGGCGACCGCTGAAGTTGTCGTGGTCGCGCACCGACTGGAACGGGTCGGCGTCGTACTGCGCCTGGGTCAGGCCGCCTGGCATGTCGGCCTTGGCGTCGTAGTAGTGGAAGTTGAGGCTGAAATCGTCGACATCGGTCGGCGCCCAATGGGTCTTGAGGATCACGTCGTCGATGTCGTTGCCGTTGTTGCTTTCACGGTAACCGTTGCCGTTCACCCCGGAGTACAACAGCGCCACGCCCATGCCGTTGTCGGCGGTGCCGCCCATGAACGCGGTGTCGATGTGCTTCCAGCCACCGTGCTGGGAGGTTTCCAGGGTGGTGCCGATTTCCGCCGAAGCTTTTTCCGGGATCGCGCGGGTCACGAAGTTGATCACGCCGCCGACGTTTTGTGGTCCGTAACGCACGGAGCCGGCACCGCGTACCACGTCGATGCTGTCGAGGTTGCCGGAGGAGATCGGCGCCATGGACAGTTGCGGCTGGCCGTAGGGCGCGAACGCCGCCGGGATGCCGTCGATCAGCACGGTGGAGCGAGGCGACAGGCGCGAAGTCAGGCCGCGCACGCCGACGTTGAGGGAAATGTCGCTGCCACCGGTGCCGTTGGCGTCCTGCACCTGCACGCCGGGAACGCGTTTCAACACCTCGCCGACGTTCATCGCGCCCTGCTCGACCATGGCTTCGCGGCGGACCACCGTTCGTGCGCCAGGGTGGTTCTGCACCAAGGCGGCATCGGCGTCATCGAGCCAGTCGCCCACCACCTTGATGTCGGTCACGCCCAGTTCCAGCGGGCCGTTGGCCGCCGAGGTCGGCGCCGGCATCAACGTCACCGAACCTTCATCGATCTGGTATTGCAGGCCGCTGCCTTGCAGCAACTGGCGCAGTGCGTCTTCCGGGGAAATATTGCCGTCCACCGCCGGGGCCTGCTTGCCGGCAACCAGTTCAGGGCTGAAGAACACCTGAAGCGAGGTTTGCTGGCCCAATTGACTCAGGGCTTCTCCCAAGGGTTGTGCCGGGATGCGGATGCCGTCGGCGGCAAAGGCCTGGGGCAACGCAATATTGACCGCCAGCGCAAGGGCCAGCGGCAACCAGGGGAGTTTATTGTTTTTAGCGGTGAAGTTTTTCACGTCGAACGTAATCCTGTGGATCGCAAGAGTGTGCGCTTGTTAATGCAAACCAGTTGCAGTTGAACAGGAAGACGATGAACTCGAAAAAAACCTGAATTTTATTTTGAAATGATTTCCTGGCTGCCATCGCCAAGGGTGCGCACGGCCACCGGCAGGATGCTCGGCAAGGCCTTGAGCAGCGCGTCGGTGTTGTCGGACTTGAACACGCTGGTCAGGCGCAGATCGCCCACCGCTGCGCTGGCGACCTTGAGCGGTTTCTCCCGATAGCGCGAGACCTGCTCGGCAACGTCGGCCAGGCTGGCGTTGTTGAACACCAGTTTGCCGCTGCGCCAGGCGGTCATTTCCGCCGGGTTGACGGCGTAGGCGGCCGCGACCTTGCCTTGGGCATCGACGTGGGTGCCCAGGCCTGCTGTCAGATGGATGAAATCGTTATCGGCAGCCTCGCGCCCCTGGACCTTGACCGTGCCCTGCTCCACCACCACCCGGGTTTCGCTGGCACCACGGCGTACGTCGAACCGGGTGCCGGTGACCGTGACCTTGCCACTGCCCGCCGTGACCACAAAGGGTCGGCGGGTGTCGTGCTCGACGCTGAACATCGCTTCGCCTTCGCTCAGCTCAACGTAGCGTTGACCCTTTTCAAAACGCACCTGAATCCGGCTGCGGCTGTCCAGATCCACCGCCGAACCGTCCGGCAACGCCACTTGGCGTCGCTCATTCAGGGCCGTTGAAAACTCGGCCGTGTAAGGTGCCGGATGATTCAGGCCGCTGAACAAACCCAGGCCAAGCGCCACCGCGAGCACGCTGGCGGCGACCGCGTAACGTAGCACGGGACGAGGTTTTTTCAGGGCTGGCGGGGTTTCACACAAGGCACGCAAACGCGCGGCCGGCACCAGGTCGGCGGCGCTCCACAAGCCCTGGAGTACTTCGAATTCGCTTCGGTGCTGAGGGTGCTGGTCCAGCCAGGCCTGGAACCGGCGACGCACTTCGACATCGGCAACAGGCTCCTGTAAACGCACAAACCACCGCGCCGCGTCATCGCGAACCGCTAATTGCCCGCACGCACAATCACGAGTATCCATCATGGAAGTTCCTGTTTGGCTGGGGAGGAGAAGCCGCGACCGGTCATGACTGCAACCCGTCCAGGCGATCACGCAGGTGCCGAAGCGTGCGGATCATATACTTTTCCACCATGTTCTTGGACAGTCCCAGGCGTTCGGCGATTTCGGCCTGGGTCAGGCCCTCGATTTTCTGCCAGACAAACACCTTGCGGCAGTTGACCGGTAGCTCGGTGAGCGCCCGTTCGATGGAATCGGCCAACTGGATCGCGTGCATGAAATGCTCCGGGTCGCCAGTCGGCGACTCACTGAGATCGATCGCCTCTGACTCCATGGCGCCCCGCCGGTCCTCACGCCGATAACCATCCACGGCAATGTTGCGCGCAGTCTGGTGCAAATACGCCCGGGGCTGCTGCACCAACGCCGAATCGGACTCAAGCACCCGCACGAAGGTATCGTGGGCCAGGTCCTCGGCCTGCTGACGATTCCTCAGGCGACGGGTCCAGGTACCAACCAACTCTTCGTAATGCTCGAAAAAGCCGTGTCTGCGGGGCAGCTTGAGGGTCATTGCGGTGTGCTGTGGAAACGGGGCGTGAATAGTAATGCTTCTTATTAAACCAAAGCAATCGCTTCCCACCTCAAACACGGTCCGCCGTAACCCGGAACGCAAAAAGGCCGCTGATTGCTCAGCGGCCTTGTTCATTCCGACGGGTCACTCCGTCTTGCAGATGCCCTCGAAGCCGTCATTCACAGGTCGGTAATTTCCTTGTGGCGAGGCACCAGCATCTTCATCACACTCCACGCCACCAGATAGGCCAGCGCGCAGACGGCGAACATGATCATGTAGCCGGTACGGATTTCACCCACCGATTTGTAGTAGTCGAACACCCAGCCACCGATCTTGGTCAGCAAGACGCCGCCCAACCCACCCGCCATACCGCCAATGCCGACCACGGACGCGACGGTCTTTTGCGGAAACATGTCGGACACCGTGGTGAAGATGTTGGCCGACCAGGCCTGATGCGCCGACGCGCCCACACCAATCAACAACACCGGTACCCAGACGCTGATGTGACCCAATGGCTGCGCCAACAGCACGACCAACGGGAAAACGGCAATCACCAGCATGGCTTTCATGCGACCGTCATACGGCTTGTCTCCACGTGCCATGAAATAGCTGGGGAACCAGCCGCCGCCAATACTGCCGACCATGGTCATGCTGTACAGCACGGCCAGTGGTACCACGATGGCTGCGCCTTTCAGGCCGTACTGCTCCGACAGGTAGGTCGGAAGCCAGAATAGAAAGAACCACCACACACCATCGGTCATGAACTTGCCGAAGGCGAACGCCCACGTCTGACGGTATTTCAGCAATTGGAACCACGAAACCTTTTTGCCGACGCCCGTCTGCACAGCGGCGCTGGCGGGGGAATCACTGCGGATGTGCGCCAGTTCCTGCGCCGACAGGCGCTTCTGCTCCTCCGGCTTGTCGTACAACACCAGCCATACGCCCATCCAGATAAAGCCCAGCATGCCGATCACGATGAACGCTGTCTGCCAGCCCCACAGGCCAGCGATCAGCGGCACCGAAATGGGTGCCAGGATCGCGCCGACGTTGGCCCCGGAGTTGAAGATGCCGGTGGCGAAGGAGCGTTCCTTCTTCGGGAAATACTCAGCGGTGACCTTGATTGCGGTCGGGAAGTTGGCCGATTCACCGATCGCCAGCACGGCGCGCGACAGCATGAAGCCGGCGATCGAGACCGGGATGACCGCAATACCCAGCGCGCTACAGATGGCGGCAATACCCTCGCCCATGGGTTCTGCAAAGGCGTGCATGACGGCGCCGGTCGACCAAATACAAATCGCCACCACAAAAGCAGCCTTGGTGCCGATCTTGTCCACTACACGGCCCGCGAACAGCATGGAAATCGCGTAGGTGAACTGGAAGACGGCGGCAATGTTGGCGTAATCGGTGTTGCTCCAGCCAAACTGCCTCGACAGATCCGGCGCCAGCAGGCTGAGCACCTGGCGGTCGAGGTAATTGACGGTGGTTGCAAAAAACAACAATGCACAAATGGTCCATCGGTATTTACCGACAGACTGACTGACGCGTTGCGCAGTAATGGGCTCGTTCAAGTTCATGGCATCACTTTATTGTAGATTTTGGGTGATGATCTCTCGGTGTAAAACGAGATCGATTGGGCCGCCGGGCTTCACTTCAATGCATCAGTCCACGACGAAACGGGCCATATTCCGCCGAGGGATTGGGCCAACTGATTTCCGACAACTCATCAGACAACTCACTGGGAAACAGCGACTGATTGCTCAGCCTGCGTTTCTCACGCGAGTCAGTGAGGGGTTGTCACAGGTAACGGGCGCAAGGGTGTGTGCACGTAGAAGCCGATGGCTGAACACGGGAGCTTCAGGGGCAAGAGGGGGGGCGATTGGATTCATGTTGAGGTCGACACTCTTTTTATTTTTAATTTGGACGTGCATGTCATATGTCGTCGTATGACTTAAGCGATTTATAGCCAGTCCCATGGGACACTGTCAACAAAAAACTCCTTAGACCTGAACGGCCTGACTACCCAGAAAATGCGACATATAATCGAATAAACCCGTTAAACAGGCTCCTGGATCCAGGTAACGCGACACGCCGCTCGCTCCCTTGTCAGTATTGAAAGGGGTCATCGACCCTTCATTGTTGTACGACAACCGATAGAAAAGTGGTCAGAATCCGCCCCCCTACGCTCAATCAGGCACAGATCCAAAAGTTTTTGGCAGGATTCCCAATGCAGCCATTCACCGGCTGTAGCAAAGTGCGGGCATGGCTGTTATCGGCTTTTCCGAAGGAACCCAGAATGTTCACCTCCCTTGCATTGCGAAACAGAAAACCGCTGGCCCGCCTCGCCCTGGCTATCACGCTGGGCACGCTCGGCCTGCCTTACTGGGCGGGCAATGCCCAGGCCCACGGCGGTCATGCCGACATGGTGCCGCTGCAAGAGGGTCTGGAGGCCTTTGGTGCCACGGTGAAATGGGACGACTACGCCAACCTGTTCACCATTGCCAAGGACGGGGTCTATCTCAAGGTCAAGCCCGACAGCAAAGTGGCGATGCTCAACGGCAAGCGCATCGAGCTGACGGTGCCGGTGGTGTTCAAGGATCATAAGGCGTTCATGTCCACCGACTTCATCAACCAGGTGTTCCAGTCCGGGCTGGACAAGACCTTCGTCGTCGAGACCCGCCCCAACCCGCTCAATCCCCTGAGCGCCGCCGAAATCACCACGGCCGTGGACATCGTCAGGAAATCGGACAACTACAAACCCGGTTTCCGTTTCACCGAAGTCTCGGTCAAGGCGCCGCCCAAGGATCAGGTGTGGAATTTCGCCCTCACCGGGCAGAACGTCGCCCAGCCGCGCGAGGCCTCGATCGTGGTGCTCGACGGCAAACACGTGATCGAAGCGCTGGTGGATCTCGACACTAAGACACTCAAGTCCTGGAAGTCGATCGAAGGCGCCCACGGCATGGTCTTGCTGGACGATTTCGCCACGGTGCAAACCGCCGTCGAGACCAGCCCGGAATACGCCCAGGCCCTGGCCAAGCGCGGCATCAACGACGTGAAGAAGGTCGTGGCCACGCCGTTGACCGTCGGTTACTTCGACGGCAAGGACGGCCTGGCGCAGGACAAGCGCCTGCTGAAAATCGTCAGCTACCTCAACACCGGTGACGGCAACTACTGGGCGCACCCGATCGAGGGCCTGGTGGCGATTGTCGACCTGGAACAGAAGAAACTGATCAAGATCGAAGACGACGCGCTCATTCCGGTGCCGATGAAGCCGACGCCGTATGACGGGCGCGGACGCCAGGGCGTGGCGGTCAAGCCGCTGGAAATCATCGAGCCCGAAGGCAAGAACTACACCATCAGCGGCAACAGCATTCACTGGCAGAACTGGGACTTCCATGTTCGCCTTGACTCGCGGGTCGGCCCGATCCTGTCCACCGTCACCTACGACGACAAGGGCAAGAAACGCAAGATCATGTACGAAGGCTCGCTGGGCGGCATGATCGTGCCTTACGGCGACCCGGACATCGGCTGGTACTTCAAGGCCTACCTCGATTCCGGCGACTATGGCATGGGCACCCTGACTTCGCCGATTGCCCGTGGCAAAGACGCCCCGCAAAACGCCGTGCTGCTGGACGCGACCATCGCCGACTACACCGGTGCACCGACGGCAATCCCCCGCGCCATGGCGGTGTTCGAGCGCTACGCCGGCCCCGAATACAAACACCAGGAAATGGGCCAGCCCAACCTCAGCACCGAGCGTCGTGAACTGGTGGTGCGCTGGATCAGCACCGTCGGCAACTACGACTACATCTTCGACTGGGTCTTCCAGCAGAACGGCACCCTCGGCATCGACGCCGGCGCCACCGGCATCGAAGCGGTCAAGGGCGTGAAGTCCAAAACCATGCACGAAGACACCGCCAGGGAAGACACGCGCTACGGCACCCTGCTCGATCACAACATCGTCGGCACCACACACCAGCACATCTACAACTTCCGCCTCGACATGGACGTGGACGGCGAGCAGAACTCACTGGTGGAAGTGAACCCGGTGGTGCTGCCCAACGACCGTGGCGGCCCGCGCACCAGCACCATGCAGACCGAAACCAAAGTGGTCGGCACCGAGCAACAGGCGACGCAGAAATTCGACCCGTCGACCGTGCGCCTGCTGACCAACTTCAGCAAGGAGAACAAGGTCGGCAACCCGGTTTCCTATCAACTGATTCCGTACGCCGGCGGCACCCACCCGGTGGCCAAGGGCGCCAACTTCGGCAAGGACGAATGGCTCTACCACCGCCTGAGTTTCATGGACAAGCAACTGTGGGTGACCCAATACAACCCCGAGGAAAAATACCCGGAAGGCAAGTACCCGAACCGCTCGGACAAGGACTCGGGCCTGGGGCAGTTCACCCAGGACAACCACTCCATCGAGAACACCGACGACGTGGTCTGGCTGACCACCGGCACCACCCACATCGCCCGTGCCGAGGAGTGGCCGATCATGCCGACCGAGTGGGTGCATGTGCTGCTCAAGCCGTGGAACTTCTTCGATGAAACGCCGACGTTGAACCTCAGCGCACCGAAGTAACCAGGTCCTGCACAATACCTGTGGGAGCGGGCTTGCTCGCGAAGATCTCAAAGACACCGCGTTTATCCAGAATTCGCGCGTTATCGTTGACGACCATCGCGAGCAAGTTCGCTCCTCCAGAATCCCAGCTGGTACTCAGCGCGCCGGTGATTGTCATTGATGTTTTGACAGGGGCAGGCCGGTTTCCGGATCGAGGCCTTTTTCCTCACTGAGTTCGCGAATCGTCTCCTCCGAAGGTTTCTCCGGAGGTGGTGTGGAGTCCCTTTTTTTCAGCCATTCGAAGGTGCCGTCCCAGTCCGGGAGTTTGGCGGGAGGGAGCGGGACGATGCTGTCGATGTCGGGGACCTTGGCACCAAGGTCTTCATAGCGGTCGAGGAACTCCTCGATTATTGCGTAGCGACGGGAGCGCTCTGGATCTTCAGCCAGCGCAAAATAATACAGCCGGTCTTTTGGATCTGGTGTTGCAAACCCTCCGCTCAAGAACCCGGCACTATTACTACTGCCATTTCGGGTGCCGGACTGAAAACCCTCAATAGCTTCAGGATAGGAGTGCCGCACCTTTAAAAACATTCCGTAATGGTAAGCGCTCTGCGCATGCCCCTGATTCATGGCGCAACGACGCATATCAAGAACTACTTGTTTCGCAGGCGTAATCCCTTCAAGCAACTTCGATACGTAAAACTGCGCCTCGGGGTTGCCCAAGTCAGCAGCTCTTCGAAAATATGCATGTGCTCGACTGGTATCCTGTTTGACCCCATATCCAAGTTCCAGGTAATGCCCCATATCGTAGTAGCCACCTGGAACACCTGCCGAGATGAGCGACTCGACGATATCGATGACTTCTTTACCAGGCTCATCACTTTTAATCAGTCCTTGCGAAATCAATGTATGCAGATTGGTACCAGCCTTGTAGCTACCCGCGGCGTAGGCCAACCGGTAGAATCTGGCTATCTGCTGATAGTCCTTTTTACCAATTCCGGAGTTTAGGAATCGTGCATAGTTATAAAGGCTCTGAGCACTTTCACTAACAGGCGGCAGGCGTTCTGTTTCTTTAACACAGGTAAACTGCAATTTACCCAAGGCATAGGCCATATGATCATCTGTGATATCCAAACCTTCCTCCTTTTTACACCCTTCAAGACCCACCAATAAAAAAGCCAAAAACACAACCCTGAAAAACATTATCAATCCTTGTAAGTACGACTAGGGCTTTCCCTTCTGAACTCAGTCAGAGAACTCATCGGAGACTCTAAATTTTCACTATTGCTGCGATTTGCAGCGTTGTAACCCGCGATCCTAGTCCAAGTATTAAAAGCAGCTCTAATATCATCCCCCGCTCCCTCCTCATCCGTATGTATCCCCCACAACTGCTTCCTCAAAGGCTTGGCAACCGCCGGATCTTCAACACAGATATTCAACTCACTGTCGACTTCCATGCTTCGCGTATTGATGTTGGCCGACCCCAAAGTGGTGAACACGTCGTTGACGATCATCAACTTGCTGTGGATATACACATCCAGCCAGTTGCCGGGTGGTGAGTCCGGAGCGACCAGGGTGCATACCACGACCTTCAGGCCCGGAATCTCTTCGGGCAGCACGGGCTTGGCGTTTTCCTGAGGAAGGTTGGCCACCAATTCCTCGTAATGTTGCTGCGCCGCTTTCAGTCGAGCCTCGATGGGTTCGTAGGCCCGACTGACCCATTCGCCATGAATGTGGCCATAACCGCGGTTGAACAAGGTGGATTCGCGCTGGGCGTCGAGGACCTTCTGCCTGGCTTGAGCGACTTGTTCCTGAAGTTCATCGCGGCGCTCCAGCCGGGAAACCTCGGGGATGACATCCGGACGCCCCAGTTGCCTGAGCATCCGGTAGGTGTTGACCGTGCCATCGCCCATGCCTTCATTGGAGGAGTTGGTCACGACAAACAGATAGATCGGGCCGTGCACGGCCGTGTTTCGACCCCAGGCCACCTGGACCGCTGCAGCTTTTTTGATTTCCTCGGCCAAGGGTGGCCAACGGAAGTACTGGTTCTCCAGATACAAAAACTGTGTCGCATTCCTTACCGCTTGCAGGTAGTTCGCCTTGATGTCTTGCCGACCTTCCTGAAACTGCGTTCGCAAGACCTGCGCCATCATTCGCGGGCCGAACCCCGCCCGTGGCCTGAGCGCGTTGGCAATGGCCTTTCTCGGAGTCAGCAGATCGATACCGGTTTCATGCAACCAGGCCTGGGCGAAATTGTGGTTGAGGTACTCAAGGACCGGTCCGGTCACACGACTGGAAATGTCCTGGCGCGGGGTTTCGCCATTGCGCCCCGTTTGCGCGTGCATCTTTGCGGCGCTGTGATCGTTCTTGTCCCAGTAGGCGTCCAGCATGTTATGCCCCATGACAAAGCCGACGGCGGTATCGGGGGTTTCGTAATCGACGAGCACCATCTTCTGATGGTGTGTCGGGATCATGGACATCGCACCGGCGGTGGCCGCCTTGTTGAACCGAGAACGCTGGCCGTCTGCGCTGTTCAACGCAACCTGCCAGGCAATTTCCACGCGGTCCGTCAGGTTCAGGTCCCGCGCGACGAACTCGATGTTCTCGAACGCTTCCTTGCCAAAGCTGAAGGCCTTGGCCAGCCAATCGCCCCTCGCGCGGGAGAGGGCACCCAGTGGCGTATGGCTTTCGAACCAGGAGCGTCGCTTGACGTCGGTCTTCGTCGCCCGGCGATACCATTCCCAGTCGAACTCGCGCTGGGCATCGTTGCGGCCACCTGACATGAACGAGGCCAGGTTGCGGCCCGGTGTCATGTTTTCAGCGAATGCCGCCGTCAGGTGCAGACTATCGGACCAGCACAATATGCGTACCTTGACACCTTTAGCCGCCACCATGCCCAGCAGTTGGCCGATGCACGGCGAACTGGTGTCCCCGCGCTTGAAGTACATCGATGGCTGAAAGCCCCAGCAGATGATTTCCACGCTGCTTTTGGCCGCCAGGATGGCGTCATAGACCGCGCCGAATGCGCGCTCGCCGTTAACCAGCGGCTCAAGGGTGGCGGGAACCGGGCCATATTCGGTTCGCTGTACGAACCACGGCAGGTTGAGCTGGCAGGTGTTGGTTTTGCTGGTGGCGATCGGGACGATGATCGTGGGAGTGGCCATCTTCAAGCCTCCGATTTTTTTTTTGGGGGGGGGCAGTAGGGTATTGGCCGCCCGCAAGCCCGAACCGGGTAGCCATTGTGCTGAAACGAATCTGTCACTCGAGGTCCAGGGCAGGCAAAACAGTCCGGGGAACCGAACGTTAATGACGGCAGGCAACGGTCACAAGTCAGCGCATTCCTGAAAAGGTGTAGGTCGAGTCCTGACATGGCGTAGTACCCGTCCGAGAGACTAAACCTCAACGAGGTTACAAGCCGGCAAAAACACCGACACTCGAAGCTGCTGGCACGGATAGAGTTTCAGCGAGGCAGGATTCGCAATGAGCTGTTGAAGCCGTGTCGATGAAACGCCGACGTTGAACCTCAGCACACCGAAGTAACCAGGTCGTACGCAATACCTGTGGGAGCGGGCTTGCTCGCGAAAGCGGTATGTCATTGACATTGATGTCGACTGACACGACGCCTTCGCGAGCAAGCCCGCTCCCACAGGGTTATTCGGTGTTCATGAACATTCATCACGCATGCCGCTTGCGATACTCCCCCGGCGCAATGCCGAAGCGCGACTTGAACGCGGTGGAGAAGTAGCTCGAATCGGAAAACCCCCACGAATACCCCAGCACCGACAACTTCTGCTCCATGCCCGATTGGCGCAGGGATTCGGCGCACAGGTCCAGGCGACGGTTCTTGATGTAGCGCGCCACCACCAATCCCTTCCTGGCAAACATCCGGTACAGGCCACGGGTGGACATGCCGACTTCCCGCGCCAGCCATTCCGGGCACAGGTCTTCGGAGCGAATGTTTTCGTCGATGCAGGTGAGCGTCTTGCGGAAGTTCCGCTCATGGGCATCGGTGCTGTCGTCGGTCTGGCTGATCGCCGGGCGCAGCAGGCTGACGATCGCCTCCAGGGTCGCTTCGCTTTCCTGTCGGGTCAGGTGTTGCTGGCGGGTGGCGTCGAGGATCAACCGGTGCGAGAGCATCGCGATGGGTGAGGTCCCGGCGATCCGGTGGCCGCACTTGACTTGATTGAAGCGCAGGGTTTGCTCGACCAGTTGATACGGCAGGATCAATGACAACTGCCGGGAGTTTTCGCCATAGGTGAAATCGCTGGGTCGCGCGGCATCGATCAGCGTGATATCGCCGGGGGACAGCAAGACCTTGTCGTCGCCCTGGGCCATGCCCGCCGTGCCGTCGAGCTGGAACACCGCAAAATACTTGCCGCCCTCGCCCGCTGCGACTTCCTGGGGCGTGCGGTACAAACGCGCCTGGCACGCGTCGACGAAACTGAGCTTGAGCGCATCGCTCTGGTATTCGCGGATGCGCCCGGCAAATTCGCTGCCCAGGGGTTGTGCGTTGAAGGCGCCACAGATCTGGTTGATCTGATGGATCCACTGGTCGAACCCATCATGGCGCTGTGCTGTTGTAGAAATCATGTCAGGCCTCACGCAGGCTTATTTTTATTGTCTACGTCAATCCACACGACACCGGATGCTTCGAGTCTCCTGAACCGCACCACTCCCTGAACAATGACGTGCTATTTCAGTCCGCCAAAACGCCGATAGAAGCTTTCACCGACATCCGGCAACGGACCGTCGGCCGTTTCCAGCGCAGCGTTCAACCATTCTTCGGCTTTGGCGTAGATCAAACGGTAAATGTTGCGGCACAACTGGCGGGCGGCGCGGCCTTCCCAGTCGCCGGGCAGCAACTCGTCCGGCAGTTGCGGGTCGCGCAGCAGCAGCTTGCGGTACTCGTGAATCAACAGCACACGCGCCAGGAAGCAGTCGGCCGGTTGCAGGTTTTCCTGCTCGCGCAGGGCTTGCCACAGCGGCCGGAACAACTGGATGAACTCGCTGTAATGCGCCGCCAGCTCATCGATGTTCCAGCTCTCGCGCACCTGCAGGCGCAGGGCCTTGGAGGCCAGGACGTCCTGGGCGGTGGTTTCGAAGACGATGGTGTCCTCCTGGGCGCCGAGGTCGAGCAGGGTCGCGTTGACGTCGGACCGGTCACTGCGCGGACAGGCCAGCACCACTGGCGAAATCGCGCCGAAGCCTTGCCATTCCAGTTCCTCGCGCACCTGTTTGCGTTTGTCCTGGGTCAGTTGCGAGAGCATCACCAGGCACCAGGAACCATCCCAGGCCGGCATCGTGGTGCTGTAGACCCGCTTGAAGGCCTTGTCGAAACGGCGACGACCGGTGCCCGTCAGGCTGTAGTAACTGCGACGACCGACCTTCTCGGCGGTCAGCCAGCCTTCCTTGGTCAGGCGAAAAATCGAGGTGCGGATCAGCCGCTCGTTGATGCCGATGGGCTCGAGCAACTGAATCAGGCTGCCCAGCCACACGGTACCGCCATGGGGTTCGATGGCATCCCCGTACAACGTGATGATCAAGGAACTGGCGCGGATCGGCGTCTGCTCCTGGAAGCGGGTAATCAGATGGTTCAAGGGAGTCAGGGACGACATGGGCGTTCCGTGCAAAAAAAGAAGAGGAATATACCGAAAGCCAAGGGGTTAATCCCAATCCCTTGTGGGAGCGGGCTTGCTCGCGAAGGCGGTATGTCAGTCGATAAATTTGTCGTCTGACACTCCGCTTTCGCGAGCAAGCCCGCTCCCACAGGGGACCTGTGTTCACGAGACACTGCCTTTTGGCCGCAACCCACTGTCACTGATACGCGGGCGATCCGGCTCCGGTTCGCTCAGCGGTTCGCACACCTGCATCTGCATAAGGCAACGCTGGGCCAGTTGCTGATACTCCCGGGTGCCGGCCTGTTTCCACGCCACTTCCTGATCGCTGAGGTTGCGCTTGATGCTGGCCGGTGCGCCCATGACCAGCGACTGTTCCGGGCATTCGAAGCCGGCCTTGACGAACGCCGCCGCCGACACAAAGGAACGCGGGCCGATCCGGGCGTTGTCCATCACCACCGCATTCATGCCCACCAGCGCATCGGCGCCGATGCGGCATCCGTGCAGCACCGCGCCGTGGCCGATGTGGCCGTTGCGCTCCACCACTGTGTCGCTGTCGGGGAAACCATGCATCACGCAGGTGTCCTGCAGGTTGGCGCCCTCCTCCAGCACGATCCGCCCGAAGTCCCCGCGCAGGCTGGCCAGCGGACCGACATAACAATGCGGGCCGATGATCACGTCGCCGATCAATACGGCGGACGGGTGCACATAAGCGCTCGGGTCAACCACCGGAGTCAGGCCATCAAGGCTGTAGCAGGTCATGGCAGGTTCCTTCGCAAAGCGATGCAAATAATGGCCTATTTTGTATCACATCACTTTTACCAGCACAAAGACTAAAAACCGTATCACTTGAAACGCACCTTTCCGACGAAAACCAACGCGCCCCTAAAAACGCTGCAAAACCCAATGAACTCAGGGAACAACCCATTATCAGCGCCCCTTCAACAGAAAGACATAAAATCGGAAACCACACAATTAGGACACATTAAATCAATTTTAGTATTGCATTTGCGTATCACGTTGTAGCTATACTTGGGCAAAACCGGCCCCTGAGGCCGATCCAATAACGAGCCGGCACCACGCCGAGCGTGCACCGTGAGAGCATCCGCCATGCCTCTGACCCTTGCCGTCGAATTGATCGAGCCTGGCGTCCGCCTGATTACCCTGCAGCGTCCGCAAGCCCTGAACGCCTTGACCACCGAGTTGCTGGGCGAACTGGCCGCTGAACTGAACATCGCCCAAGCCGACCCCGACACCCGCGCCGTGGTCCTTACCGGCAGCCGCAAGGCCTTCGCCGCCGGCGCCGACATCAAGGAAATGGCCGAGCGCAACCTGGTCGGCATCCTCGACGATCCGCGCCAGGCCTCGTGGCAAACCATCACCCGTTTCAGCAAACCGCTGATCGCCGCGGTCAACGGCTTCGCCCTCGGCGGTGGCTGCGAACTGGCGATGCACGCCGACATCATCATTGCCGGGGAAGACGCGCGCTTCGGCCAGCCGGAAATCAACCTCGGGATCATGCCCGGCGCCGGTGGCACCCAGCGCCTGCTGCGCGCCGTCGGCAAATCCATGGCCATGCAAATGGTGCTGACCGGCGAGCCGATCGACGCCCGCCAGGCCCAGCGCGCCGGCCTGGTCAGCGAAGTCACCCAACCGGAATTCACCGTCGAGCGCGCCCTGCACATCGCCCGCAGCATTGCGGCCAAGGCACCGCTGGCGGTGCGCCTGGCCAAGGAGTCACTGCTCAAGGCCATGGACACCGACCTGGCCAGCGGCCTGCGCTTCGAGCGCCACGCCTTCACCGTGCTGGCCGGCACCCGCGACCGCGACGAAGGCATTGCGGCCTTCCAGGAAAAACGCGCGCCGACCTTCACCGGCCAGTAATCCAACGACTTCGAACGACTGCCAAGAGAACGCCCAGACCATGAACTTCGAACACATCCTGTTTTCCATCGACGCCGGCGTCGCCCTGCTCAGCCTCAACCGGCCAGACCAGCTCAACAGCTTCAACACCCAGATGCATGGCGAAGTGAAGGAAGCGCTCAAACAAGTGCGGCAGAACCCGGACGTGCGCGTTTTACTACTGACCGGTGAAGGTCGCGGCTTCTGCGCCGGGCAGGACCTGAGCGACCGCAATGTCGCGCCGGGCAGTGCCGTGCCGGACCTGGGCGAGTCCATCGAGAAGTTCTACAACCCGTTGATCCGCCAGTTGCGCGACCTGCCATTGCCGGTGATCTGCGCGGTCAACGGCGTCGCCGCCGGTGCCGGCGCCAACATTCCGCTGGCCTGCGACCTGGTACTGGCGGCACGTTCGGCCAGTTTCATCCAGGCGTTTTGCAAGATTGGTTTGATCCCCGATTCAGGCGGCACCTGGACCCTGCCCCGCCTTGTCGGCATGGCTCGGGCCAAGGCTTTAGCCCTGCTGGGCAACCGCCTGAGCGCCGAACAAGCCGAGCAATGGGGCTTGATCTACCAGTGTGTGGACGACGCCGATTTGCGCGATGAGGCCCTAAAACTGGCCCGCCACCTGGCGACCCAGCCGACCTACGGCCTGGCGCTGATCAAACGCAGCCTCAACGCCAGCCTGAGCAACAGCTTCGACGAGCAGCTTGAGCTGGAAAAAGACCTGCAGCGCCTGGCCGGGCGCAGCGAGGACTACCGCGAAGGCGTCGGCGCCTTCATGGAAAAACGCACCCCGGTTTTCAAGGGGCGCTGAGTCATGACCGCACTGAACACATCTGCACGCATCGCCGTGATCGGCGCCGGGGCCATGGGTGCCGGCATCGCCCAAGTCGCGGCCCAGGCCGGCCATCCGGTATTGCTGCTGGACAATCGTCCCGGCGCTGCCGCCCAAGCGATTGAAGGCATCGACCGCCAACTGGGCAAGCGAGTCGAGAACGGCAAACTGTCGGCCGAGTCACGCAGCACAACCGTCGCCCGCCTGCAAGCGGTGGAAGCCATCGAAGCCCTGGCCGATTGCGACCTGATCATCGAAGCCATCGTCGAGAACCTCGAGGTCAAGCGCGCCCTGTTCCGCCAGCTCGAAGGCATTTGCGGCGAACATTGCATCCTCGCCAGCAACACGTCGTCGCTGTCGATCACCAGCATCGCCGCACAGCTTGAGCATCCACAACGCCTGCTCGGCCTGCATTTCTTCAACCCGGCACCGGTCATGGCGCTGGTGGAAGTCGTCTGCGGCCTGGCCAGCGATCCGGCATTGGCGCAATGCCTGCACGACACCGCCAAAGCCTGGGGCAAAAAACCGGTGCACACCCGTTCGACACCGGGCTTCATCGTCAACCGCGTGGCCCGGCCGTTCTATGCCGAAAGCCTGCGGATGCTGCAGGAAGGCGCGGCCGACTGCCCGACACTGGATGCCCTGATGCGCGAGGCCGGCGGTTTTGCCATGGGCGCGTTCGAGCTGACCGATTTGATCGGCCACGACGTCAACTACGCCGTGACCTGCTCGGTGTTCGACGCCTATTACCAGGACACGCGCTTCCTGCCGTCGCTGATCCAGAAAGAACTGGTGGACGGCGGGCGCCTGGGACGCAAGAGCGGTCAGGGTTTCTACAGCTACGTCCAGGGTGCGGAACGCCCGCACGCCGCTGAAATCAGCAGCGATGGGACGGTCGAGGCGTGTGCTGTGGAAGGCGATCTCGGTATCGCTCAAGGCTTGCTCGCACGCTTGCATGAACAAGGCGTCGAGATCGTCCAGCGTGATGGCCAAGGCTTGCTGCGGGTCGGTGATGCCGTGCTGGCCTTGAGTGACGGACGCATGGCCTGCCAGCGGGCTCGCGAAGACGGGCTGCGCAACCTGATCCTGCTGGATCTGGCGTTCGATTTCGGTAATGCCAAACGCATCGCCATCAGCCATGCGGCTGGCATTGATCCGCTAGCCCTCGAACAGGGCGTTGCCCTGCTGCAACGGGCCGGCCTCAAGGTCAGCCTGCTCAGCGACAGCCCGGCCCTCGCCGTCCTGCGCACCGTGGCCATGCTCGCCAACGAAGCCGCCGACGCCCTGTTGCAAGGCGTGGCCTCGGCCGCCGACATCGATCTGGCCATGCGCGCCGGGGTCAACTACCCGCAAGGGCCGCTGGCATGGGCCGATGCCATTGGCCTGTCGCACATTCTTCAAACGCTGGAAAACCTGCAAGCCAGTTATGGCGAAGAACGCTACCGGCCGTCGCTGCTGCTGCGCCGTCGCGTCGCCGAAGGGAGAACATTCCATGACTAACCACGAAGCCATGAGCCTGGCCAGTGAATGCGCGCAATCGCTGTTCCAGCGTGATAACGCCAGCCAGGCCATGGGTATGCGCCTGCTCTCGGCCGGCCCCGGTTGCGCCCGGGTCGGCATGACCGTGCGCGCCGACATGGTCCAGGGCCACGGCACGTGCCACGGCGGCTACCTGTTCGCCCTCGCCGACTCGGCGTTCGCCTTTGCCTGCAACAGCTACAACGAGGCCACCGTGGCCATCGGTTGCAGCATCGACTACATCGCCCCGGCGCGCCTGGGCGACACGCTGAACGCCGACTGCATCGAGCAGAGCCGTTCGGGTCGCACCGGCAACTATGACGTGCGCATTGAAAACCAGCAGGGCCAGTTGATCGCCCTGTTCCACGGCAAATCCTACAAAGTGCGCGGCCCGGTGCTGACGCAGGAGACCCCCAATGAATGACGCCCTGATCATCGATGCAGTCCGCACCCCGATTGGCCGTTACGCCGGCGTCCTGAGCAGCGTGCGCGCCGACGACCTCGGCGCGGTGCCGCTGCGCGAACTGCTGCGCCGCCACCCGCAAGTGGACTGGAACACGGTCGACGACGTGATCTACGGCTGCGCCAACCAGGCCGGCGAAGACAACCGCAACGTCGCACGCATGTCGGCGTTGCTGGCCGGGTTGCCGGTCAGCGTGCCGGGCACCACCCTCAATCGTCTGTGCGGTTCCGGGCTGGATGCTATCGGTACCGCCGCCCGTGCGATTCGCAGCGGCGAAACCGGGCTGATGCTGGTCGGCGGCGTGGAATCCATGTCCCGCGCGCCGCTGGTGATGGGCAAGGCCGAGCAAGCGTTTTCCCGGTCAGCCGAGATCTTCGATACCACCATCGGCTGGCGCTTCGTCAATCCGCTGATGAAAAAGGCCTACGGCATCGACTCCATGCCGGAAACGGCAGAGAACGTCGCCGAACAGTTCAACATCTCCCGGGCCGATCAGGATGCGTTCGCCCTGCGCAGCCAGCAACGCGCCGCTGCCGCCCAGGCCAACGGACGTCTGGCCAGGGAAATCGTCGCAGTGGAAATCCCCCAGCGCAAAGGCCCGGCCAAAGTGGTCGAGCACGACGAACACCCCCGCAGCGACACCACCCTTGAACAGCTGGCCAAACTCGGCACGCCGTTCCGCGAAGGCGGCAGCATCACCGCCGGCAATGCCTCCGGGGTCAACGACGGGGCCTGCGCACTGCTGCTGGCCAGCCCGGAAGTCGCCAAACGCCACGGCCTGACCGCCCGTGGCCGGGTCGTGGCCATGGCCACCGCCGGCGTCGAACCACGGATCATGGGCATCGGCCCTGTCCCTGCCACGCGCAAAGTGCTGGAAGTGGCCAACCTGAGCCTGGCCGACATGGACGTGATCGAGCTCAACGAAGCCTTCGCCGCACAGGGCCTGGCGGTGCTGCGCGAACTGGGCCTGAGCGACACCGACCCGCGAGTCAACCCCAACGGCGGCGCCATCGCCCTGGGCCATCCACTGGGCATGAGCGGCGCACGCCTGGTGACCACCGCCCTGCATGAGCTTGAGGAACGCAATGGCCGCTACGCCCTGTGCACCATGTGCATAGGTGTCGGCCAGGGGATCGCGCTGATCATCGAGCGTCTATCCCACTAAAGAATCGCGATTCCCAAGGAGCCGAGAGGTATCCTTGGGGCATGCACTCAAAGCCCTTGTGCAAAGGGCTGGAACACAAAAACAATTCGAGTGAACACATGAACATGCCAATTGCCAAAGCCGTGCTGGACCCCGTGCTGGACCCGCTGGAAACCGCCAGCATCGACGAGCTGCGCCAGCATCAGCTGGAGCGCCTGCGCTGGAGCCTGAACCACGCCTACAACAACGTGCCGCTGTACCGTCAGCGTTTCGATGCACTGGGCATGCACCCGGACGACATCAAGTCCCTCGAAGACCTGGCGAAATTCCCTTTCACCACCAAGTCCGACCTGCGGGACAACTACCCCTATGGCATGTTTGCCGTGCCGATGAACGACATCGTGCGCCTGCACGCCTCCAGCGGCACCACTGGCAAACCGACCGTGGTCGGCTACACCCAGAACGACATCGACACCTGGGCCAACGTGGTGGCGCGCTCGATCCGCGCCGGCGGTGGCCGCCGTGGCGACAAGGTGCACATTTCCTACGGCTACGGCCTGTTCACCGGCGGCCTCGGCGCCCACTACGGCGCCGAACGCCTGGGCTGTACGGTGATCCCGATGTCCGGTGGTCAGACCGAAAAGCAAGTGCAGCTGATCAAGGATTTCCAGCCGGACATCATCATGGTCACGCCGTCCTACATGCTCAACATCGCCGATGAAATCGAGCGCCAGGGCATCGACCCGCACAAACTGGCCCTGCGCCTGGGCATCTTCGGCGCCGAGCCGTGGACCGCCGAACTGCGCAGCGCCATCGAGGCGCGCCTGGGCATCACTGCCCTGGACATCTACGGCCTGTCGGAAATCATGGGGCCAGGTGTCGCCATGGAATGCGCCGAAACCAAGGACGGCCCGACCATCTGGGAAGACCACTTCTACCCGGAAATCATCGACCCGGTCACCGGCGAAGTGCTGCCGGACGGGCAAATGGGCGAACTGGTGTTCACCTCATTGAGCAAAGAAGCCCTGCCGATGATCCGCTACCGCACCCGCGACCTGACGCGCCTGCTGCCAGGCACCGCGCGACCGATGCGCCGCATCGACAAGATCACCGGGCGCAGTGATGACATGCTGATCATCCGCGGGGTCAACGTGTTTCCGACGCAGATCGAGGAACAGGTTCTCAAAGTCAAACAACTCGCCGAGTGCTATGAGATCCATCTGTATCGCAATGGCAACCTGGACAGCGTTGATGTGCATGTCGAGTTGAAGGCTGAGCACCAGCACCTGAGCGAAGAACAGCAGAAGGCTGTTTGTGGGGAATTGAGCAAACACATCAAGACGTATATCGGGATCAGTTCGCGGATTGTTTTGCAGCCGCTTCATTCGATCAAACGGTCGGAGGGCAAGGCTTGCCACGTGTTGGATAAACGTCCTAAAGCATGACTGCTGCACCCTTTATGGCCCCGCTAATTGCGGGGTTTTTTTTGGCCTGGCTTTACCGACTCAGGAGCACAATCCCTGTGGGAACGGGCTTGGTCCGGGCGGCGTTCCGACGAAGGCGGCCTGACAGCCGGCTTGTCTTTTGTTGATTGCGTACATATCCGTTTCTTCGGTAACGGCCGCTTATGGTTCCGCCCTTACGGCGGGTCACTTTGAAAAGCGCAAAGTAACCAAACGCTCTTGCCCCTGACATTCGGTGCCTCG
>NZ_JBWKWD010000046.1:0-46828 GCF_059422045.1 Pseudomonas sp. GW821-FHT02A08
CTCCACAAGCACCCACACGAATTGCTTGATTCAGTTGTTAAAGAGCGGTTGGTTAAGAGCTTTCGTCTCAACCGAGGTGCACATCTTACAGCGCATCTTTTCAATTTGCAACCTTAAAAGTTTCTGATTTTTCAACAAAATCAACCACTTAAACCAAGAGCCACATCAAACTGCTCGTTAGCGGGAGGCGAATAGTACAGCATTAAAAACCGTGGTCAACCCCCCACCTGAAAATTCTTCTTCCTTACCAAAGCGCCCGGGTTGCCACCACGAGAACCTACAGCATCTATATAAAGCACCGGGACAGCAGCGAACCCAATCCACGTCACCTGGACATATAGATACAACAATGATGAGAAAGCCCTACGGCAAATGGATACTCAGGGACCCCAAGAGCATGACGGGTATCGCGCCAAAAATGCCGGGACACGAAATGCCCCCGATCAATGCGACAGAAACGAAAAAGCCCCTGAAACGTTTAACCATTTCAGGGGCTTAGTCTTATTCAATAATGGCGGAGAGATAGGGATTCGAACCCTAGGTACCGGTGAAGGTACAACGGATTTCGAATCCGTCCCATTCGGCCACTCTGGCATCTCTCCAACGGCGCGCATCATAACAACACTTTCGCAGGAAGCGAACCCCCTAAGCGAAATATTTCTGTGCTATCAGATGCTTGCGTCGGTTAAAGCGGTACGCCCAGACGATTGGCGACTTCTTCGTAGGCTTCGATGACGTCACCGAGGCCCTGACGGAAGCGGTCCTTGTCCATTTTCTTGCCGGTGGCCTTGTCCCACAGACGGCAGCCATCCGGACTGAATTCGTCGCCCAGCACGATGGAGCCATCGTGGAACACGCCGAACTCCAGCTTGAAGTCGACCAGCAGCAGGCCAGCGTCGTCGAACAGCTTACTCAGGACTTCATTGACCTTGAGCGACAGCTCTTTCATGCGAACCAGTTGCTCGGCGGTGCCCCAACCAAAGGCCACGACGTGGGATTCGTTGATGAACGGGTCGCCCTTGGCGTCGTCTTTCAGGAACAGTTCGAAGGTGTAAGGGTTGAGTTTCATGCCCTCTTCGACACCCAGACGCTTGACCAGGCTGCCGGCTGCGTAGTTACGCACGACGCACTCGACCGGGATCATGTCGAGCTTCTTCACCAGGCATTCGTTGTCGCCCAGCAATTTGTCGAATTGGGTCGGCACGCCAGCCGCTTCGAGCTTCTGCATGATGAAGGCGTTGAACTTGTTGTTCACTATGCCTTTGCGGTCGAGCTGCTCGATACGCTTGCCATCGAACGCCGAGGTGTCGTTGCGAAACAGCAGGATCAAACGGTTAGCGTCGTCGGTCTTGTAAACCGACTTGGCTTTGCCGCGGTAGAGTTCTTCACGTTTTTCCATGATGGGCTCCGCTTGCTAAGTAGATGGGCTAGGCGATGTGACGCCAGTCGAGCCCTGAATCTTGATCGGCCAGTTGCAGCCAGTCCGGGTCGCACCCGAGGGTGTCGACAAAACATTGCCGGGCCAGCCGCGGCAGGTTGTTCTTGCTGCTCAGATGGGCCAGGACCAGGTGCTGCAGGTCTTTCCAGCCCAGCTCGGCCACCAGGAATGCCGCCTGGTGGTTATTCAGATGTCCCAGTTCACCGCCCACCCGTTGCTTGAGAAAGTACGGGTAATGACCGCGAGCCAGCATGTCACGGCAGTGATTGGACTCGATCATCAACGCATCGAGGTCCCGATAGCCGTCCAGCACCTTGTCACAATACGAACCCAGGTCGGTCAACAGGCCGAAGCGCCGCAAACCGTCACTGAAAACATATTGCGTCGGTTCCTGTGCATCGTGGGCCACGGCAATGACACCGATGCTCAAGTCGCCGATTTGCAACTGCTCGCCGCCGGCCAGAAAGCCTGCGGGTTCAATCGGTTTGCGCATCCCGCGCAAGGTCCCGCGACTGAGGTAGACAGGCAGATTGTAGCGCCGAGACAGCAAACCCACGCCATGCACGTGGTCGGCATGTTCGTGGGTCACGAGTATCGCGCTCAGCTGCGCAGGGCTCACACCCAGGCGCAGCAGGCGTTTTTCGGTTTCCCGCAGGGAAAAACCACAATCCACCAATACGTACGTATCAGCGCTGGCTATCAGCGTGCCGTTCCCTTGGCTACCGCTGCCGAGAACGGCAAAACGCATGTGATCAGCCCAGGTTGTCCTGAATCACGCTCAACACCTTACGCGCCACATCTGCCGGCGCCACGGTGTTGATGTTTTTCTCGACCGTAACCTGGACGTTCTCGCCAACCTTGCTCAGGCGAACCTGATAACGCTCGGCACGGGCTTCACGCTCTTCCTTGCTCGGCGCACTGCCGAACAGGCTGCTGAAGAAGCCTGGCTTGTCGTCTTTGCTCTCGGCTTTTTCGGCCAGGTTGATGTAGTACAGGCCCAAGCTGCGGTTGATGTCTTCGACACGCCATTCGCCTTGCTCCAGTGCACGACCAACGCTCGACCAGGCACGATCCAGGTCGGTGCCGACGTTCAGCACAGGGTTGCCGCTGCCGTCTTCACTCAGGCTGACACGACTTGGCGCGTCGAAATCACGGGAAGCCAGCATGGAGACCGAACCGCCCTTCTCGGAGATACGGCTCATGCTCGCGAGCATGTCGTCGACCAGTGCCGCGTCCAGGCCAGTGTTGACCGAACGATTGGTGAAGGCCACGTCGGCGGTGCTGCCGGCAGGACGTTCGGCGCTGACCACGTAGACTTCACTGGTGTTGCGCTGCACGCCCGGCTCGATGCGCACCCGCACGCGGGTTTCGCTGTCCGTGCTGACGCCGGCCGCGCCCAGGCGCTTGGCCATGGCCGCGGACAGTTCGTCGGAATGCTGCCAGGTCGTGGTGAACTCGCCGGTTTGCGGACGCTGTTCATCCAGACGGAAACCGTTGTCCTGGAAGAACTGAACGGCCACGGGCCAGATTTCAGCCGGCGGATTCTGCGCCAGGATGGAGCTGGTGCCGCCGCTCTTCTGCAGGGAGTAGGCACTGGCGTCGGCACCCGCGGTCAGCGGTTGCGGCCGAGGAACGATGTATTCGCCCTTGGCGGTGTCATCGGCCACGTTGCGCGGGATCGGCAACAGCGGATCCAGACGCTTGGCGGTGTGGATATCCTGCGGTATTTGCATCGGTGCAGTCTGTTGCGCTTCCAGGTAATCGCTACCACGGTCACGGAAATAACCTTCCGGGCCCCAGATCCATCCACAGCCACTGGTGCTGGAGATAATCAAGGCAAGTGCGGAAAGTCCGGCCATTCGCTTCATGCGTTGTACTTCCTCAATTAAACCAGGACGCCGCACTGGCGCAGGGCCGTGCGCAGCGTTTCGTGACAAGGTGTGCTCAGCCAGGTCAACGGCAGGCGAATGCCTTCGTGCATCAGGCCCATTTCAACCAAAGCCCACTTCACCGGAATCGGGTTGGCTTCGATGAACAGGTCCTTGTGCAGCGGCATCAGTTTTTCGTTGATTGCCCGTGCAGTCTCGGCATCACCCTTGAGGGCGGCCTCGCACAGATCGGCCATTTCACGCGGCGCGACGTTGGCGGTGACGGAGATGTTGCCCTTGCCGCCCATCAGGATCAGCTCGACCGCGGTCGGATCATCGCCGGAAAGGACGATGAAGTCCTTGCTTACGCCGTCGAGGATGGCCTTGGCGCGCTTGAGGTCGCCGGTCGCTTCCTTGATACCGATGATGTTCGGCACGGTGGACAGTCGGATCACGGTTTCGGCCTGCATGTCGCAGGAGGTGCGGCCGGGAACGTTATAGAGAATCTGCGGGATGTCGACCGATTCGGCGATGTGCTTGAAGTGCAGGTACAGGCCTTCCTGGGTCGGCTTGTTGTAGTACGGCACTACCAGCAGGCAGGCATCGGCGCCGGCTTCCTTGGCATTACGGGTCAGTTCGACGGCTTCGCGGGTCGAATTGGCACCGGTACCGGCGATCACCGGAATACGACCGTTGACCTGCTTGACCACGGCACGGATGACTGCGATGTGCTCGTTGACGTCGAGGGTTGCCGATTCGCCGGTGGTGCCGACGGCGACTATGGCATGGGTGCCGTTTTCAAGGTGGAAGTCCACGAGTTTGCTGAGGCTGTCCCAGTCAAGACGCCCCTGTGCATCCATGGGTGTGACCAGTGCCACCATACTGCCCGCAATCATGAAACCGCTCCTGCCGGAAAAAGAGAGCCGTAATGGTACTGGCGCCAAGATGCTTGCACAAGCGAAGTACTGTGCTGCCGCCATTCCCCTTGGCGCCGGTTTTCGCTACCCTTCAGACTTTGATCGGTACAGACAAGCTCGTGCGTCGGGTTTCAGCCTCCATTTTCGGCATCACAAGCCCTGATCCAGCGTTGCCGCCTCTCGCTCCCGCCCTGCCGGAGCACGTCGCAACCTGCCTTCCGGGGTTTTCTGAATTCGCATCCGCAGGCTCGCTCCCGGCAAAACGCCTTCTGGACGTACCGACCGCTCATCGCTTTAGGAATGCTGCATGTCCACCCCCACAGTTCGCGAACAATTCCTTGTTATCAGTGCCCTCGGCGCCAACCCCATGGAGCTGACCAACGTCCTGTGCCGCGCCAGCCATGAAAACCGCTGCGCCGTTGTCACCTCTCGCCTGACCCGCCATGGCGAATGCAGTGCCCTGGTACTGGAAATCTCCGGTAGCTGGGATGCCCTGGCACGCCTGGAAGGCAGCCTGCCGGTTTTGGCCAAGCGGCATGCCTTCACGGTCAACGTGGTGCGCAGCGCGGCCCTGGAAAACCGCCCACAGGCCCTGCCGTACGTCGCTTATGTCAGCTCGGCCTACCGCTCGGACATCATCAACGAGCTGTGCCAGTTCTTCATGGACCACAATGTCGAGCTGGAAAACCTGACCTGTGACACCTACCAGGCTCCGCAGACCGGCGGCACCATGCTCAACGCCACGTTTACCGTGACCTTGCCGGCCGGCGTGCAAATCAGCTGGCTGCGCGATCAGTTCCTGGATTTTGCCGACGCGCTGAACCTCGATGCCCTGATCGAGCCCTGGCGCCCACAGAACCCAATGTAAGGAAGCTTTCATGGCCGTTGCCATCGACCAACCGGTTGCCGATTTCCAAGCCCCCGCCACCAGCGGGCAGACCGTCAGCCTGGCGGGCCTGAAGGGCAAGCAAGTGGTGATCTACTTCTACCCCAAGGACAGCACCCCGGGCTGCACCACCGAGGGGCAAGGCTTTCGTGATCAGTACGCTGCGTTCAAGGCCGCCAACACCGAAGTGTTCGGCGTGTCTCGCGACAGCCTGAAATCCCACGAGAACTTCAAGTGCAAACAGGAATTCCCCTTTGAGCTGATCAGCGACAAGGACGAAGCCATCTGCCAACTGTTCGACGTGATCAAGCTGAAAAAGCTCTATGGCAAGGAATACATGGGCGTGGATCGAAGCACCTTCCTGATCGACAAGAATGGCGTGCTGCGCCAGGAGTGGCGTGGTGTGAAGGTGCCAGGGCATGTCGATGCTGTTTTGGCGGCGGCTCAGGCCCTCGACAAAGCCTGACTCATATAGCGCCTATCCGGACGCTTTCGCGGGCAAGCCCGCTCCCACATTGGACCTTGTTCGCCTGAACAACTCGGTCAACTGTGGGAGCGGGCTTGGTCCGGGCGGCGTTCCGACGAAGAGGCCATCAGCCTCACCGAAGAATTAAAGCAACGGCGCCACCTCCGGCTCCTTGCGCGGCCAGGCGTCCAGCACGGCCTTGAACAGCGTCGCCAGGGGAATCGCGAAGAACACCCCCCAGAATCCCCACAACCCGCCAAACAACAGCACTGCGCAGATGATAACCACCGGGTGCAGGTTGACCGCCTCCGAGAACAGCAAGGGCACCAGCACGTTGCCATCGAGCGTCTGAATGATCCCGTAGACCGCCATCAAGTAGATGAACTGATCGCTCCAGCCCCACTGGAACAGTGCAATCAGAAACACAGGCACGGTCACCACCACGGCGCCGACATAAGGCACCACCACCGAAATCCCCACCAGCAGGGCCAGCAGCGCCGCATAGTTGAGCTCAAGGACAACGAAGGCGATGTAGGTCACGCCTCCGCAAATGAAGATTTCGATGACTTTGCCGCGAATATAGTTGGCGATCTGCCGGTTCATGTCATGGGCGACCCGAGTGATCAACGCCCGCTCACGGGGCAGGTATCCGCGCACCCACTGGCCGATCATGGCCCGATCCTTGAGAAAGAAGAACACCAGGATCGGCACCAGCACCAGGTAGATCATGATGTTCACCAGCAATGGCAGGCTCGACAGCGAGAACGTGAGCGCCCACTGACCAAACTTGCCGATTTCGCCCCGCGCCACTTCGATGGCCCGCAGTACTTGCTCATCCGATACCAGGTGCGGATAGCGCTCGGGCAGCAACAGCAATATCGACTGCCACTTGGCAAGCATGCCGGGCAACTCGTTGAACAACGTGATCAGTTGGTGCCACAGCAACGGCACGACAACCACGATGAATACCAGCAACAACCCCATGAACAACGCAAAAACCAACCCCACCGCTGCCCAGCCCGGCACGCGCAGGCGCTCAAGGGCCACCACCAGCCCCTGCATCAGGTAAGCCAGCACCATGCCGGCGAGCACCGGCGCCAGCATACCGCCCAGGGTCAGTACGACGGTGAATGCCAGAAACAGCAGGACAGCCAGCACCACCGCTTCTTCATCGGAAAAATAGCGCTGAATCCAGTCGCGTAACACTTTGAACATCAATAATCCTTAGGAGCAAACGCAGCCGATTTCAGGCTTTTTTCAACCAGTAGCGGTAAACACCCGCATCATCTTCTTCACGAAGCAGGGTATGACCGGCCAATCGGGCAAAGGTGCGAAAGTCGCGCTGCGAACCCGCATCGGTGGCGATGACCTTGAGTACCGCACCACTGGCCAGCCGGTTGAGCTCCATCTTGGCCTTGAGCAACGGCAACGGACAATTCAGGCCACTGGCGTCCAGTTCAACGTCATGCTCTACAGCGTCGGTCATTGCATCACTCCGGGTCAGGTGGTTGAGTTGCCTAGAATATCTGGTCGCAACGTCGGTGTCCGGCTACAGTAAGGTCTTTGTCGACTAAGGCTTTGTGCATGACATTTTTGCGCCCTACCCTGCTGACGCTCGCTTGCCTGCTCGCCTCACCGGGCTTCGCCGACGACCTGCCGTCACTCGGCGACGCCAGTTCTGCCATTGTCTCACCGCAACAGGAATACCAGCTCGGCCGTGCCTGGCTGGCCATGTTGCGCAGTCAGGTTTCGCAGCTCAACGATCCGCAACTCAAGAATTACGTGGAATCCAGCGTTTACCGACTGGTCGAGACCAGCCAGGTCACAGACCGGCGCCTGGAATTCATCCTGATCAACAGCCCGCAGCTCAACGCCTTTGCGGCACCCGGCGGGATCGTCGGGGTGAACGGCGGCTTGTTCCTCTATGCCCAGACCGAAGGCGAATACGCTTCAGTACTGGCGCACGAATTGGCTCACTTGTCGCAACGCCACTTTGCCCGAGGCGTCGAAGCGCAGCAACGCATGCAAGTACCCATGATGGCTGCATTGCTGGCGGGTATCGTGTTGGCAGCCGCAGGTGGCGGTGATGCCGGGATTGCAGCCATTGCCGGCACACAGGCCGCAGCCATCCAGGAACAGCGGCGATTCTCCCGCCAGAACGAGCAGGAAGCCGACCGTATCGGCATCCTCAATCTGGAAAAGGCCGGTTACGATCCCCGCTCGATGCCAACGATGTTCGAGCGCCTGGGGCGTCAGTACCGCTACGATGCCAAGCCACCGGAATTTCTGCTGACTCACCCGGTCACCGAATCGCGCATCGCCGACACCCGCAACCGCGCCGAACAGTTTCCAGCGGGCGGTATCGAAGACAGCATGCGCTACCAACTGATCCGCGCACGCGTACAGCTGATCTATGAAGAAACCCCGGGGCTTGGCGCCAAGCGCTTTCGCGCACAGCTCGACGAGAACCCGAAAAACGACGTGGCTCGCTACGGCCTGGCAATCGCCCAGATCAAGGGCGGCCAACTGAACGAAGCACGGGAAAACCTCAAGCAGTTGCTGGCCAAGTCACCCAACGAAATCATCTACAATCTGGCTCAGGTCGATCTGGACATCACCAACAATCGCCTGGCGGACGCCCAGTCCCGGGTTGACCGGTTGATGGGCCAATACTCTGGCAACTACCCGCTGAACCAGATGCGCGTCGACCTGCTGCTCAAGCAAAACCGTACCGCGGATGCGGAGAAAGCCCTCGAAGGCCTGCTCAAGTCGCGCCCGGATGATCCGGACGTGTGGTATCAGGTTGCCGAAACGCGCGGCCTGTCGGGCAATATCATTGGCCTGCATCAGGCTCGCGCCGAGTACTTTGCACTGGTCGGCGACTACAAACAGGCCATTCAGCAACTGGACTTCGCCAAACGCAGGGCTGGCAGCAACTTCCCGCTGTCTTCGCGGATCGACGCGCGACAACGCGAGCTGATGGAGCAGGAGCGCATGATCAAGGACATGATGGGCTGACGCCCCGACGACAAAAAGTCCGGACACAAAAAAACCGCCTCTTTCGAGGCGGTTTTTTATTCAACCAACAACCGGATTATTCAGCCAGCTTGAAGGTGATGAAGCTGGCACGCCCCTGACGCAGTACCCGCATCGACACCGAGCGGTTCTTTGGCAGCGCCTTGGCGATGTCCGCGAACTCCTTGGTGGAACCGATGGCCTGGTTGTTCAGGTGGGTGATCACATCACCCGGCTGCAAGCCGATCAGAGCGGCAGGACCGTCCTGCACCTCCTTGATCAGCACACCACCTTTGAGGTCGTAGGTTTTCTTCTGCTCGTCAGTCAGCTCGACCACGGAAACTCCGAGACGATTGCTGCTGCGCTCGATGCCGGATTTTGGCAGCGCATCCAGCTCCTTGCCTTCTTCCGGAATCGCGCCGACCGTCAATTCGACATTCTTGCGCTTGCCGTCACGAATCACTTCCAGATCGGCCTTGGTGCCAGCCTTCAACGCGCCAACAAGGTGCGGCAGGTCGGCCGACATCACGATTGGCTGACCGTTCATGCTCAGGATCACGTCGCCCACTTGCAGGCCACCCTTGGCAGCCGGACCATCATCCTGGATCTGGGCCACCAGCGCACCGGCCGGTTTCTCCAGACCGAACGACTCGGCCAGGTCCTTGCTCACTTCCTGAATCACGACGCCCAGCCAGCCACGACTGACCTTGCCACCGGATTTCAGCTGATTGGAAACATCCATGGCCACATCGATCGGGATTGCAAACGACACGCCCATGAAGCCACCGGAGCGGGTATAGATCTGCGAGTTGATCCCGACCACTTCCCCGTTGAGGTTGAACAGCGGGCCACCGGAGTTACCCGGGTTGATCGGCACGTCGGTCTGGATGAACGGCACATAGTTTTCGTTCGGCAGGCTGCGACCAACGGCACTGACGATGCCTTGGGTCACTGTGTGGTCAAAGCCGAATGGCGAGCCGATCGCGACAACCCATTGGCCAGCCTTCAGGTCCTGGGATTTACCGAGCTTCAGTACCGGTAGATCCTTGCCTTCGATTTTCAGCAGCGCCACGTCGGAACGTGGATCGGTACCGATCAACTTGGCTTTCATTTCGCTGCGATCGGCCAGGCGGACGAGGATTTCGTCAGCATCGGCGATCACGTGGTTGTTGGTCAGGATATAGCCATCGGAAGAGATGATGAAACCCGAGCCCAGGGAGGTTGCCTCACGCTGACGGTCACGAGGTGAGCGCGATTGTGGCGGCATGCCCCGTTCGAAGAATTCGCGCAGCATTGGCGGCAAGCCTTCGAGGTCGGGCATTTGCTGGCTGACTTTGCGGTCCGGCAGCTTTTGCGTGGTACTGATGTTTACGACCGCAGGCGAGGCCTGTTCGACCAGTTGCGTAAAGTCAGGCAATTCGACCGCCTGGACGGTGACCGCCTGACCGAGCACCAGCACGGTGGCAATAATGGAGAGGTAGGACTTCAAGCGAGGTATCGACATACGGCTCCCGTTACGACGAGCATGGTTAAGCGATATGGAGCAAGGAACACCGGGAACAATACGCCGGTATTTTTGTTCCGGGAACAACAAACAAGGCCAGAGCCGAGGGGCTCTGACCTATAAGAAATTTCCGGGTTTTTTGCAAATTGAAATGCTCACGAAACATTTCGAATTCAGCTCACTGCTTGGTTGCAGTGGTGTCGGTGCGCATCGAAAGCGCTATCCGTTCAGCGGTACCGACCGGTATCTCGCCGACGACCGTCACCATCATGTCGCCCTGTGCCGTGGCCAGGCGCCGGGAAACCGCAACGGTCGGCCCCAACTGAGTACGGGTGTCGGTGACTGTTGCGCCATTCAACGGCTCGAGGAATACCGAAAAGCGCGTCAGACCATCGTCATACATCAGGCTGTTGACCTGGGTCTTGGTCTGCGGATCCTTGCGAGCGGTGCTGCTGGTCAACTCGAAGCCGGGCGGCAACCAGTCGGAACGCCAGACCTGGGCAGACTTGACGGCAGAAGCCTTGTCACTCTCGAGGTTGACCGGCTTGCAATCATTACTGGCCTGCAGGTCTTTTTCGGAAGGAACGTCAGCGGTATCCAGTTGCGTGAACTGAAAGCGCTCCAGCAACCGCCCCTTGTCGTCCAGTAGCAAGGACTTCAGAGGCAGGCCGGTCTCTTTATCCAGATGCAGTTCAAAGCCGTAGCGGTGCTGATCGCGGGGTTTGAGCGATACGATCACCGCCGGACGCCCGGCGACACGCGACTTGCCGATGACGGCGAGGTCATACCAATTCTTGAGCTTTTGAGGATCGAGTGCACGGGCAGCGGAGTTCGGGGAGTCCCCAAGCCCGGCTATCAGTGTGCCGCTGACACATTGGGTTTGCCCATCAATGCGAACGACTTCCTGAGCGGAGCCGTCGAGCTGGATCAATCGCTCTCGGACCTTTCCATCCTGGACCAGGTGCCAGATGTTATGGGTAGAAAAACTACCGTTACGCTCGTAGACGAAAGTACCCTGAAAGCTTTGCTGCTGCTCTGCCTGGCCCAGGCGGGTCAACCAGTCCTGGGCATCATCAGCTTGGGCTGGAACGATGAACCAGCCGCTGAGCAGAAGCGAAAGTAGAGGTATGGCGCGCATGATCCTCCTTAACGGTTTTCCAGACTTGCGGCACGAGCGTACGGTAGAGCGCTCTCAGTGCCTTTCAGTGCAGCCTGTTGTGCGTGTTGGCGCAAGTAACCTGGCAGACGCTGATCGTGCCAGCCTGGCTGACCTTGCAATACGCCGTTGGCCATTGGGCCGGTAGCATCCGAACTCTCATTGTAGCCTGCCAGAACGGCTGGGCCTTTTACTTGAGGAGCGGCCAGCGCGGGTTGGGTGGATTGCTGGGCCAATTCGACGCCGGCGATCTCATCCTGGTTGTACAGACGCACACCGGCCAGCACCGCCAGGGTCACGGAAGCTGCGACCGCCAGACGACCCAGGCTGCGCCACGGACCACGGGAAGGTTTTGCCGGTACGGCTTCGTCAGCCAGGGCAGCAGAAACAGCCGCGGCGATGTCCAGGCGTGGAAGCAGCAGATCCTTGTGCATCACTGCCCGAGCGATCTGGTAACGAGCCCAGGTTTCACGGGTTTCAACATCGTCACAGGCATTCAATACCCGACGCAATTCCAATTCGTCCGCTTCGTTATCCATCACTGCGGACAGCGATTCCTGCAGGGCTTCACGACTCATGGCGTTCCTCTCTTGGCTGTCGCCGCTGTCTTTAGTTTTCCTGCAACAACGGCTGCAGGGCTTTGTCGATGGCCTCCCGGGCGCGGAAGATCCGGGAGCGCACGGTGCCTACCGGACATTGCATGACACTCGCAATGTCCTCGTAACTCAGACCATCAAACTCACGTAAAGTTAAAGCCGTACGCAAATCTTCCGGCAGTTGCTGAATGGTTCGATGGACGGTGCCTTCGATCTCATCCCGCAGCAAGGCCCGCTCTGGCGACTCGAGATCCTTGAGGCCATGATCGCCATCGTAGAACTCTGCATCCTCGGAACTGACATCGCTATCCGGCGGCCGACGGCCGCGTGAAACCAGATAGTTTTTCGCCGTGTTGATGGCGATGCGGTAAAGCCACGTATAAAACGCGCTGTCTCCGCGAAAATTTCCAAGTGCACGGTATGCCTTGATAAAGGCTTCTTGTGCCACATCCTGGGCTTCATGGGTGTCGTGCACGAAACGCACGATCAACCCGAGAATTTTGTGCTGGTATTTCAGCACTAGCAGATCGAAAGCACGCTTGTCGCCGCGCTGAACGCGTTCGACCAGTTGCTGATCCTCTTCCTGGGTTAGCATGAACACTCCTCGATGAGCTCGGAGGAGGCTTGCAGAAGTAAACCACCAGACTTGCAAACATAGACTCGTGCTTTTCGCAAAAGTTCTCCCCCTCCAGGCAAGTTTCCTGCGGGCTCTGATTTGGCACGCACGAAAAGCGCAGCACGAGTTGACCCGGCTGCGCGGATAATCTTGTCATCGGATTCTTCAGCAAGGACAGAACTGCAATCCCCACTGAAACCGACACTGTCCCTTGTTTCAGGCATCCGTCTATTGATCTTGGCCCTTTGGCAAAAGTTCCAAATATTTATAGCCGTACCAACCCGACATTGTGCAACCGTGAAGGGAAAAAGACTGTTAAATCGGCGATACAGTCATTCTCGCGCCCAACGGGCAGAAAAACATCCGACGAAGCGACCGGTGTTTTGCGTCACGGTAGTTTCACAATGCCATGCCAGCTCGGGTATTGTGCCGCTCCCCCCCTCTATATACTAGTGGGCTGTGCGGCTTGCATTGACTCGACAATCCAGCTGCGCCAACCCCGACCCGGGTCGCTTTGAGCGGAATCCTGAAATGAGCCAACAGTTTCAACACGATGTTCTGGTAATTGGCAGCGGTGCTGCCGGCTTGAGCCTTGCGCTGACCTTGCCCGGTCATTTGCGCATTGCCGTTCTGAGCAAGGGCAACCTCGCCAATGGCTCGACGTTCTGGGCCCAGGGCGGCGTTGCGGCCGTGCTGGACGACACCGACACCGTTGAATCCCATGTCGATGACACCCTCAATGCCGGCGGTGGCCTGTGCCATGAGGACGCCGTGCGTTTTACCGTCGAGCACAGCAGGGAAGCGATTCAATGGCTGATCGACCAGGGCGTGCCCTTTACCCGCGATGAACACTCGAGTAACGAAGATGGCGGGTTCGAGTTCCACCTCACCCGCGAAGGCGGCCACAGCCATCGGCGCATCATCCATGCCGCCGATGCCACCGGCGCCGCCATTTTCACCACCCTGCTCGACCAGGCCCGGAAACGACCGAACATCGAGCTGCTGGAGCAGCGGGTGGCGGTTGACCTGATCACCGAGAAACGCCTGGGACTCGAAGGTGATCGCTGCCTCGGCGCCTATGTGCTCAATCGCGGCACCGGCGAAGTCGACACCTACGGCGCCCGCTTTGTGATCCTCGCCTCCGGTGGTGCGGCCAAGGTTTACCTCTACACAAGTAACCCTGACGGCGCCTGTGGCGATGGCATTGCCATGGCCTGGCGCTCGGGTTGCCGGGTGGCGAACCTGGAATTCAACCAGTTCCACCCTACTTGCCTGTATCACCCGCAAGCCAAGAGCTTCCTGGTCACCGAGGCCCTGCGTGGCGAAGGCGCCCACCTGAAGCTGCCCAACGGCGAGCGCTTCATGCCACGCTTCGACCCACGGGCCGAGTTGGCGCCACGGGACATCGTCGCCCGGGCCATCGACCATGAAATGAAGCGACTGGGTGTCGATTGCGTCTACCTGGACATCAGCCACAAGCCCGAAGCCTTCATCAAGGCGCACTTCCCGACGGTGTACGAACGCTGCCTGGAATTTTCCATCGACATCACCAAACAACCGATTCCGGTGGTCCCGGCAGCGCACTACACCTGTGGCGGCGTGATGGTCGATCAACAGGGTCGTACCGATGTGCCGGGGCTGTATGCCATTGGCGAAACCAGTTTCACCGGCCTGCATGGCGCCAACCGCATGGCCAGCAACTCGCTGCTGGAATGTTTCGTCTATGCCCGCTCGGCGGCCGCGGACATTCTCGAACAGTTGCCCCGGGTGCCGATGCCGGCCCCCCTTCCCGTCTGGGATGCGAGCCAGGTCACCGATTCCGATGAAGACGTGATCATTGCGCACAACTGGGATGAACTGCGGCGATTCATGTGGGACTACGTTGGCATCGTGCGCACCAACAAGCGTCTGCAACGGGCGCAACACCGCGTGCAACTGTTGCTGGATGAAATCGACGAGTTCTACAGCAACTACAAGGTCAGCCGGGATTTGATCGAGTTGCGCAACCTGGCCCAGGTGGCCGAGCTGATGATTCTGTCAGCCATGGAGCGCAAGGAAAGCCGTGGCCTGCATTACACCCTCGACTACCCGGACATGTTGCCGGTCGCTCTGGACACTATTCTGGTGCCGCCCACCTACGTCGGCTGAATTTGAGCCGGACCCGCAGGCGTCGGTGCACATCCGCCGCCTGCGCATCCCTGGGTACGCAAATGGCCCGGACCCGGCGCTCGTCACGCAGTCGAAAACGCAGCACCACCACCAATGGCAGCGCCAGGCTGTCCGGTCTCAGTTGCACGGGCTGCCACCCCCCGGCTCGACTCCACAACTGCCAGCCATCGGCATCGCGCCGCAAGCCGCAGAATGCCTGTGGGTGCGTCAGCAAAATCTGACGCGGCAGCACCCAAAAGCCATGCAGCAGACAGCCAAAAACACCGAGCAAACTGGCCCAGACCGGAATTGACAGTAAAAACAACGAACCCAACGCGAACAGCTGGGCCAGGAGATACGCCGCCAGCAACTGCCGCGAGGCATGCCAGCGGCATTCGAACCCGTTACTTGGGCTGGACACGGTCCAGGATCATGCGAACCATGCGTTGCAGCTCGGGATCTTCCGATTCGCTGCGTTCCATGAACCAGCCGAACATGTCCTGATCCTCACACGTCAGCAGTCGGACGTACAACGCGCGATCCACTTCGTTGAGCGTTGCGTAAACCTCTTTCGTGAACGGCACCAGCAACACGTCAAGCTCAAGCATGCCACGGCGGCTGTGCCAAAAGAGGCGGTTCAGTTCAACATCTTCGACCATGGAGCGCTCCTCAAATAGGCCGCAAGTATACAGGCCCGCGCACCGTCGAACAGTCGGCTTTGGTCGGGCACCGACGAACCTTTGTTAACTACCCATTTCCAAGGCAGCCCCTTATGATGTCCTCCAGACTTTTTACCCTGCGATGACCCATGGCCGATTCTGCTTTTTTCTGCACTCTTTCTCATGAAGGCGTTCTCGCGGTCCGCGGCGCGGACGCCAGCAAATTCCTGCAAGGCCAACTGACCTGCAACCTCAATTACTTGAGCGATACCCGGGCCAGCCTCGGTGCGCGCTGCACGCAAAAAGGCCGGATGCAATCGAGTTTCCGCATCCTGCTCGAGGGTGACGGCGTGGTCCTGGCCATGGCCAGCGAATTGCTCGAACCGCAACTGGCGGACCTGAAAAAATACGCGGTGTTTTCCAAGTCGAAACTGACCGACGAAAGTGCCGCTTGGGTCCGCTTCGGCGTTGACCATGGTGATGCCGCACTGGTCAGCATCGGCCTGGACCTGCCGGCAGAAACCGACAGCGTCGTGCGCAACGATGGGCTGATTGCCATCCGTGTCTCGCCTGAACGCGCCGAACTGTGGGTCGCCGCAGGTCTTGCCGACGCGGTCAAAGGCAAGCTTTCGGCAGTGCTGAGCGAAGGCGATCTGAATCAATGGCTGCTGGGCCAGGTCCGCGCAGGGATCGGTCAGGTCATGCCCGGCACCCGCGAGTTGTTCATCCCGCAGATGCTCAACCTGCAAGCGATCGGTGGCGTGAGCTTCAAGAAAGGTTGCTACACCGGGCAGGAGATCGTCGCGCGGATGCAGTACCTGGGCAAACTCAAGCGCCGCCTGTATCGCCTGCAACTGGCTGCCGGCGAACTGCCTGAACCGGGTACCCCGCTGTTTTCCCCGACCCATGGCAGCTCCATCGGCGAAGTGGTGCTGGCTGCCCGCGCCGGACAGACCATTGAACTCCTGGCTGTGTTGCAAGCCGAAGCAGCAGAAAGTGGAGATATCCACCTGGGCGCGCTCGAAGGGCCGGCCTTGCAGCTGCTCGACCTGCCTTATGAACTGGACCGCGATCGCGAAATCCAGCAATAACGGCAGCACTTGGCGCAACACCTAGAGAGATTAAATGAGCAAGCTGGCGGAAAAGGTCCAACAGGATTTGGTTGAGGCCATCAATAACGATGACCTGGTTCTGCCAACGTTACCGGAAGTGGCCCTGCAGATTCGCAAGGCCGCGGAAAACCCGGAAGTCAGCGTCAGCACCCTGAGCAAAGTGATCGGCCGTGATACCGCGCTGTCGGCACGCCTGATCAAAGTGGTCAACAGCCCGCTGTTGCGCGCGGCCCAGGAAGTGACCGACCTGCATACCGCGATCACCCGCCTGGGCATCAACTACAGCTGTAACCTGGCGATCGGCCTGGTCATGGAGCAGATTTTCCATGCCCGCTCCGACGTGGTGGAACAGAAGATGCGCGATGTCTGGCGCAAAAGCCTGGAAATCGCCGGCGTCAGCTACGCCCTGTGCCGCAGCTACACCCGGCTCAAGCCCGACCAGGCTGCCCTTGGCGGGCTGGTGCATCAGATCGGCGTGCTGCCGATCCTGACCTATGCCGAAGATCACTATGAGCTGCTGTCCGACCCGGTCAGCCTCAACCATGTGATCGACCGGATTCATCCGCTGATCGGCGAAAAACTGCTCAGGGTCTGGGACTTTCCCGACATGCTGGTGCAGGTGCCGCAGCTCTACCTGAATTTCAAACGCCTGTCGGCGCAGGTCGACTATGTGGATCTGGTGCAGGTGGCCAGCCTGTATTGCCACAAGGACACCGACCATCCGTTCGCTCGTATTGATCCGTTGAGCGTGCCGGCCTTCAATGCTCTTGGCATCGACATCGACGACGAGGCGATGTGCGCCGACCTGGAAGAAACGCGCACGATGTTTTACTGATCAAAGACCGCGCTGGCCCCTTCGTCGGAACGCCGCCCGGAGCAAGCCCGCTCCCACATTGGATCTATGCAGCACCACAAATCCCTGTGGGAGCGGGCTTGCTCGCGAATAGGCCATAACAGACGCCGCATCAATCCCCTGCAACAAAGCTCACCCGCACCTTCAACCCCGCCCGCTCACCATCATGCAGGCTGATCTGCGCCAGATGCGCGCGGCAGATCTCACCGACAATCGCCAGTCCCAATCCGGAACCTGCCACTTGCTGATTGCGTCGGTAAAAGCGCTCGAATACCCGATCGCGCTCCTCAAGGGGAATACCGGGGCCATCATCTTCGACTTCCAGCACGGCAGGCGCCGAGACCCGCAGAATCACGTTGCCACCCGGCGGCGTGTGAGCCAGCGCGTTATCCACCAGATTGCTCAGTAGTTCGTTCAATAGCGTCGGCTCGCCCCGCAGCCAGACCGGCTCATCCGCCTCCAGCGCCAGCGCGATACCACGCTTATGGGCCAACGGCGCCATGGCCATGCCCAGTTCCCGGGCCAATTGACTCAGGTCGAGTAACTGCGCGCCGCCTTCGGCAATCGCCCGGGCGCCGTTTTCGACCCGTGCCAGGGAAAGCAGCTGATTGGCCAGATGGGTCAAGCGATCAGTGCCCTGGGCGGCGGTCTCCAGCGTGCTGCGCCAGGTTTCGGGCTCGGCTGAGCGCATGCCCAGTTCCAGGCGTGCCTTGAGCGCCGCCAGCGGCGTGCGCAGTTCGTGGGCGGCATCGGCGATGAATTGCGCCTGCTTCTCGAACTGCCCGCGCAAGCGCTCGGTAAAGTGATTGAGTGCGCGCACCAGCGGCCACAATTCGCGCTGCACTTCCACCAACGGCAAGGGCCGCAGATCGTCCGGCTGGCGCTCTTCCACCGCCGTGCGCAAGCGTTCCAGCGGACGCAACGCGGCACTCACCGCGAACCACACCAACATCAAGGCCCCACCCGCCAGCATGCCCAGGCGCAGCAAAGTATCTGTCGCCAGGCTGCGGGCCATGCTCACCCGCGCCTCATCGGTTTCCGCTACGCGGATTTCCGCCATGCCGTTCATGTTCGGCTCGCTCACCGGTTTGAGCAGGCTCACCACGCGCACGTTCTGCCCGCGATATTGGGCGTTGTAGAAGCGTGCCAGCGCCGGATAGTCATCGGTGCGCGGCGTTCCCGGCGGTGGCGCCGGCAGGTTTTCGTAACCGGAAATCAGCTTCTGATTGATGTCGTTGACCAGGTAGAAAATTCGCCCGGCGCTGTCGTAGGCAAACGTATCGAGGGCCACGTAGGGCACGTCGGCACTCAGGGTGCCGTCGCGCTGGGAGACGCCGGCGGCAATGGTTCGCGCCGAGGCCAACAGGGTCCGGTCATAGGCCGTGTCAGCCGCTTCACGACCGTTCCAGTAGGCGCTCAACCCACTGGCCAGCATCAACACCACCAGCAGCAGCGCCAGGTTCCACAGCAACCGCCAGCGCAGGCTGCTGGGCTTATGCATCGCGGCTTTCCAGCAAGTAACCGAGGCCGCGGAAGGTCACGATGGCGACCGGCTGGCCATCGAGTTTCTTGCGCAGGCGGTGCACGTAGATTTCGATCGCATCGGGGCTGGCCTCTTCATCAAGACCGAACACTTGCGACGCCAGTTGCTCCTTGCTCATCACCCGACCGGGACGCGCGATCAGGGCTTCGAGTACGGCTTGCTCGCGGGAAGTCAGGGTCAGCAACTCTTCGCCGAGGGTAAAACGCCGGGTCTCCAGGTCGTAGGCCAGCACACCGCAACGCTGAATGCGCTCACCGCCCAGCACACTGCGGCGTAACAAGGCTTTGACCCGGGCTTCGAGTTCGGTCAGTTCGAACGGTTTGGCCAGGTAGTCGTCGGCGCCGAGGTTCAGGCCGTGGACCCTGTCCTTGACGTCGCTGCGGGCGGTCAGCATCAACACCGGCAGGTTCTTGCCCCGCGCCCGCAAACGCGCCAGCACTTCGAAACCATCCATGCGCGGCAAGCCGACGTCGAGGATCGCCATGGCGTATTCCTCGCTGCCCAGCGCCAGGTCGGCTGCCACGCCATCGTGCAGAACGTCCACGGTCAGCCCGGTGCTCTTGAGCGCCTGGGCGACACTTTCGGCGAGCTGCAAATGGTCTTCGACGAGCAGGACACGCATGGATCTTTACCTCATTCCGGGATGGTCGACGCCATTCTCTGGCGCGAAGTTTACAGCCGCAACCGCCGCTGTGAAGCCCGAAAACCGTGAAAGTCAGCTGAAAGGTTAGCGAAAGGTTAGCCCGTTACAGTCCAGCCACGGACAGTTTCGACTGCCGTCGCTGCAGCCACACAGCGATACGAAAAACGCCTCGAAGCGTTTTCGACAAATAAGAACAATAAACGGAGTAAGTCATCCATGCAGTCCCTGCAGACCCAGGCTATCGCGCCTGCCCGCCTCTCCCGTTTCAGTCACACTGCGCTTGCCAGCGCTGCCGCCCTTGCCGGTTTTTCACCTTTGAGCCAGGCCGCATTCGTCGACGACAGCTCGGCCACTTTCGAAACCCGCAACATGTACTTCAATCGCGATTTTCGCGACGGTACAAGTGCCCAACAGTCCAAGCGCGACGAGTGGGCCCAGGGTTTCATGCTGAATCTGAAATCAGGCTACACCGACGGCACCGTGGGGTTCGGTGTCGATGCGCTGGGCATGTTGGGGGTCAAGCTCGACTCAAGCCCGGACCGCACCGGTACCGGCCTGCTGCCGACCGACGATGGGCGAGCCGTCGACGAATATTCCAAGCTCGGCCTGACCGGCAAAATGAAAGTCTCCGCCAGCGAGCTGAAAATCGGCAGCCTGATTCCGGAACTGCCGATCCTCAAGGCCAACGACGGGCGCATCCTGCCGCAGACCTTTGAAGGCGGCATGCTGACCTCCAAAGAGATCAAGAACCTGACCTTCACCGGCGGGCGCCTGGACAAGGCCAAGGATCGCGACAGCACCGACTTCGAGGACATTGCCCTCAACAACAAGAACAGCCGCTTCGCCGGAACGGTGGCCGGCAAGCACTTCGATTTTGGCGGCGTGGACTACAAGTTCACCGACAAGATCACCGGCAGCTACCACTTCGCGCAACTCGATGAAGTCTACAACCAGCACTTCCTCGGTTTGATCGCCTCGCAGCCATTCGGCCCCGGCACTTTTGCCAGCGACCTGCGGTTTGCCATCAGTGACGACCAGGGCGAGGCCCGTGGCGGCAAGATCGACAACAAGTCCCTCAATGGTCTGCTGAGTTACGCCTTGAGCGGGCACAAGTTCAGCGCGGGCTACCAGCACATGTCCGGCGACAGCGCATTCCCGTATGTGGATGGCAGCGACCCGTACCTGGTGAACTTCGTCCAGATCAACGACTTTGCCGGCGCCGAAGAACGCTCCTGGCAAGCGCGTTATGACTTCGACTTCGTCACCCTCGGCGTCCCCGGCCTGAGCTTCATGAGCCGTTACGTGAGCGGTGACAACATCAAGCTCAAGAACGGTGACGAAGGCAAAGAGTGGGAACGCAACTCCGAGATTAAATATGTTGTACAAAGCGGCGCACTCAAGGATGTCGCCGTGCGTTTGCGCAATGCCACCTACCGCTCCAACTACTCTGCTCGCGATGCCGATGAAGTGCGTCTGCTGGTGAGCTATAGCGTTGCCCTTTGGTAATTCAGTACGTCGATAACAACAACTCCCAAGGAGACTTGAATGAACCTGTCAATGCGTAAACTAGCCCTCGCCGCCAGCGTCCTGCTGTTCACCGGCCAAGTGCTTGCCGAACCCAAACGCCCGGAATGCATCGCCCCGGCTTCACCCGGCGGTGGTTTCGACCTGACCTGCAAACTGGCGCAAAGCGCGCTGGTCAACGAAAAACTGCTGACCAAACCGATGCGCGTGACCTACATGCCCGGCGGTGTCGGCGCGGTGGCGTACAACGCGGTGGTTGCCCAGCGTCCGGCGGATGCCGGCACCCTGGTGGCATGGTCAAGCGGTTCGCTGCTGAACCTGGCCCAAGGCAAATTCGGTCGCTTCGATGAAAGCAACGTGCGCTGGCTGGCCGCCGTCGGCACCAGCTATGGCGCCATCGCGGTGAAAAGCGATTCGCCTTACAAGACTCTGGACGATCTGGTCCAGGCACTGAAGAAAGATCCGAGCAAAGTGGTGATCGGTTCCGGCGGCACCGTCGGCAGCCAGGACTGGATGCAAACCGCGCTGATCGCCAAGGCCGCCGGGATCAACCCGCGCGACCTGCGTTATGTGGCGCTCGAAGGCGGCGGCGAGATTGCCACCGCCCTGCTCGGCGGCCACATCCAGGTCGGCAGCACCGACATCTCCGACTCCATGCCGCACATCCAGAGCGGCGACATGCGGTTGCTGGCCGTGTTTGCCGAGAAGCGTCTGGACGAGCCGGAAATGAAAGACATCCCGACCGCCAAAGAGCAAGGCTACGACATTGTCTGGCCGGTGGTGCGCGGCTTCTACCTCGGGCCAAAGGTCAGTGACGAAGACTACGCCTGGTGGAAAGACGCCTTCGACAAACTGCTGGCATCGCCTGAATTCGCCAAGCTGCGCGATCAGCGTGAACTGTTCCCGTTCGCCATGACCGGCCCGGAACTGGACACCTACGTGAAGAAGCAAGTCGCGGACTACAAAGTGCTGGCCAAAGAGTTCGGCCTGATCCAGTGATCGCCTCTGTCTAGCGGCTGCGGCTCCGTTTTGCGGGGCCGCGGCACAGGAGTTTTCCATGCTCTTACAACGCATTTTTGCTTCGGTGCTGTTACTGGTCTGTCTCGGCCTGGCACTGATGGCGTGGCCGTACCAAGCGGCTTTTTCCTACGAACCGGTGGGGCCTCGGGCCTTTCCACTGCTGATGCTTGGCCTGATGGGCTCAGCGCTGTTGTACATGGCGTTCCGTCCGGCACCGATCAAGCACAGTGCTGACGAGCCGCCACTGGATCGCGAAACCCTGACCAAGATCGGCATCTGCGTGGTGCTGTTGCTGGTGTTCGCCGGCACCTTCGAACCGCTGGGCTTCATCGTCGCCAGCATCCTGATCGGCGTGCCCATGGCCCGTCTGTATGGCGGTCGCTGGGTGCCAAGCATCGTGATCATCAGCCTGATGGCCGTCGGCCTCTACCTGCTGTTCGACAAGTTGATGGACGTGCCGCTGCCTTTGGGTGTGCTCGACGTTCTGGAGAACTGATATGGATACTCTTGGCTATTTGGGTCAGGGTTTCGGCGTCGCGCTGAGCCCGTATAACCTGGTGACTGCACTGTGCGGCACCCTGATCGGTACCGTGGTCGGCCTGTTGCCGGGCCTGGGGCCGATCAACGGCGTGGCACTGTTGATCCCGATCGCATTCGCCCTCGGCCTGCCACCGGAGTCGGCACTGATCCTGCTGGCGGCGGTGTATCTGGGTTGCGAATATGGCGGCCGGATCAGCTCGATCCTGTTGAACATCCCGGGCGAAGCGTCCACCGTGATGACCACCCTCGATGGTTACCCGATGGCACGCAAAGGCCTGGCCGGTGTAGCGCTGTCGTTGTCGGCATGGAGCTCGTTCATCGGTGCCTTTATCGCGACCTGCGGCATGGTGCTATTCGCCCCGCTGCTGGCGAAATGGGCAATTGCCTTCGGCCCGGCGGAATATTTCGTACTGATGGTGTTTGCGATTGTCTGCCTCGGCGGCATGGCCGGTGACCGTCCGCTGAAGACGTTCATCGCGGCGCTGATCGGTCTGTTCCTGTCGACCGTCGGCATCGACGCCAACAGCGGTGTGTATCGCTTCACCGGGGACAATATTCACCTGACCGACGGCATCCAGTTCGTCGTGCTGGTGCTGGGCCTGTTCTCCATCAGCGAAATCCTGCTGCTGCTGGAAAAAACCCACCACGGCCAGGAAGCGGTGAAAGCCACCGGGCGCATGATGTTCAACTTCAAGGAAGCGGCGTCGGTGTTCGTGGTGAACATCCGTTGCGGCGTACTGGGTTTCATCATGGGCGTGTTGCCGGGTGCCGGTGCGACCCTGGCCAGTGCCGTGGCCTACATGACCGAAAAACGCATGGCTGGCGCCAAGGGTACTTTCGGCCAGGGCGACATGCGTGGCCTCGCCGCTCCGGAAACCGCCATCGGTGGCGCAGCTTGCGGTGCGCTGGTGCCGATGCTGACCCTCGGCGTTCCAGGTTCCGGCACCACGGCGGTGATGATCGGCGCGCTGTCGCTGTACAACATCACTCCGGGCCCGCTGCTGTTCCAACAGCAACCGGACATCGTCTGGGGCCTGATCGCTTCGTTGTTCATCGCCAACGTGATGCTGGTGATCCTCAACATCCCGATGATCCGCATCTTTACCCGCATCCTCGCCGTGCCGAACTGGGCACTGGTGCCGGTGATCGCGATCATTACCGGGATTGGTGTCTACGCGGTGCACGCTACAACGTTCGATCTGTTCCTGATGATCGGCATCGGCATCTTCGGTTATATCCTGCGCAAGCTGGACTTCCCGCTGTCGCCGGTATTGCTGGGCTTCATCCTCGGCGGCCTGATGGAACAGAACCTGCGCCGCGCCCTGTCGATCTCCAACGGTGCACTGGAAATCCTCTGGTCGAGCCCGATCACCTTCGGTTGCTGGATCCTGACGGCGATCATGCTGCTGATGCCGCTTATCCGCATCTGGCGCAAACGTTCCGCCGCGCAACGCGCTATCGCCGATGTCTGACAGGTCCCCCTTCAAACTCTGGTGGGGAACCCCGCTGGTCGGCCTGCTTGGCGGTTACCTCGCCAGCCAGGTCGGCTGGCCTTTGCCGTGGATGGTCGGCTCGTTGCTGGCGATCATCCTCGTGCGCTGCCTGACACCCTGGCAACTGGCCGAAATCCCTGGCGGCCGCAAGTGCGGCCAGTGGATCGTCGGCATCGGTATCGGCCTGCACTTCACCCCGCTGGTGATGGAGCAGGTGCTGAGTCATTTCGGTCTGATCTTCTTCGGTGCGTTGGTCACCAGCCTGTCTGCCGTGGTCGGCGTGTGGCTGATGCGCCGCACCGGTGAAGATCGTGCCACGGCGTTCTTTTCCAGCATGCCCGGCGGCTCCGGGGAAATGGTCAACCTCGGCGCCCGCAATGGTGCGGTGCTCAGCCGTGTCGCGGCGGGGCAGAGTTTGCGGGTGCTGGTCGTGGTGCTCTGCGTGCCGGCGGCTTTCAAGTACTTACTGGGCGATGGTGCCCCGGTTTTACATGCCACCGCCGTGGACTGGCGCTGGCTGGCCCTGCTGTTCCCGGCAGGCGCATTGGCGGCCTGGATCTGGGAACGCCTGCGTCAACCCAACCCCTGGCTGTTCGGGCCGTTGCTGGTCAGCGCGGCAGTCAGCATCGGCTGGGATCTGCACATCGGTCTGCCCAATGGCGGTAGCCAGATTGGCCAATGGTTGATCGGCAGCGGTCTGGGCTGTCACTTCAACCGGCAGTTTTTCCGGCGTGCACCATCGTTCATGGGGCGTACCTTGATTGGCACGGTGCTTACCATGTTGATCGCCACGGCGGCGGCCTTGGGTTTGAGTGCGCTGACCCATCTGGATCTGCGTTCACTGACATTGGGCATGATGCCCGGCGGGATTGCCGAGATGAGCCTGACGGCGGAAACCCTGCAACTGTCGGTGCCTCTGGTGACGGCGATGCAGGTGATGCGGCTATTGTTTGTGTTGTTTCTGGCGGAGCCGTTGTTCAAGTACTGGGACCGCGATCCAACTTCGTAACGAACAATTGCCGTGAGACGAGCGGTATCCAATGAAGCATAGTTTGCTACCATCTCTGGCTTCGGGAGAGGTGAACTGATGCACATCAAAGATCTACAGATAGAAAAATTGCGGTCTTTCGAGAGTGCCACCCTTGAGTTCAATCTGCCGGGGGCCAAAGATCTGCAATACCCCAACGTCAATGTGTTGCTGGGGGACAATGGCCTCGGCAAAACCAGCATTCTAAGGGCCGTTGCCCTTGCGGTATTGGGGCCCCTCCTGAGTGGCAGTTCCGGCTTTGTACCTGAAGGTCTTATCCGGCGCGCACCGGGAAAAGTCGCCGGCAAAATCAACCTCAACAAAAACAAGGCACGACTGACTGCGCAAATCCTCTCGACAGTGGAAGAAAGACCACCACTTAAAAAAAGCGCATTGACCATGCCCGAAGAGTTTTCGGTAAGCACAGAAATCCGCACCGTCAGCCTGGTTGAGCGGATGAGTTGGAGTATGTCGCCGCAAGACTACGATGAAGCCATCGAGGCAATGCAACTGGATGAAAAGAGCCCTGCCTTTTTCATTGTCGGCTACGGCGCCACCCGTCGCGTAGAAGCGGCAGCCCGAGTTGACGAAAGCGCCCGAACCCGCTCTCGCTTGCGTCGTTATGAACGTGTCGCCGGCCTCTTCGAAGATCACTTGACGCTCATGCCCCTGTCTTATTGGCTGCCAGCCTTCGCCGAAGAGAACAAGGGTCGATACACGCAAGTCATCAACCTGATCAACGATCTGCTTCCCCCCGTCTGCCAGATTCAAAGTGTGCCCACGGATCGAGAGCACCTATTCGAAATGAACGGAACAGTACTGCCGTTTCGCGCCTTATCTGACGGTTTCAGGGCCTATATCGGCTGGATTGGCGATATGTTGTTCCATGTTTGCCAAGGTGTCTCCAGTGGTTTGAAACTACGAGAGATGCGTGGCGTCATCATGGTTGACGAGATTGATCTGCATCTTCATCCCGAGTGGCAACGCAGTGTGGTCCCTACACTAGCCAAAGCTCTTCCCAATGTTCAGTTCATCCTGACGACTCACAGTCCATTGGTTGTAGGTTCATTGACTTCGCAAAACCTGTTCGTACTGGCAGATGAAAATGGCTCAACCGTTGTCAAGCGCCTACCCGAACATGTACGGGGTAAGAGCGCCGAGCAGATTTTGCTTTCCCCCTATTTCGGCCTTGAAAGCACACGAGCGACTCCAACTGCGGACACCCTGATCAGCCTGGCGCGCAGTGCAGTTTCCGGAGATGCCAAAGCTTCTGTCGACTATCTGAGAGTCCTCGCCGAGGGTATGACCTTCGATGAAATGGCAAAACCTCAAAAAACCAAAACTACCGCTACCCGTGTCCGACGCCCGCGTGTGACGCCGTCAGAGTCGAAAGAATGATCCGCTACCCAATCTCGGAAGCTGAGCTAATTGCGTTGATCAACGGAGTACAACCGAACTGGATAGGCCGTGCTCAAACGCGAATCCAGCACTACATTGCTGCCGGTGGCTATACCGATGACCCGGACTTTTGGGGGGAAATCAAACACGTCTACATTTCGCTGCAGCATGAAAAATGCGCGTATTGCGAAACCAAGCTTCAGGGAGCCGTACTGGCGAGCAAAGTCCATGAAGTCGAGCACTATCGCCCCAAAAGTGAAGTCAAACCGTGGCCCAATCACAAGGTTGTTCACTGGAAAGACTTCAAGCCTGCCTGGCCCACAGGAGCAGGCAGCAAGGTGGGTTATTACAAGCTTGCGTATCATCATCTGAACTATGCCATCGCCTGCACCCGCTGCAATTCGACGCTCAAGTCGAGTTACTTTCCAATTCGTGGCAAACGCGACATTCAGAATAGTGACCCGGCGAACATGCAAAAAGAGTCTGCCTTGCTGCTCTACCCAATCTCATCGGTCGATCCCGATGACCCGCAAGAACTCATTACGTTCAATGGAGTACTGGCGGTTCCACGACACAGTGATGGCCCCGCAAACGAACGCGCAGTCACGACCATCGAGTTTTTTCAACTCAATCATGAAGACCTCACATCACGCAGAGCCGTAGAAATCAGGACGCTTTGGTTCGCACTACAGTTGGCTAAAATCAATCCGCAAGACAAACAACTATACGAAGACACAATCGCGTTGATGTGCAGTCCGCAAAGTCCTTTCAGTTCCTGCGTATCAGCCTTTCTTGAACTCACCAAAACGGACTATCCAACGGCGCAAGCGATGGCAAAGCTCATCGTCACGGCATTAACGGCAAATCAACCACTCACCGCCTGATGCATAAAGTTCGGGCAATCTGCCTTGAAAGCCGTTGGACCGAGGTACTCAAACCGGCGGCAACCGCCACTCGATCGGCGTCTCGCCATTCTGCTCCAGAAACTTGTTGGTCCGGCTGAAGTGCCCGCAACCAAGGAAGCCGCGATAGGCCGACAGCGGTGACGGGTGCACCGAGGTCAACACCAGATGCTTGGTGGCATCGATCAGCTTCTGCTTGCTCTGGGCATGGGCGCCCCACAGCATGAACACCAGGTGCGGTTGCTGTTGGCTGACCACTTCAATGACTCGATCAGTGAAAAACTGCCAGCCCTTGTCCTTGTGCGCATTGGCGTTGGCGCGCTCGACGGTCATGGTGGTGTTGAGCATCAGCACCCCCTGATCGGCCCAGCTCTGCAAGTAGCCATGGTTGGGGATGTCAATGTTCAGGTCGCGCTTGAGTTCTTTGTAAATGTTCACCAGCGACGGCGGCGCCGGTACGCCCGGCTGCACCGAGAAGCACAAGCCATGGGCCTGGCCCGGACCGTGATAAGGGTCCTGACCGAGGATCACCACCTTGACCTTGTCCAGCGGCGTGGAATTGAGCGCGTTGAAAATCATCGGCCCCGGCGGATAGATCTCCTTGCCGGCCGCCCGCTCCTGTTGCAGGAAGTTTCGCAACTCTGCCATGTAGGGCTGGTCGAATTCGGCACGCAGTGCCTCCTTCCAGCCCGGTTCGAGTTTGATACGGTCGTCAGCAGTCATGGTTACATCCGGCAAAAACAATGGGGCGAACCCTAGGAAAGCGCATCACGCTTGTCAATTGATCTGACGCAGATCCAGCACTTTCCCACACAGCGATCATACTTAATCCTCAAATTCCCGATCGAGGTCACGATGAATCTGCACTTCGAAGAACTCACCGGCACCGACGGCGCGCGCATCGGCATCGCCAGCCTGGATGCCGAAAAATCCCTGAACGCCCTGTCCCTGCCGATGATCAACGCCCTGCGCGACCGCCTGGAAGCCTGGGCCAAGGATCCGCAGATCGTCTGCGTCCTGCTGCGCGGCAACGGCGCCAAGGCCTTTTGCGCCGGCGGCGAAGTGCGCAGCCTGGTGGAGGCCTGTCGCGTCCATCCGGGTGAAGTACCGCCACTGGCCGCGCAGTTTTTTGCGGCGGAATATCGCCTGGACTTCAAACTTCATACCTACCCGAAACCGCTGGTCTGTTGGGGCCACGGCTATGTACTGGGCGGAGGCATGGGGTTGTTGCAAGGGGCAAGCATCCGCGTTGTCACGCCGAGCAGCCGGTTGGCGATGCCCGAGATCAGCATCGGCCTGTACCCGGACGTTGGCGCCAGTTGGTTTCTGTCGCGCCTGCCCGGCAAGCTCGGATTATTCCTGGGCCTGACCGGTGCGCACATGAACGGCCGCGATGCCATCGACCTTGACCTGGCCGATCGCTTCCTGCTCGATGAGCAGCAGCCGGAATTGATCGAAGGCCTATTGCAATTGAACTGGCAGGAACAGACACCCATGCAGCTCAACAGCCTGCTCAAGGCCTTGCAGCAGGAAGCCGTGGCACAGATGCCCGAAGCTCAGTGGCTGCCGCGACGCCAGCAGATCGACGAACTGCTGGATGTCAGCGACGTGCGTTGCGCCTGGAAGGCCATCAGCGCCTTGCGCGATCACACCGACCTGTTGCTGAGCCGCGCAGCCAGAACCCTGAGCGAAGGCGCGCCGCTGACCGCTCATCTGGTGTGGGAGCAGATCATCCGCGCCCGGCACCTGTCGCTGGCCGAAGTCTTCCAGATGGAATACACCCTGAGCCTCAACTGCTGTCGTCATCCGGAATTCAGCGAAGGCGTACGTGCCCGGTTGATCGACAAGGACCAGAAACCGCACTGGCACTGGCCGGACATCAACAACGTGCCGGACGCGGTGGTAGAGGCGCATTTTCACAAAGCGTGGGAGGGTCGGCATCCGCTGGCGGATTTGTCCGAATACTGAAAACACACACAAAACTGTGGGAGCGGGCTTGCTCGCGAAGGCGGAGTGTCAGACAACATCAATGTTTCTGAGACGACGCCTTCGCGAGCAAGCCCGCTCCCACATTAGAGCTGTGTTCTATATAAAACTAGCGGTGGTTACGCCGCCAGTTGTGATCGCCACGTTCGCCACGATGGTTGCGCCAGTCATGGCCTCGAGAGTCATTGTTCCAGCCCCCGCGGTTACGGCCGTCCCAGCCATGGTTCTGATGCATCCGGTAATAGCCCCGATATGGCTGGTAGTAATGCGGAGCGGGCTGGTAATAGCGCGGTTGATACATCCGCGGCTGGTAGTAATAGCGCGGCGTCGGCTGGTAATACCGCGCTGGTGGCATGTAATACCGAGGCGACGGTGTGTAGTAACCATTGGAATAGTAGGAACTCCCCCCGGCGTATTGGGTTGGCGCCGGCGAGGTATAGACTTCGGAACTGTAGTAGCTGCCTCCTTCATCGTAATAAGGCACGCACCCACCAAGGGATAATCCCAACACAGTAAGCAGAAGAATTCGGCGCAGCTTTTTTTGACAGTGCATGGCGGCCTCCTGGACCGCGGGCAAGCCACACCAGCGACGCTGGCAGGCGACAGTCAAATGTTCAATGACTGTCGAAATATCAGACACCGAATTCGGAATCTGGTGCGTCATCGAAACAAGTAGAAACATCTGGCCGATGAAAGGTTTTTCATCCATTCACGCCCTGATTAATGGTGACCACCGCGATGTCCACCGCCATGATGTCCACCGCCATGGCCACGGTAGTAACCATGCCCACCGTAGTAATAGGAGCGATAGCCACCGTAATAACGTGGACCGTAGTAACCGTAGTAATAAGGCGAGTAGTAGTCGGGGTAGTAATAAGGTCCCCCGTAGACGTCGGCAGGACCGTCGTAGTAGTAGCAGCCAGACAATCCGAGACCGAGCACTGCACCCAACAACAATCGACGTAACATGGCGGCCTCCGTAAAGACCTGTGACAGCAGCCGGCACACACCGACTTACACCTGTTTTGACTGGTAATCCCCTGCCAAGTGCGATGTTGCACCCGCCTCCTGATCAGCGGCGGACAGGTTCCAATGCGGTGCACCAGCGCACCATCACAAGGCAGTGCGCCTTTCCAACCAACACCGTCGACCTGCCTGTCCCCCACGCTAGAGCGCTCGGGCCAACTTGGCACGCCTCTCGCTTTAGTAAGACCGTGCAGGAGTCACTACAGGTTCGCGGCACCACAATTTGCAATGGCTGACTAGGGTTCCGGCTCGCAATCGCGAGTGGCTGGTCCGAGAGTTGGCGACCTCCAGTTGAGGTTACACGGCGGGACAAAAGCCCGGGAGACAAGCCACCGTTAGCGGTGCCGCTGCCTTCCTGTCCGTCCTTGATCAACTGGAGAATCACCATGTCCCAGCTTCGTTTACCCGCCCTGCTCGCCGCTGCGTTCGCCGCCCTCGTGAGCTTCTCGTCCCAGGCCGCCCAGAAAGACCACTTCAGCGTGTGCTGGACGATCTACGCCGGCTGGATGCCCTGGGAATACGCCGGCAGCCAGGGCATCGTCGATAAATGGGCGAAAAAGTACGGCATCAAGATCGACGTGGTGCAGCTCAACGATTACGTCGAATCGATCAACCAGTACACCGCCGGCCAGTTCGACGGTTGCACCATGACCAACATGGACGCGCTGACCATTCCGGCCGCTGGCGGCGTCGACAGCACTGCGTTGATCGTCAGCGATTTCTCCAACGGCAACGACGGCATCGTACTCAAGGGCGAAGGCAGGAAAGTCGCCGACCTCAAGGGCATGGACGTCAATCTGGTCGAACTCTCGGTCTCTCACTACCTGCTGGCCCGGGCCCTGGATTCGGTGGACCTCACCGAGAAAGACCTGAAAGTGGTCAACACCTCCGACGCCGATATCTCGGCCGCCTTCAACACCGATCAGGTCAACGCCGTCACCACCTGGAACCCGATGCTCTCGGACATCAAGGCCAAGCCTGCGGTGACCGAGGTGTTCAACTCCAGCCAGATCCCCGGCGAGATCATGGACATGATGGTGGTCAACTCCCAGACCCTCAAAGACAACCCGGCCCTGGGCAAGGCACTGACCGGCGCCTGGTTTGAAGTGGTCGAGTTGATGAGCGCGAAAAACGCCGCCGGCAAAGCCGCCCTGGAGCACATGGCCAAAGCCTCGGGCACTGACCTGGCGGGTTTCCAGGCGCAACTGGACACCACCAGATTGTTCGCCACCCCGAAAGAAGCCCTGGCGTTCAGTACCAGCAAGCAACTGCCGGAAACCATGCGCAAGGTCGCCGAGTTCTCCTTCCAGCATGGCTTGCTGGGTGAAGGCGCCAAGGACACCAGCGTGGTCGGCATGGCCTTCGCCAACGGCGTGACCAGCGGCGACAAGGCCAACCTCAAGCTGCGCTTCGACCCGAGCTACGTGCAGATGGCCGCCGACGCCAAGCTGTAATCAGGAGAACCGGTCATGCGCCTGATCAACCGTCACCCGGACCGCCCCAGTCGCCTGTTGCTGGTGATCCTGCCGCTCGCCCTGGTGCTGTTCGCCTACTTCATGGGCTCGGCCGAGCGACTGGCGGAAAACCCCAACGACAAGCTGCTGCCCAGCGCCGTGCAGATGACCGATGCGGTGAAACGCCTGGCGTTCGTCGCCGACAGCCGCACCGGCGGATTCCTGCTCTGGCAGGACACGGCGTCCAGCCTGCAGCGTCTGGCCATTGGCCTGGGCATCAGCGCCCTGGCCGGGCTGTGCCTGGGCATCGCCGCCGGTACCCTGCCATTGTTCGGTGCGCCGTTGTCACCCTTGCTGACCGTGCTGTCGATGGTGCCGCCGCTGGCGATCCTGCCGATCCTGTTCATCGTTTTCGGCTTGGGTGAATTGTCGAAAGTGATGCTGATCGTGATCGGCATTACTCCGGCGCTGGCCCGGGACCTGGAACAGCGCGCCCGGGAAATTCCCGTGGAACTGCTGATCAAGGCCCAGACCCTCGGTGCCTCGACATGGACCCTGATGCTGCGGGTGGTGTTGCCGCAACTGCTGCCACGGCTGTTGATCTCGCTGCGACTGATGCTCGGCTCGGCGTGGCTGTTCCTGATTGCCGCCGAAGCCATCGCCTCCACCGATGGCCTCGGCTACCGGATTTTCCTGGTGCGTCGCTACCTGGCGATGGACGTGATCTTGCCCTACGTGGTGTGGATCACTTTGCTCGCCTGGCTGATGGATTGGGGCCTTAAACGCCTGACCCGGCGTGCGTTCCCCTGGTATGAGGGGGCCGCCAAATGAGCTTCATCACCGTTAAAAACGTCTGGCAGCAATACGCCGATCAAGTGGTGCTCGAAGGTCTCAACCTGAACGTCAACGAAGGTGAGTTCTGCACCCTGGTGGGTACCTCCGGTTGCGGCAAATCGACCTTCCTGCGCCTGCTGCTCGGCCAGGAACGAGCCAGTCGCGGCGAAATCCTGCTCGACGGCCAACCGCTGGCCGGTGAGCCGGATGCCAGCCGTGGCGTGGTGTTCCAGCGCTACTCGGTGTTCCCGCATTTGAGCGTGCTGGACAACGTCGCCCTCGGCCTCGAACTGCCGCGCTCCCCCTTGCTAGGACGCCTGTTCGGCAGCGCGAAAAAAGAGGCCCGCGAAAAGGCTTCGGTGCTGCTGCACAAAGTTGGTCTCGGCCACTCGCTGGACAAGTATCCGGCGCAACTCTCCGGCGGCATGCAACAGCGGCTGGCCATCGCCCAGGCGCTGATCATGAAGCCGCGGGTATTGCTGCTCGACGAACCGTTCGGCGCCCTCGACCCGGGGATCCGCAAAGACATGCACGCCTTGCTCCTGGAGCTGTGGCGCGAGACTCGACTGACGGTATTCATGGTCACCCATGACCTGTCCGAAGGCTTCAGCCTGGGCACACGCCTGCTGGTGTTCGACAAGGTCCGTCTCGACCCGCATGCGCCCGGCCGCTATGGCGCACGCATCACCTACGACATCCCTTTGAACAGCGACCGCCGCACCCACCGTGCCGCCGTCGACGCCCTGCCAGTGCAACTGGCGGGCTCACTTCGAACCGCTTGAGAGGGTTTTGCCCATGACTGATTCGACCCAAATGTTCCCGCCCTTCGCCGAAGAAATGCTCCCCGGCGGCGGCCATCGTTCCTTCGTCTTGAAACGTGGCCAACTGCTGCGCCTGACCGACATTCGCGGTGGCGCCAACGTCAGCCTGATGCTGCTCAACGCCAACGAAAAAAACGAGCGCCTGAACCTGCCCGACAGCCTCAAATGCCAACACACCGCCAAGCTCACCGCCGGCCACTGCCTGTACTCGGACATGGGCCGCGTGCTGGCCGCCATCACAGCCGACACCTGCGGCTGGAGCGACAGCCTCGGCGGCGTGCTCTGCGCGGAAGAAGTGGCGCAAAAGTACGGCACGGGCCGCTATCAGGAACTGCGCAACGGCTTCTTCCGCAACGGTACCGACAACCTGTTGGTGGAGCTGGGCAAGTGGGGGCTGGGCCTGTCCGACCTGCTGATGACCCTCAACCTGTTCAGCCGCGTGAACGTCGATGACGCCGGGCGCTTCCATTTCGTCGAGGGCAATTCCAAGGCTGGCGACTACATCGAGTTGTACGCGCCGATGGACACCCTGGTGGTGCTCACAGCCCTGCAGCACCCGATGGACCCGTCGCCGGAATATGCGCCGAAACCGCTGAAGCTCAGCTGGATGAACGCCGACGCCAGCGTCGCCGAACACTGCCGTACCTCGCGCCCGGAAAACGAGCGCGGTTTCATCAACACCGACCGTTTGTTTGCCTGAGGATCGCTGCCATGTCACTCGCAATCGCCACCGTTGCACAGTCGCCTGAAACGGCCGTCTACCGCACCACCATCCCCGCCGGCGAACCCTGGCTGATGGAGGTCAAGGCCGGACAGACCCTGCGCATCCTCGACCTGGAAGGCAACCAGGCTATCGACACCTTGTTCTACAGCGTCGCCAATCCCAGGGAGCGCTACGACGTGCAGCGCACCCTGCGTCGGCAAAACAGTGTGTACCTGAGCACTGGCAGCGTGCTCTATTCCAACCTCGGCAAGCCGATGCTGACCATCGTCGCCGACACTTGCGGGCGTCACGACACCCTCGGCGGCGCCTGTGCGCAAGAGAGCAACACCGTGCGCTACGCCCTGGAAAAACGCTACATGCACAGCTGCCGCGACAACTACCTGCGCGCCTGTGCTCACGACGGCCGCCTGGGCAAGGGCGACATCGGGCCGAACATCAACTTCTTCATGAACGTACCGGTCACTGCCGACGGCGGGCTGACGTTCGAAGACGGAATTTCCGCGCCGGGCAAGTACGTCGACCTGCGGGCCGAGATGGACGTGATCGTGTTGATCTCCAACTGCCCGCAACTGAACAACCCGTGCAACGCCTACAACCCGACCCCTGCGGAGCTGCTGGTATGGAACTGAAATTCCCGAGACTGCGCCGTTGGTTGTTTGCCTTGTGCCAGGCCCGTTCGGGGCAGTGCATCAAACAGTAAAAGCACCACAAGTCCCCCTGTGGGAGCGGGCTTGCTCGCGAAAGCGGCGAATCAGACACATCGAAGTCGACTGACACGCCCCCTTCGCGAGCAAGCCCGCTCCCACAGGGGGTCAGCGGTGTCTGGCAGAGAACTGATTTTGCCACCGGGGACGACCCCGGTGCCTTTCGAAAAACTGCGGGACGGCCCGCATCCCAGTCGAGGCTGATGCGCTATCGCCTCCGGGGGTTATGCCATGTTCGAAAAAGTCCTGATTGCCAACCGTGGCGCCATTGCCTGCCGCATCCTGCGGACCTTGCGCGAACTGCAAGTGCCGGGCGTTGCCGTGTACTCCGAAGCCGATGCCGCCAGCCTGCACATCCTGCAAGCCGATGAGGCCCACAGCCTCGGTGAGGGTGCAGCGGCTGGAACTTACCTGGCGGTCAACAAGATCCTCGCCATCGCCAAGTCCACCGGCGCCACCGCGATCCATCCCGGCTACGGCTTTCTCTCGGAAAACGCCGCGTTCGCCGAAGCCTGCGAGGCCGTCAACATTGCCTTTATCGGACCGACACCCGAACAACTGCGGGTGTTCGGCCTCAAGCACACCGCACGCGCCCTGGCCAAACAACACGGCGTGCCGATGCTCGAAGGCACCGAACTGCTTGACAGCCTCGATGCCGCGCTGCTGGCTGGTGAACAGGTCGGCTACCCGGTGATGCTCAAGAGCACCGCTGGCGGTGGCGGCATCGGCATGCGCGTATGCCGCAGCGCGGCCGAGTTGAGCGAATCCTTCGAAGCGGTCAAGCGCCTGGGCCAGAACAATTTCAGCGACGCCGGAGTGTTCATCGAGAAGTACATCCAGCGCGCCCGGCACCTGGAAGTGCAGGTGTTCGGCGACGGTCACGGTGACGTGATCGCCCTCGGCGTGCGTGATTGCTCGGTGCAACGACGCAACCAGAAAGTCCTCGAAGAAACCCCGGCGCCGAACCTGCCCGACGGCATGGCCGAAGAGCTGTGCGCGGCCGCGATCAAACTGGCCAAAGCGGTGAATTACCGCAGCGCCGGCACCGTGGAGTTCGTCTTCGACAGCGATGCCCGGCGTTTCTACTTTCTGGAAGTGAACACCCGCTTGCAGGTGGAACACGGTGTCACCGAACAGGTGTGGGGTGTCGACCTGGTGCGCTGGATGGTGCAACTGGCGGCCGGTGATCTGCCGCCCCTGAGCGAACTGATGCAAGGTTTGAAACCGGTGGGCCATGCGATCCAGGCGCGGTTGTATGCCGAAGATCCGGGCCGCGACTTTCAACCGAGTCCAGGCTTGCTTACTGCCGTGGATTTCCCGGTGGCCAATGGCATTGAACTGCGTATCGACACCTGGGTCGAAGCTGGCTGCGAGATTGCGCCCTACTTCGACCCGATGATCGCCAAGGTCATCAGTTGGGCCCCGACTCGCGAAGAGGCCACCGCTGACCTGCATCAGGCGCTGGGGGCCAGCCTGCTCTACGGCGTGGAAACCAACCGCGATTACCTGCGGCAGATTCTGCTCGATGCACCTTTCGCCAGTGGCCAGCCGTGGACCCGTTGCCTGGAAGGCCTGGTGTATCAAGCCAACACCTTTGAAGTGCTCAGCGCCGGTACGCAAACCAGCGTTCAGGACTATCCCGGCCGTCTCGGTTACTGGGCGGTTGGCGTGCCGCCATCGGGGCCGATGGACAGCCGGGCGCTGCGTCTGGGTAACCGTTTGCTGGGCAATGACGAAGGCGCGGCGGCGCTGGAAGTCACCATGAGCGGGCCGTTGTTGCGCTTCAATTGCGAGGCGGTGGTGGCGGTGACTGGCGCGGTGATTCCATTGTTGCTCAACGGTGAAAGCGTACCGATGAACACGGCACTGCTGATTCCAGCGGGCGCGACGTTGAGCCTTGGCTCCATCGCAGGCGCAGGTGCCCGCAGCTATCTGTGCCTGCGTGGCGGCCTGCAGGTACCGGATTATCTGGGCAGCAAAAGCACCTTCACCCTGGGTCAGTTTGGTGGTCACGGCGGTCGCGCGTTGCGCGCCGGTGATGTGTTGCACCTGCCAGCCCTCAATGACCGCAGTGCCGGTCAGCAACTGGCTGACGAGCAGGGCACCGACCTGCCGGCGATTCGGCAGATTCGCGTGATCTACGGCCCTCACGGTGCCCCGGAATACTTCACGGAAAACTACATCGGCACCTTCTTCGCCACGCAGTGGGAAGTGCATTTCAACTCCAGCCGTACCGGCGTTCGCTTGATCGGACCGAAGCCTGAGTGGGTGCGCGCCGACGGCGGTGAAGCCGGTTTGCATCCGTCAAACATCCACGACAATCCTTATGCGATCGGCGCGGTGGATTTTACCGGTGACATGCCGGTCATCCTCGGCCCGGATGGCCCGAGCCTTGGCGGGTTCGTGTGCCCGGTGACGGTGATCGAGGCGGATCTTTGGCAACTTGGGCAGCTCAAGGCAGGGGACAAGGTGCAGTTCTCCCCCGTCGACCTCAAGACCGCCCGCACCCTGGCCTTGAAATGGGATCAATGTGGGAGCGGGCTTGCTCGCGAAGAGGGCGTGTCAGTCAACATTAAAGTGTCCGATGAACCGCTTTCGCGAGCAAGTCGGACCGCCGCACCGCCGCTCCCACAGGGGATTGTGTCGCCTGTGGTATTGGATTTAGGGCAGGACGATACGCGGTTGGTGGCGCGCCTTTGCGGCGACACCCACCTGCTGCTGGAAATCGGCGCCCCGGAACTGGACCTGGTCCTGCGCTTTCGCGCCCACGCTCTGATGCAGGCGCTGGAAAGCAAAGTCCTGCACGGCGTGATCGACCTGACGCCGGGCATCCGTTCGCTGCAAATCCACTATCAGCCCGAGCAACTGCCGCTGTCCGACCTGCTCGGCATCGTCGCTGGCGAATGGGACGCTGTGTGCGCCGCCAAGGACCTGCAAGTGCCCTCGCGCATCGTGCATCTACCACTATCCTGGGACGACCCTGCGTGCCAGTTGGCCATCGAGAAATATATGACCACGGTGCGCAAGGACGCGCCGTGGTGCCCGAGCAACCTGGAGTTCATCCGCCGCATCAACGACCTGCCGAACCTCGACGAAGTGCAGCGCACGGTGTTCGACGCCAGTTACCTGGTGATGGGCCTGGGCGACGTCTACCTCGGCGCACCGGTCGCCACCCCGCTCGACCCGCGCCATCGCCTGGTAACCACCAAGTACAACCCGGCGCGCACCTGGACCGCGGAAAACTCTGTGGGCATCGGTGGCGCCTACATGTGCGTCTACGGCATGGAAGGCCCCGGCGGCTATCAGTTTGTCGGGCGCACGTTGCAGATGTGGAACCGCTACCGCGAAGTTGCCGCGTTCGATGGCAAACCCTGGTTGCTGCGGTTTTTCGACCAGATCCGTTTCTACCCGGTCAGCGCCGATGAACTGCTGCGCATCCGCCGGGATTTCCCCCTCGGGCGCTTCGACCTGAACATCGAGCACAGTCAGTTGAACCTGGCGGATTACCAGGCGTTCCTGGCCCGGGAAGCCGAGACCATCGACGGGTTTCGCGATCAGCAAAAAGGCGCATTCAATGCCGAGCGCGAACGCTGGATCGCCAGTGGCCAGGCGCATTTCGACAGTGAAGAACCGGCCCCGGAGGCCACCGAAGATGCACCGCTGGCAAACGGCCAACAGAGCATCGACAGCCACATCGCCGGCAACCTCTGGCAGGTCCGGGTCGAAGCCGGCAACCGCGTCGAGGCCGGCGATGTGCTGGTGATCCTGGAGTCGATGAAGATGGAAATTCCCTTGCTCGCGCCAATGGCCGGCGTGGTGCGCGAGATTCGCGTGCAACCGGGTTCGGCGGTGCGCGCCGGGCAGCGTGTCGTGGTGCTGGAACTCGACTGAACCCATTTTGAAAAGGACTCATGCCATGAACATCAATCTGCAACTCGACGCCCTGCGCGACGCTTATCGCGACGGCCGCACCACGCCACGGCAATTGCTGCTGCAACTGCGGGACAAAGCCGCCGCGCTGAACCCGGACTATCACCTGTTCATCCACTTGCTCAGTGTCGATGAACTGGAGCCCTACCTCGCTGCCCTCGACGGTCGCGACTTCGACAGCCTGCCGCTGTACGGCGTGCCGTTTGCGATCAAGGACAACATCGACCTGGCGGGCATTGCGACCACCGCGGCGTGCCCGGCATTCGCCTACGTGCCGGAGCGTTCGGCGACCATCGTCGAACAATTGCTGGCCCTTGGTGCGATCCCGTTGGGCAAGACCAACCTCGACCAGTTCGCCACGGGGCTCAACGGCAGCCGCTCACCGTACGGCGTGTGCCCCAACAGCATATTGCCGGAGTATCCCTCGGGCGGTTCCAGCGCCGGATCGTCGCTGGCGGTGGCGCTAGGGGTCGCGAGTTTTGCGCTGGGCACCGACACCGCCGGCTCCGGGCGTGTGCCGGCGGCGTTGAACAACCTGGTCGGCCTGAAAGCCACCAAGGGCCTGATCTCGACGGCCGGCGTGGTTCCGGCCTGTCGTACACTGGATTGCGTCACCACTTTCACCGCCACGGCGCGGGAGGCCAGTCAGTTGCTGGCGCTCACCGCACGCCTCGACCCACGGGACGAATACAGCCGCAGCAATCCACTGTGGAACGACGGCTCGGCGTTCGGTACACCACGTCCCTTCCGTTTCGGCGTACCCCGTGCACAGGACCTGCAATTCTTCGGTTGCCCTGAAGGCCCGCTGTTGTTCGGTGATGCCATCGACCGCCTCAAGGCCCTGGGCGGCGAAGCGGTGGAACTGGACCTGTCGCCGTTCCTGGAGGCCGCACGCTTGCTCTATGAAGGCCCGTGGGTGGCCGAACGCTACAGCGTGACCGGGGAGTTGATGGCGCAAAAACCCGAGGCCGTGTTGCCGGTGATTCGCGCCGTTTTGGCCAAGGCACCCGCTGTCGATGGCGTACAAACTTTCCGCGCCCAATACCGGCTGCAAGCGCTCAAAGCCCTGTGTGACACAGCGCTGGAAGGCCTGGATTGCGTCGTCACGCCGACCATCGGCCGCCCGGTGACACTGGCGGAACTCGAGGTCGAACCGGTGCTGCGCAATTCGGAACTGGGCTACTACACCAACTTCATGAACCTGCTCGACTTCGCCGCCGTCGCCGTGCCCAGCGCATTCATGGACAACGGCATGCCTTGGGGCGTGACGCTGTTTGGCCGCGCCTTCACCGATCAGTATCTGTTGAGCGTAGCGGATGCCCTGCAGCGCCAGCAGGGCCTGGCCGCGCCTGCACCGGCGACGATAGCCCGCCATGATCGGGCGCGGCTGGTGGTCTGCGGTGCGCACCTGGACGGGTTGGCGTTGAACTGGCAGCTCAGGCAGCGCGGTGCCCGTTTGATGGAAACGACATTCAGCTCACCGGATTATCAACTCCATGCCCTGGCCGGCGGCCCGCCGTTTCGTCCGGGCATGGTCCGCGTGAAGGATGGCGGCGTGGCGATTGCGGTGGAAGTCTGGGAGTTGCCGAGCAGCGAGTTGGGTTCGTTCCTGACCGGGATTCCGGCGCCGCTGGGGTTGGGCAAGGTGCAACTGGCGGACGGTCGCTGGGAGAGCGGGTTTATCTGCGAGGCCCATGGGCTGGAGGGCGCGGTGAACATCAGCCATTTGGGCGGGTGGCGGATGTATCTGAAAACACTGCGTTGATCTTTCGATTCGCGGGCAAGCCCGCTCCCACAAGGACCGCGCTGTACCTGTGGGAGCGGGCTTGCCCGCGAAGGCGTCGGCTCAGGCACCACAGCCCTCGATGCTTGCCAATTCATTCTGCAAATGCCGCAGTTTTTCCCCTGCAGTGCCATTAGAATGCCTGCCATCGGACCTCTGCCAACGGAACTGCCATGCCGCTTCGCTCGCCGCTGTATTCTCAACGTTCGTTGGTACTCACGCTGGTCGCGTTGCTGGGCGCAGGTTTCCTCGCCACCTCCTTCCTCAGTTACTACGCCTCCCGGGCCTCGATCCGCGACAACATCGTCAACACCGAACTGCCGCTGACGTCGGACACGGTCTACTCGGAAATCCAGAAAGACCTTGTCAGGCCGATCCTGATTTCCTCGATGATGGCCCGCGACACCTTCATGCGCGACTGGGTGGTCAACGGTGAGAAAGACTCCGACCAGATGACCCGTTACCTCAACGAGGTCATGACCCACTACGGCGCCTACACCGCGTTCTTCGTCTCCAACACCAGCCTGACCTACTACCATGCCAAGGGTGTGCTCAAGCAGGTCAAGACCACCGAGCCCCGCGATGCCTGGTACTTTCGCGTGCGGGACATGAAGGATCCGTACGAGATCAACGTCGACCCGGACCTCGCCAACAAGGACAACCTGACCTTCTTCATCAACTACAAGGTCTACGACTACAACAGCCGATTCATCGGCGCGGCCGGGGTTGGCCTGACTGTCGACGCCGTGATCAAGCTGATCGACAAGTACCAGCAACGTTATCAACGCAGTGTGTATTTCGTCGACAACTTCGGGCGCCTGGTGCTCACCGGCGCCGAAGGGGGGCCGCAGGGTGCGCACATCGGGCAGAAACTCAGCGAACTCGACAGCATGAAAGACCTGGTCAGCCGGCTGCCCAAACCCCACAGCGGTAGTTACGAATACTCCGTGCAGGGCCAGGGGCATTTCCTCAACGTGCGGTTTATCCCGGAGCTGAACTGGTACCTGTTCGTCGACAAACGCGAAGACAGCGCCCTTGGTGAAATCCGCCAGTCGCTGTACCTCAACCTGCTGATCTGCCTGCTGGTGACCTTGATCGTGCTGGCCTTGCTCAACCGGGTGATCAAACGCTATCAGGACAAGATCCAGGCCCAGGCCATCCTCGACAGCCTGACCGAACTGCCCAACCGTCGTGGCTTCGACCTGCTGGCCGCGCAAGCCATGCACGAAGCCCGGCGCGAGCCCAGGCCCCTGACCGCCTTGCTGCTGGACCTCGACCATTTCAAGGCGTTGAACGACACCTACGGCCACCTGGCCGGCGACCAGGTACTGACCGGTTTCGCCCGGGATCTGGAAAGTTGCCTGCGGCACTCCGACATCGTCTGCCGCTGGGGCGGTGAAGAGTTCATCGTGCTGCTCAAGGACACCGACGGTAAGACCGGTCTGATGATTGCCGAGAAAATTCGTCAGCACGTGGAACAACAGCTCTATGCCTACAACGACAAAGCCTTGCAACTGACAGTGAGCATCGGCCTCACCACCCTGCAGCCCGATGACACCTTGCACAGCCTGCTGTCACGGGCGGATCATGCGATGTATCGTGCCAAGCAAACCGGCCGTAACCGCACCTGCGTGGAAAAACCTCACTCCAGCTATGAACCAGCCTGACCTCTGCCCCGCCTGCGGCGCCCCCAACGACTGCACCCTGGCCGATCCGCGAACCGCTGACCGCGCCTGCTGGTGCTACGGCGTCAGCATCGACCCGGCCGTGCTCCAGGCGCTGCCGGCGGAACTGCGCGACGCCTCGTGTCTGTGCCCGCGCTGCGCCGAGGTCGAGGCGCAATTGCAAGCAGCGTCCGGGTCGATCAAGTAAGATGCGCCCCCCTTTCCCTACCGATCCTTAAGTCATGCGTGTCGACCGTTTCCTCAGCAACCTGCCGTGCTTCAACCGTAAGCAGGTGCGCCTGTTGCTGGTGGAAAAACGCGTCAGGGTTGACGGAAAAGTCGTCAGCGACCCGCACAGCGAAGTCCGCGAATTCAGCCGAGTCGAAGTCGACAACGAAGTACTGCAACTCGGCAAACCCCTGCGTCACTTCATGTTGCACAAGCCCGCCGGATGCGTCAGCGCCACCCGGGATCCGCAGCACCCGACCGTGCTCGATCTGATCCAGGAACCGGACAAGGACGAACTGCACATCGCCGGACGCCTGGACTTCAACACCACCGGCCTGATGCTGATCACCAACGACGGCAGCTGGTCGCGGCGCCTGACCCAACCGCAGACCAAACTGCCCAAGGTCTATTACGTCGAAACCGAGCAGGACATCGGCCCCGAATACGCGATCACGTTCAGCCAAGGGCTGTACTTCGCCTTCGAAGACCTCACCACGCAACCGGCCGGGCTAGAGCTGCTCGGGCCAAAATGCGCACGTCTGAGCATCGTCGAGGGCCGTTATCACCAGGTCAAGCGCATGTTCGGCCACCTCAACAACAAGGTGATGCGCCTGCACCGCGAATGCATGGGGTCGCTGGTGCTCGACGACGCGTTGAAACCGGGCGAATACCGCCCACTGAGCGCTGAAGAGATCGGATCGATCTAAGCAGGCGACCGCCGAGCAGAAAGTTGTCGAACAATTTACCAACGGCACTTGCGCGATGACGTGACCCCTGCTTGAATCAGGACGTCGGCCGAAATGTGACCGATGAGTCACCACATACTTCCAAGAAACTTTTTGCCGGTAGGAACCCTTGGGTTCCGGCCTCATCCGGCAGACTGCCCGCCAATAACAATACCCGTCGACCGGACTGCAATGGATCGACATGGGCCTCTCAAATTCCAGGCGTATGCCTACCTGTCACAAAGCTCGTGCAATCTCTATTTGCGCGCATACCCGCTTGCCAGGAGTCTTATGACATGAGGCCAGAAATCGCTGTGCTGGATATACAGGGTCAGTATCGGGTTTACACGGAGTTCTATCGCGCAGACGCCGCAGAGAAGACCATTATCTTGGTCAACGGCTCGATGGCCACGACTGCGTCGTTTGCACAAACCGTGAAAAACCTCCATCCGCAGTTCAACGTCGTCTGCTACGACCAGCCCTACGCGGGCCGGTCAAAAGCCCACAACCTGCATGAAAAAATGCTCACCAAGGAAATCGAAGGGCAGATCCTTCTTGAGCTGATCGACCACTTCGCCGCCGAACACGTGCTGTCGTTCTCCTGGGGCGGTGCGGCGACCATGATGGCGTTGTCGCAACGGCCACGGCGCATCGAAAAAGCCGTGATCAGCTCGTTCTCCCCGGTGATCAACGCGCACATGCTCGACTACCTCGAGCGCGGCGTCGAACACCTCGGCAACCTGGACCGCGACCGGGTCGGACACCTGGTGAACGACACCATCGGCAAACACCTGCCGTCGCTGTTCAAGCGCTTCAACTATCGCCACGTCAGCTCCCTGGCCGAACATGAGTACGGGCAGATGCACTTCCACATCAACGACGTGCTGCACAGCGACCGCCAGTGCTACCTGCACGCGGCGAAGAAAATCGACGTGCCGGTGCTGTTCCTCAACGGCGAATGGGACGAATACACCGCCGCCGACGACGCCCGGTTGTTCGCCGGTCATGTGCAACACAGCACGTTCAGCACCATTCAGGCCACCGGCCACTTTCTCGACATGGAGCACAAAGCCGCCTGCCGAGACAGCCGCAACGCACTGATAGGCTTCCTGAAACCAGCGCAACACGAAAGCCGACCGCGTTACCACAACGTCCAGGAACACCATGCATTGGCAGGCTGAAGTAGCGTCATCGCGAGCAAGCACCGCCCTGCTGCGTTAAACGCATTCTGCAGGCGCGAGGCTTGCCCGCGATCGACCGTCAAACGGTCCGGGCTTTTTTGTCACATCTGCGTTAAGCCCGCTCCACGTAAAGAAAAACTTCAAATCCGCGGCCGTATCTGGTACAAAGTCAGCGCTCTGAGCGGGTGTCGTATAATGGCATTACTCCAGCTTCCCAAGCTGATAACGAGGGTTCGATTCCCTTCACCCGCTCCAATCAATTTCAGTCTCACGTCAAAGTGGTTTTGACGGGGGATGCAGAATCAGAAAAAACCGGTCCAAGTGGCCGGTTTTTTTATGGGCGGGATTTGGGGGACTCGCTGGTATAGGGACTCCTCCTCATCCGAACCCTGCGCAACTTTTTTCGTTTAGAAGGCTTACCTGACGCCCCCCATACGCAAAGCGCTCCTGTGCAGAAGCGGCTACTATAAAAGTCCCGTTAGCGTTTTTTTCGCATGATGGTGATTTGTTAGCGAATTTCGGTGACCGTTAACCCTTTCACCCCCCCCATGAAATTAACGCTTTCGCGTAGGATCAGTTATTTGTTAGCGTTTTTATCGCCTCAGTAAAGGATTTCGTTAATGCAGGTCGGTTTAAAGGCACTCGCAAACCAGTACGACATCGTTCTGGCACAGCCATTGCGTGTCGAATCGACGATTGGCACGACACGTGTCAGTCGCGAAAGCAGCGGGCATACGCAGAATCAGTATCCCCCGAGCTACCGGCCTGCCGACGATTTCTCAGGGCATTTCGAATTCGGCCTCAAATACGAAGAGATCCATCTCGAATTCTTTGCTCGCTTGTTTGCAAAGACCGGACCCGACCCTATCGAAGCCTGGTGCCGGCGAGAGCCTTTTGGCCAATATGCTCGCCGCACGGGGTTTCTCTATGAATGGCTGACAGGGCAAAGTCTGGATGTGCCAGACGTAACCAACGGTGGCTATGTCGATGCACTTTCTGCGCAGGACTACCTCACCCGTAGTCAACCACCACGAGTTCGACGTTGGCGAGTCAAAAACAACCTGCCCGGTACACCCGGTTTTTGCCCTTTAGTTCGTCGCACGACGGCAGTCAAAGAGGCTCTGCAATTCGATCTCGGCGCGGAGTTGAAAGAGTTGGATCGAACCTTTGGTGCCGATATCTTGATGCGTACGGCCAGTTGGTTGACGTTCAAGGAGTCACGAGCCAGCTTTCTCATCGAAAAAGAGGCCGACCAGGCTGATCGCATCCAGCGTTTTGCGCATGTCATTGCCCAGCACTGCGGCCATATCGAAGCCCCATTAAGCAATGACAGCCTACGTTCCCTGCAAGCCGGTATTTTGGGTCGAGATGCCATTGGGCTCGGCTTGCGGCGCTCCCCGGTATTTGTAGGTCAGGCCACAATGCGCGAGGACATCGTGCATTACATTGCCCCGCACTTTGAAGAACTTGCCCCTCTACTGGAAGGCCTCAACGAGTTCGAGATCGCGACGCGAGGTGCCGAGTCAGTGGCACGCGCCGCAGTGCTTGCATTCGGCTTCGTGTACATCCATCCCATGCGTGACGGCAACGGCCGGATTCATCGCTTCCTGATCAACGACACCTTGATCAGGGACAAGGCAGTGCCCGACGGAGTGATCCTGCCCGTGTCAGCCACTATCACCAGTTCGATCGATTTCAGGGCAGGCTACGACCGTACGCTCGAGGTGTTTTCACGACCGTTTATGCGCCGTTACGCGGCGACTTATCGATTCAGTGAACTCGTGACCTATGAGGACGGAACTCCCAGCAATTTCATCTTCGATGAATACAAAGACGCAGGCTTTGCCTGGCGCTACCCAGACCTGACCGAACACGTCTTGTACACCGCTCGCGTCGTTGAGCACACAATTCGTACGGAGATGGCGGATGAAGCACGAGTTTTAATGATCTTTCAGCGAGCGCAGGAACAACTCAAAGAAGTGCTCGAGATGCCGGATCAGGATGCGAACCGGATCATCCGTTCGATCAAGGAGAACGGCTGGGTGGTGTCCGGAAAGCTGAAGAAAGGATACCCGCAGCTTGAAAATGAAGGCATGGCGCAACGTGTTGTGGATGCAGTGCGCTCCGCGTTTGAGGATCGAGTGATGGGGGCTGATGAAGAGTGATCTTCGGTAGAACTGGATAGCGTGCAACTGCAGCTGAAAAGGAGACCGGTCCGAGTGGCTAATGCCAGTCAGTTAAGCAATTTCAGCCGCGACACCCTTTGTAGCAGCTGCCGAGCCCGCGAGGCTGCGTTCGACTGCGAAGCAGTCGTAAAATCAGTCATTGCGGTACGTCAGGCAGGCTGCGTCAGCAGGACTCACGACTGCTATGCAGCCGAACGCAGCCTCGCGGGCTCGGCAGCTGCTACAGATCGCATTACCGCTTAACTGACTGGCATTAGC
>NZ_JBWKWD010000047.1:0-45704 GCF_059422045.1 Pseudomonas sp. GW821-FHT02A08
TTTGAAATACAAAACGCCCGATGCGGTGCATCGGGCGTTAGGGTGAAACAGGTGTAAACCTATTTCAGGACTAGACAAGCGCTTTATTACACTGTGCGCCTGGCAGGTCCTTGGCTAAACTGCCGGATCATCAGCCGAAAAGCAGCTCACCATGCTTCGTTTATTGTTCTGGATTGCCCTGATTGCCGCTGCAGTGTGGCTCTGGCGCAAGATCAAGGGGCAGGCTTCCACCCCCAGATCCCCTGCCGAGCGGGAAGCGGCGCCCATGGTCCGTTGCGCCCATTGTGGCGTCCACCTGCCCCGTGACCGCGCGCTGAGCCTCGACCAGCAATGGTATTGCAGCCAGGCTCATCTCGAGCAAGGCAAGGGCTCCAGTGGCCGCTGACACTTGCGCAGAAATGGCAGCCGTTTAAGGTCTATCGCGCGTCACCAAGGAACTGAAAGGTGTTGAACGACGTCTGACACAGATTATTCAAGACCTCTCTCTGCGAATGAACCGGGTAATCGAAAACGTCCTGTATCTGCAGCGCCGCGAGCAAATGCCGCCGCTACGGCTCGATCCGAAATCACTGGAAATACTCGGCAATGAAGCCCCGGCCCGCCATTTCAGAGGCCTGGGGCTTTATCCGTCCGGCCAGCCGGGCGAAAGCACTCTGTCCCGCCTAGACTTCAAGGCACGCCAGGAAAACAGCTGCTTTTGCATGACTTATGCTCACGGACGAACCCCACGTTGAACACAAGACCACGACAAAAAGTCTTGATCGTCGATGACGAGCCGGACATTCGCGAACTACTGGAAATCACCCTGGGAAGGATGAAGCTGGAGACGTTCAACGCCCGCAACATCGGCGAAGCGCAATCGCTGCTCAAACGCGAAACCTTCGATCTATGCCTGACCGACATGCAGTTGTCGGACGGTACCGGCCTTGAGTTGGTGCAGCACATCCAGCAGCGCCACCCTCAGGTCCAGGTGGCGATGATCACCGCCTATGACAGTCTCGAAAACGCGATCAATGTGCTCAAGGCCGGGGCATTCGACTTCCTGACCAAACCGGTGGACCTTACGCGCCTGCGTGAACTGGTCACCAGTGCCCTGCTGGTTCCTGCCCGCGGGGTCGGCATCGATCGACGCTTGCTGGGCGACTCATTGCCCATGCGCAACCTGCGCAAGCACATCACCAAACTGGCCAGCAGCCATGCGACGGTATACATCAGCGGAGAGTCCGGCAGTGGCAAGGAGTTGGTCGCGCGCCTGATCCATGATCAAAGCCCCCGCGCCAATCAGCCGTTCATTGCGATCAACTGCGCGGCGATTCCCTCGGAACTGTTGGAGAGCGAGTTTTTCGGCCATCGCAAAGGCAGTTTCAGCGGCGCCATCGAAGATAAACCCGGCCTGTTCCAGGCAGCTCACGGCGGTACCCTGCTCCTCGACGAAGTAGCCGACCTGCCGCTGGCCATGCAAGTCAAACTGCTGCGTGCGATTCAAGAGAAATCCGTACGCAGCGTCGGAGGGCAGCAGGAAGTGGCAGTGGATGTGCGCATTCTCTGCGCCACGCACAAAGACCTTGGCGCCGAAGTCGCCGCCGGACGATTTCGTCATGATCTTTACTACCGCTTGAACGTGATCGAACTCCGGGTGCCGCCCTTGCGCGAGCGCCGTGATGACATCGAAATGCTAGCCAGCCACATACTCAAGCGTCTGGCCGTCGATAGCGGTCAACCTGCGGCGAGACTCCACCCCCAAGCCCTCGATGCGCTGAAAAGCTATCGTTTTCCGGGCAATGTGCGGGAACTGGAAAACATGCTCGAACGGGCGCACACCTTGTGTGAGGACAATCAGATCGAAGCCGGTGACCTGCGCCTGGCTGAAGGCAACCGTGGCGCCGAGGGCGGCATGCCGGACCTGACCCGGATCGACAATCTGGAAGCCTACCTGGAAAACGTCGAACGCCAACTGCTGCTCCAGGCCCTGGAGGAAACCCGCTGGAACCGCACGGCGGCGGCTCAGCGGTTGAACCTGTCATTCAGGTCGATGCGTTACCGGCTCAAGAAGCTGGGACTGGATTGAGGCTTTAAAGTCTTCCGGCAGGCGCATAAGGCGCCGGATCGATAATCGGCGCACGGCCCAGCATCACATCGGCAAACAGCTGGCATGACGCCGGCGCCAGCACCAGCCCGTTTCGGTAATGCCCGCAGTTGAGCCAAAGCCCGTCAAACCCCGGCACCGGGCCAATGTAAGGAATGCCCTCGGGTGATCCCGGACGCAATCCGGCCCAGTGCCCCACCACTTCGGCATCGGCCAGCGCCGGGATCAACTCCACAGCGGACGCCTTCAGGCTTTCCAGTGCCGACCCGGTCGGCGTCTTGTCGAAGCCTTCATGCTCCAGCGTACTGCCGATCAGTATGTGCCCGTCGCGCCGGGGAATCGCATAACGGCCCTTGGCCAGGACCATGCTCGGCAGGAAATCCGCCGCACACTTGTAGAGAATCATCTGCCCTTTCACCGGCTCGACCGGCAGCGCCAGATCAAGAAGCTTGAGCAAATCACCGCTCCAGGCCCCCGCCGTCAGGACGATTTGATCGCCCGGGACAATACCTGTGGAGGTCTGCACGCCGACCACTTTGTTGCCGTCACGAACAAACCCGCTGACTTCGCACTGCTCCTGGATCGTCACGTTCGGCAGCGCCAGCAACGCGGCCTTGAGTGACTTCACCAGACGCGGATTACGCACGTTGGCGACGTCGGCCATGTAGATCGCCCGGGAAAAACCACTGCCTAGCACCGGCACGGCGTCGTGTGCTGCCGAAATATCCACCGCGCTAAGCGGGCGACCTTCCCGGACGGCCCATGCCAGGGCTTCAGCCTCGTCATCCAGATCCAGCCAGTACAGACCGGTGGTGTGCACTTGCGGATCAACGCCAGTGGCGGCAAACAAGCGCTCGCCCAACTGTGGATAAAAGTCCTGGGACCAGTGAGCCAAGGCAGTGACCGCCGGGCTGTAGCGCCACGGGTAAAGCGGCGAAACGATGCCGCCGCCGGCCCAGGACGATTCCTGGCCGACGCTCGAGCGATCCAGCAGCACAACGCTTTGCACTTCGGAGGCGAGATTGTAAGCCGTCAGCAATCCAATCACCCCACCGCCGACAATCACCACTTGCTGTTGCCTGGTCATGTTCTGATCCAATCGTTAAATAGACAGAGGGTACAAAAGGCACCCGAAAAAGAAACTCAGCGCCCCCAGCAGTCTTTGCTGGTCAGGCCGGATTTTGCGTTGACCATACCGAGCACACCGGTGTTGGTGATGGTCAGATCACCGCACTTGTCAGTGGCCATGCTCGAGTCAGCCTTGCGCACTGCCGTCAGCAGAAAGGTCTGGTCGGTCAGGGTCGGTGTGATGCTGTAGTAATCATTGCCGGCACTGAGGCCTGTCGCATCGGTGTAGACATTTTTCTGCGAGTAGAAACGCTCCAGGAGCTGCGCCTGCTCCGAGAGCAGACCGGTCACTTCTGCGCGACGGCCCTTGTTCAGGTATTCGGTGAAACTTGGGGCGGCAATGGTCATGACAATACCGATGATCGCAATCACGATCATGATTTCGATCAGGGTAAACCCGCGGTTGGAACTACGCATGCATCAATTCTCAGTCACTGTATTTGTCGCCACATGATGCGACGGCTGCCGCCGGACTTTTCCATCCCCGCAGTACCGTCGCCAGTGGAATCGTTCACGGCCCCGCCATTGTCACTGGCGTCCTGGGCCGAATGCTCTCCGATAAAGATCACGCCATCGGACAGCGTGTCGCTGTTGTCGACCACTCCATCGGTGTTGCTGTCGAGCATCTTAACGCTGATCGCCTCGGGCAGCTTCAGGCAGACGGCCTTCAACCCCTGATTGCTGTGATAAAAACCGTACCAGTTGCCTTTGGCCAGACAGGTTGGCCGGTTCAGCGCTGGTGAATCCGCTGACGAGGCCGCGTGCGCCGACATCGACAGATCAAGCGCGACGACGACAGCGAACAGTTGTGGCCATAACCTGACAGGTCGCTCAGTACTTCGCATAGATGCTCTCCACCACACTGCGCGAATGCCCTGCGATGCCGACTGCCGTTACCCGATACAAGGTTGCCGGGGTATTGATAGGCACATTCACCGCATTTCGGCTGACACCGATGTTTTGCACGCCATAAAAGCCCTTGCCCGATGCAATCCAGGTCACTCCGGAAGAGGCGTTGAAACCGGCAGCGGTAATAGTCGAAGACTCTGACGGTGGCGCACATTGAACGATGCCGCTACAAACAGGTAGCGCATAACTGTCCCGCTGCACTGCACCCTCGCCCACCCGCAAGGCGGCTTCGGCACTCTGGAACGACTGGTTGCGCAGGGCGACGCTACCGGCCATTTTTTCCTGCAGGGTCGCGCTCTGCATCGATGAAAGACCAATCAGCGTCAGCAAGAGCAAGAACACCAGACTGACCAACAGTGCCATGCCCCGTTGGGCGCAATACGTCTTGAGGGCACGATTCATTGGCACTCCCTCATGGCAAGCGGTTGCGCAGTGCGGCAACCACGTTGAAGGTTTGATCGCTCACCCGGTGGTTCGGATCGAAGAGAGTCAGGCTCAGGCGAACGCTGCGAATCAGCGCGGGGTCCGGCGGGTTGCTGCTGTAGCGCGAAGCAGCCAGATCAGTGGCCGTGCTGGCCAGGCCGAAGCTCACGTCGAAAGCACTGACGTTGTCCACCAATACCTGGTTTGCTGCGGCCCCGCCTTTCATAAGCAGTTGGTTATTGCTGAAGCTGTAAATCAGCCTCCGGACCGGAAAGGCCAATTGCCCTGCCACTGGCGTCCGACCTTCACTGTAGGCCGTCGAATGGGTTCGACAATCGGAAAGCACGGTCCAGTCCGGTTTGCCGCCATGAGCGCCGACATCCGCCGTAACCAGCGTCAACTTGCGGCCACCGTTGTCCCAACGGATCGGCGTTAGCTGACTGGCATGAAAATCACCTTTCTCACTTGAATCGGTGATCGTTGCCAGACAACCGAACATCCCGACCATGCGGACTTCCTGAATCATTTTGCTCAGCACGAAACGTGCGTCCTCCTGTATGTTCGCGGCCGCATTCTGGCTGAGATGGGTGTTCTTGGCCGCGATGAAAATCTGCACCACGCCCAGCACCACGATCAGGCTCAATGCCAGGGCAATCAGCAACTCAACCAGACTAAAACCTCTGATTGAGCGGCTCACGGGATCACCGTCGGATCAATGGCCGCGCGACTGCTCAGGACGAAGCTGCGCCGCGAGTCGGCAGCCTTCACAGCCCGTGAGTCGTCCCAGGTGATCGTGATGGTGTACACCTTCTGGTTGACGGTGACACTGCCCGTCGCGGAGGCACCGAGTGAACTGACAATGTTGGTATTGAAGTCAAACAGGTCCTGGTCCCGGGTAACGTCCGGATTGCCCGAAGCCGGCGGCGCAATGGTGTAGTCCGCAGCAGCGTTGGCGCGAATACGGTCCATCAGGTCGTAGGCGATAAAACTGGCCTGACTGGTCATGCGCGCGCTGTCCGTGTACTTGAGCGCATTGAGCTGAAACGCCGCCCCCCCCAGCAGGCCCACTCCCAGAATGACTAACGCCACCAGGACTTCGACCAGCGTCATGCCCCCCTGCGCACCTTGCCTCCCTGCTCTCATCCGCACTTTCCACCCAATAGAATTCGTCCGTTCAAACACACAGTCAGCGTCCTGCCTTGTGCGCCCCGCCCATAGCTGATCACCACCTCTGAGGACGGTGATGACAGTCCGCCCATGCTGTTGAAATCGATGGCAGTGACGCCAGAGGTTAGCGCCAGAGTTGCGCCGCTGCTCATCGCCGGAACAACCCGTAATACATTGGCCAAAGCGCCAGTACCGTCGTAAATCGCCAGTTCCCCACTCCAGACATCCCCACCCGCCGTCGGGCGCACGCGTGTGGTATTGCCCCGATCGATGGCTTCGAGCCGGGCAAAACTCAGGGCTCGTCGCAGGTCAGCGATTTCAGTATCAGCCCTGGTTGTTTGCGTCGAGCGGGTAAACGCCGGGACAGCCAGAGTCAGCAGCATCAGAAGGATCGCGATCGCGACCAGCAACTCGATCAGCGTGAAACCTTTTGTAGGATGATCCATCGGGGCCTTCTGTTTCCTTCGGCTATACCTGCTCTTGCGCGGCACAACATTCGAGCGATGCGGTGCGTTTGCGTTGCCATTTCTCGCGCAGGGATTGCGCAAGCCACAACACGCCACGGAGGGAGATGCCATGCGACAACAAGGCTTCAGCCTGATCGAACTGCTCATGGGACTGGCAATTACGGGAATTGTTCTGCACTTGGTCAGTCCGGCGTTCGCAACGCTGATCGAGTCGAACCAAAGACAGCAAGCGGCACAGGCTCTTTCCAGCGGTATTCGCACCGCCCGGAGCGAAGCCATCACCCGCAACCAGGCCGTGGTGATTCACGGCATCAATGGCGACTGGAGCCAAGGCTGGCGGATCATTCTGGATATCAGCGGCAAGGGGGAGATGGACAGCGACAATCCACTGCTGGCCGAACGCCAGAGCGGCGCACGCCTGTCGATTGTGGGGAACGGTCCGGTCGAAAGCTCAATACGCTTCAGAGGTCAGGGCGAGTCACTGATTGGAGGGACGCTACACGTTTGCGCTGTTCGCGAACCGGTAAGCCAACATCAAGTGGTGTTGGCCCGGACCGGTCGCGTCAGCCTGCGTAGCGACAAGGCTGAGCATCCGTTATGCGAAAAAAGGAGAAACCTCAGGTCAACGAGCGAACGCGCAGTTCTTTAGGCATCGAGAACGTGATGTTCTCCTCGCGACCGGCCAGTTCATCGGCACCGGTGGCACCCCAGGCCTGCAACTGCTGGATCACGCCGCGCACCAGGACTTCCGGGGCGGATGCGCCGGCGGTGATGCCGATACGCTCGACGCCGTCGAACCAGCTCTTTTGCAGGTCTTCGGCACCGTCGATCAGGTAGGCCGGAGTGGACATGCGCTCTGCCAATTCGCGCAAGCGATTGGAGTTGGAGCTGTTCGGGCTGCCGACCACCAGCACCACGTCGCACTCGTCGGCCAGTTGCTTGACCGCGTCCTGACGGTTTTGCGTGGCGTAGCAGATGTCGTCCTTGCGTGGCCCACCGATGGCCGGGAAGCGCGAACGCAGGGCATCGATAACGCGGCTGGTATCGTCCATCGACAGTGTGGTCTGGGTCACGAAGGCGAGCTTTTCAGGGTTGTTCACCTGCAACGCCGCGACATCCTTCTCGTCTTCGACCAGGTAGATCGCGCCGCCATTGCCGGCATCGTACTGGCCCATGGTGCCTTCGACTTCCGGGTGACCGGCGTGGCCGATGAGTATGCACTCTCGGCCGTCACGGCTGTAGCGCGCCACTTCGATGTGGACTTTGGTCACCAGCGGGCACGTGGCGTCGAACACTTTCAGCCCACGGCCAGCCGCTTCGCTGCGCACAGCCTGGGAAACGCCGTGGGCGCTGAAGATCACGATGACGTCGTCCGGCACCTGATCCAGCTCCTCGACGAAGATCGCGCCACGGGAGCGCAGGTCTTCGACGACAAATTTGTTGTGAACCACTTCGTGGCGCACATAGATCGGCGGCCCGAAGACTTCCAGGGCGCGGTTGACGATTTCGATCGCCCGGTCCACACCGGCGCAGAAGCCACGGGGGTTGGCGAGTTTGATTTGCATGCTGTGCCTCGTGTCTTGCGCGCGAAAACAATGAAAAACAAACTGTGGGAGCGAGCTTGCTCGCGATGGCGGAGTGTCAGTCAATATCAATATTGAATGTCAGGCACTCATCGCGAGCAAGCTCGCTCCCACAGGGTCAGGTGGCAACAGTAGCTGCCCCATGATGCCTTACAGCGCTTTGACGGAAATGATTTCCACGTCAAAGGTCAACGTCTTGCCCGCCAGCGGGTGGTTGAAGTCGATGGTCACTTGCGCGTCATCGAACTCTTTGACCACGCCCGGCAATTCAGTATTGGCCGCATCGTTGAAGATCACCAGCAAGCCAGGCGACAGTTCCATGTCCTGGAACTGGGAGCGCGGGATGATCTGCACGTTTTGCGGGTTCGGCTGGCCGAAAGCGTTTTCCGGCTCGATGCTCAGCGTACGCTTGTCACCGGCCTTGAAACCGAACAGCGCCGCTTCGAAACCTGGCAACAGGTTGCCGTCACCGACCTTGAAGGTCGCCGGGGCCTTGTCAAAGGTGCTGTCCACCGTGTCGCCGTTCTCCAGGCGCAATGCGAAATGCAAGGTGACTTCCGTGTTCTGGCCAATGCGTTGCTCGGCCAATACCTGTTCAGTCATGAACGGTTTCTCCGGTCTTTTTACTTTTGAACATATCCAGTGCCAGCATGACAGCCCCAACAGTGATGGCACTGTCGGCAAAGTTGAACGCCGGGAAATACCAGCGGTTCTGCCAATGCACCAGGATGAAATCGATCACATGGCCCAAGGCAATGCGGTCATACAAATTGCCCAGCGCGCCGCCAAGCACCAGTGCCAGCGCAATCGCCAGCCAGGTCTCGTTGCGCCCCAGACGCTTGAGCCACACCACCAGCACCGCACTGACCACGACCGCGATCAACGCGAACAGCCAGCGCTGCCAGCCGGAGCTGTCAGCCAGGAAGCTGAACGCCGCGCCAGTGTTGTAGGCCAGGGTCCAGCTGAAGTAATCGGGGATGATCACGATCTGCTGGTACATCTGGAGCTTGCCTTCGAAGTAGAACTTGCTGGCCTGGTCAATGACCAGGACCAGCAAACTCAACCAGAGCCAGCTCAGCCGCCCGAAACGGCCAACGGCATTAGGCATAGTGACGGACCTCGCCAGCGCCGCTGATGTTGTCGACGCAACGGCCGCAGATTTCCGGATGCTCCGGGTTCACGCCGACGTCTTCACGGCAGTGCCAGCAACGGGCGCACTTGGCATGGCTCGACTTGACAATCTTCAGCTTCAGGCCGCTGACTTCGGTGACCACGGCATCGGCCGGTGCCTGCACCAATGGCGCAACACTGGCGGTCGACGTGATCAGTACGAAACGCAATTCGTTGCTCAACTTGGCCAGGTCGGCGGTCAGCGCATCTTCGGCGAACAGCGTCACTTCGGCCTGCAGGTTGCCACCGACAGCCTTGGCGGCGCGCTGGATCTCCATTTCCTTGTTGACCGCGACCTTGACCGCCATGATCCGGTCCCAGTAAGCGCGATCCAGCTCGATGCCTTCCGGCAGTTCGCTCAGGCCTTCGTACCAGGTATTGAGCATGACGGACTCATTACGCTCGCCCGGCAGGTATTGCCACAGTTCGTCGGCGGTGAACGCCAGGATCGGCGCGATCCAGCGCACCAGCGCCTCGGAGATGTGGAACAGCGCGGTCTGGCACGAACGGCGGGCCTTGCTGTCGGCGCCAGTGGTGTACTGACGATCCTTGATGATGTCGAGGTAGAAGCCGCCCAGCTCCTGTACGCAGAAGTTGTGGATCTTCGAGTACACGTTCCAGAAGCGGTATTCGCCGTAGTGCTCTTGCAGCTCGCGTTGCAGCAGCAGGGTACGGTCCACGGCCCAACGGTCCAGAGCCAGCATTTCTTCGGCCGGCAGCAGGTCGGTGGCCGGGTTGAAGCCGGTCAGGTTGGAAAGCAGGAAGCGCGCGGTGTTACGGATACGCCGGTAGGCGTCCGCACTGCGTTGCAGGATCTGCTCGGAAACCGCCATTTCGCCCGAATAGTCGGTCGAAGCGACCCACAGACGCATGATGTCGGCGCCCAGGGTGTCGTTGACTTTCTGTGGCGCAATCACGTTACCCAGGGACTTGGACATCTTGCGGCCGGACTCGTCGACGGTGAAGCCGTGAGTCAGCAGCTCGCGATACGGTGCGTGGTTGTCGATGGCGCAACCGGTCAGCAGCGACGAGTGGAACCAGCCACGGTGTTGGTCCGAGCCTTCCAGGTACAGGTCGGCGCGCGGGCCGGTTTCGTGGCCCATCGGGTGCGAACCGCGCAGGACGTGCCAATGCGTGGTGCCCGAGTCGAACCAGACGTCCAGGGTGTCGCTGATCTTGTCGTACTGCGGCGCTTCGTCGCCCAGCAACTCGGCGGCGTCCAGCTTGAACCAGGCCTCGATGCCTTCGACTTCAACGCGCTTGGCCACGATTTCCATCAGCTCGACGGTACGTGGGTGCAGCTCGCCGCTTTCCTTGTTCAGGAAGAACGGGATCGGCACGCCCCAGTTGCGCTGACGGGAGATGCACCAGTCCGGACGGTTGGCGATCATCGAGTGCAGGCGCGCCTGGCCCCAGGCCGGAACGAACCGGGTGTCTTCAATGGCCTTGAGCGAGCGCTGGCGCAGGGTGTCGCCGGTGGTCGGCTGTTTGTCCATGCCGATGAACCACTGCGCGGTGGCGCGGTAGATCAGCGGGGTCTTGTGGCGCCAGCAGTGCATGTAGCTGTGTTCGATGATAGTGGTGTGCAGCAGCGCACCGACTTCGGTCAGCTTGTCGACTATGGCCGGGTTGGCCTTCCAGATGAACTGGCCGCCGAAGAATTCCAGCGAGGTCGCGTATACGCCGTTGCTTTGAACCGGATTGAGGATGTCATCGTTGACCATGCCGTACTTCTTGCAGGTCACGAAGTCGTCCACGCCATAGGCTGGAGCGGAGTGAACCACACCGGTGCCGGCGCCCAGCTCAACGTAGTCGGCCAGGTAAACCGGCGACAGACGGTCGTAGAACGGGTGACGGAAGTTGATCAGTTCCAGCGCTTTACCGGCGGTGGTCGCAATGACCGAACCTTCCAGCGAGTAGCGCGCCAGGCACGACTCGACCAGTTCTTCAGCCAGTACCAGCAGCTTGTCGCCGACGTCGACCAGGGCGTAGTTGAATTCCGGGTGAACGTTCAGCGCCTGGTTGGCCGGGATGGTCCACGGGGTGGTGGTCCAGATCACGATCGAGGCAGGCTTGGCCAGCGACGACAGGCCGAAAGCGGCAGCCAGTTGGGCTTCATCGGCAATCGGGAACGCCACGTCGATGGTCGAGGACTTCTTGTTTTCGTATTCGACTTCAGCTTCGGCCAGGGCCGAACCGCAGTCAAAGCACCAGTTCACAGGCTTCAAGCCCTTGAACACGAAACCGGCCTTGACGATTTCAGCCAAGGCACGGATTTCCCCGGCCTCGTTCTTGAAGTCCATGGTCTTGTACGGGTTGGCGAAGTCGCCCAGCACGCCCAGACGGATGAACTCGGATTTCTGCCCTTCGATCTGCTCGGTGGCATAGGCCCGGCACAGTTCGCGGGTCTTGTCCGCGCCCAGGTTCTTGCCGTGGGTCACTTCGACCTTGTGCTCGATCGGCAGGCCGTGGCAGTCCCAGCCCGGAACGTAAGGCGCGTCGAAGCCCGACAGGGTCTTCGAGCGGATGATCATGTCCTTGAGAATCTTGTTCAGCGCATGACCGATGTGAATGGAGCCGTTGGCGTACGGAGGGCCGTCGTGCAATACGAACTTCGGACGATCCTTGCCAATCTCGCGCAACTTTCCGTACAGGCCAATACTGTCCCAGCGCTGCAGAATCTGCGGTTCGCGCTGTGGCAGGCCGGCCTTCATTGGGAAGGCGGTGTCCGGAAGGTTTAGCGTGGCTTTATAGTCGGTCATTTAAGGCTCTTCATTAGCGATGGGCGCTAGGTGCGGCTAGTGCACGGGCGGCGGCGACATCCGCGTTGATCGCCGTTTTCAACGCCTCCAGAGAGGCGAAACGCTGCTCTTCGCGCAGCTTGTGGTGGAAAACCACCGTTAAACGCCGGTCATACAGATCGCCGGCAAAATCTAAAAGATGTATTTCAAGGTGGGCCTTGCCATCACCTTGTACCGTTGGCCGCACGCCGATGTTGGCGACGCCTGGCCAAGTCTTGCCGTCGATGTCGACGTTGACCAGGTAAACCCCGGAAAGCGGAACGCGACGGCGCTTGAGTTGTATGTTGGCCGTGGGCGTACCCAACTGGCGAGCCAGCTTCTGGCCGTGCAGCACCCGCCCGGTAATCTGGAACGGCCGACCCAGCAGTCGCTCGGCCAAGGCAAAATCAGCTGCGGCCAGGGCATTGCGGACCTGAGTGCTGCTGACGCGAATACCGTCCAGTTCAACGGTTTGCGCCGCCTCGACGGTAAAACCCTGAACGACGCCGGCCTGTTGCAGGAAATCGAAGTCTCCCGCGCGGTCGCAGCCGAAACGGAAATCATCGCCGACCTCCAGGTGCTGGACGCCAAGGCCATCCACCAGAATGGTATCGACGAACTCACTGGCGCTGAGCTTGCTCAGGCGCTGGTTGAACGCCAGGCACAGCACACGATCGACGCCTTCTGCCGCCAGCAGCTGCAGCTTGTCCCGCAGGCGGGCCAGACGGGCCGGCGCGGTGTCCGGAGCGAAGAACTCCCGCGGCTGCGGCTCGAAAATCACCACGCAACTGGGCACGCCCAACTCGAGCGCACGCTCACGCAGCCGCGCCAGGATAGCCTGGTGACCACGGTGTACACCGTCAAAGTTGCCAATAGTGGCGACACAGCCCCGATGCTGGGGGCGCAGATTGTGGAGGCCTCGAACCAGCTGCATAACGCGCTTCTTGCTCATAAAGTGGTCGATTATAACCACACCCGGCGGCCGACGACAGGCAACACCGTAACCCAAAGTGATCGAGCCGACAAAACCGCCGGCTCGCCCGTGTTTATCGAGACCAGAACCTCAGCCCAGCGCCTTGCGATTGAAGTCGCGCAAACGGAAGCCCATCAACACTAACATGCCGAAATAAGCCACCACACCGGCAACGACCAAGGCACCCAGACGCAGGAAACGCTCAAGCATCTGCCCCTCACCCCAGGCCGGCATGAAATGCATCCCTGCCAGCAACACGCCGGACATCACCGCGACCGCAATCACCAGCTTGAAGCAGAACTTTGCCCAGCCCGGTTGCGGCTGATACATCTGCTGTTTACGCAGTTGATAGAAGAGCAGCCCTGCATTGAGGCAGGCGCCGGCGCTGATGGCGAGCGCCAGTCCCGCGTGAGCCAGCGGACCGATCAGCATCAGGTTGAACAATTGTGTGACCACCAGGGTGAAAATCGCGATTTTTACCGGCGTACGGATGTTTTGTTGCGCATAAAAGCCCGGCGCCAGCACTTTGATCACGATAATCCCGAGCAATCCGACGGAATAGGCGATCAACGCGCGCTGGGTCATGGCCGCATCATGGGCGTCGAACTGACCGTACTGGAACAGCGAAACCGTCAGCGGCTCCGCCAGAATCCCCAGCGCCAGGGCGCAAGGCAATACCAGCACGAAACACAGGCGCAGCCCCCAGTCGAGGATCCGCGAATACTCGTGACGATCCTTGTTGGCGTAAGTCTTGGCCAGGGTCGGCAGCAGAATCGTCCCCAGCGCCACGCCCAATACGCCGGACGGCAACTCCATCAATCGGTCGGCGTAGTACATCCAGGACACGGAACCTGCGACCAGGAACGAAGCGAAAATGGTGTTGATGATCAACGAAATCTGACTCACCGAGACACCGAGAATGGCCGGCAACATTTGCTTGATGACGCGCCATACACCGCTGTCACGCAGGTTCAGGCGCGGCAACACCAGCATGCCGATCTTTTTCAGGTGCGGCAGCTGGTAGAGCAACTGCGCCAGCCCGCCCACCAGAACCGCCCAGCCAAGCGCCATTACGGGCGGATCGAAATACGGTGTCAGGAACAGCGAAAAAATAATCATGCTGACGTTGAGCAGCGTCGGCACGAAGGCTGGCACCGAAAAACGGTTCCAGGTATTGAGGATTGCGCCCGCCAGCGACGACAGGGAAATCAGCAATATGTAAGGAAAGGTCACCCGTAACAGATTGGAAGTGAGCTCGAATTTTTCCGGGGTATTGGTGAATCCCGGTGCTGTCACCCAGATGACCCAGGGTGCGGCCAGCATGCCCAACACCGTGACCAGCGCCAGCACCAGCGTCAACAGGCCCGAGACATAGGCAATGAACGTTCGGGTCGCCTCTTCGCCTTGCTGGCTTTTGTATTCCGCAAGAATCGGCACGAATGCCTGGGAAAACGCCCCCTCGGCAAAGATCCGCCGCAACAGATTGGGCAATTTGAAGGCGATAAAGAAGGCGTCGGTCGCCATTCCCGCGCCAAATGTACGCGCAATGAGGGTGTCACGAACAAACCCCAGAACCCGGGAAAGCATCGTGATAGAGCTGACGGCGGCCAACGATTTGAGCAGATTCATTGAAAGAGTTTGTGCCTGTCGATAAACAGCAGGCGAACTAAGCGCCTACTTATGCGATACTCCGCGCCGCAACAGCACAGAGCCAAAGCTCGCGAGTTTACAGGTCGCACGCTGGAAAGAAATCTCCAAGCTTGCTTCACCTACCACTTAGCGGAACGTCTCAACCGCCCTTGACAAGACCTCAACTCATCGGCATGATTCGCGGCCTATTTTGTTTGCTATTTCCTAAAAAGTCTTTCGAGGAGCTCGACGGTGGCCAACTCACCTTCCGCCAAAAAACGTGCAAAACAGGCTGAGAAGCGTCGCAGCCACAACGCCAGCCTGCGTTCCATGGTTCGTACCTACATCAAGAATGTAGTTAAGGCCATCGACGCAAAAGACGCTGCCAAAGCTCAAGCTGCTTACGTTCTGGCTGTGCCAGTTATCGACCGTATGGCCGATAAAGGCATCATCCACAAGAACAAGGCCGCTCGTCATAAGAGCCGCCTGAATGGCCACGTTAAGGCCCTGAACGTTGCCGCCGCTGCCTAAGCGACTCGTTCATTAAAAAGCCGACCTCAGGGTCGGTTTTTTATTGCCTGCGATTTGATGGACACACAAAAAAACTGTGGGAGCGGGCTTGCTCGCGAAGGCGGCGTGTCAGTCGACATCAATATTGACTGATTCAACACTTTCGCGAGCAAGCCCGCTCCCACAATTGGATTTGCGTCAAATTACCGGGCGTGCGCCCACGGCAAAATCGGAATCGCCGTCACCGCATTCTGCGGACTGCCTTCGATCAAGCGATCGCTATACACCAGATACACCAGTGTATTGCGCTTCTTGTCGAGGAAGCGCACCACCTGCATGGTCTTGAACACCAGGGACGTGCGCTCCTTGAACACCTCATCGCCATCCTTGAGCTCACCCTTGAAGCTGATCGGCCCGACCTGCCGGCAAGCGATAGATGCCTCGGCTCGATCCTCGGCCAAACCAAGACCGCCCTTCACCCCACCGGTCTTGGCGCGCGAAAGGTAGCAGGTCACGCCATCGACCTTGGGATCATCAAAGGCCTCGACCACGATCCGGTCGTTCGGCCCGACGAACTTGAACACCGTCGACACCTGACCGATCTCTTCGGCCGAAGCCAGCAACGGCATCGCCAACAGCAACCCCAACAATCCTTTTGCCACGCGCATTCAGGTATTCCTTCAGACCAGGATCAGGTTATCGCGGTGAACCAGTTCCGGTTCCGCCATGTAACCCAACAGACCGACAATCGCCTCGGACGACTGACCGATGATTTTTTGCGCCTCCAGCGCACTGTAGTTGGCCAGGCCACGGGCAATCTCGCGACCATCCGGCGCCACGCAGACCACCATCTCGCCGCGGCGGAAGCTGCCCTGCACCAACTTGACCCCAACCGGCAGCAAGCTCTTGTTGCCCTGGGACAAAGCGGTCACCGCACCCGCATCCAGCACCAGGGTGCCACGGGTTTGCAGATGACCGGCCAGCCACTGCTTGCGCGCCGCCAGCATGCCGCGCTCCGGCGACAGCAGAGTGCCAATGCGCTCGCCCGCCTTGAGGCGATCCAGCACACGCTCAATACGACCACCAACGATGATGGTGTGAGCGCCGGAACGGGCCGCCAGACGCGCAGCACGCAATTTGGTCTGCATGCCGCCACGCCCCAGCGCACCGCCGGTGCCGCCCGCTACCGCGTCGAGCGCCGGATCATCGGCACGCGCTTCGTAAATCAGCTGGGCATCCGGATTGTTGCGCGGATCGGCGTCGAACATGCCGTCGCGATCCGTCAGGATCACCAGCAAGTCAGCCTCGACCAGGTTGGCCACCAGCGCCGCCAGGGTGTCGTTGTCGCCAAAACGGATTTCGTCGGTGACCACGGTGTCGTTCTCGTTGATCACCGGAATGACCTTCAGCTCGACCAACGCACGCAAGGTGCTGCGGGCGTTCAGGTAGCGCTTGCGGTCGGACAAGTCGTCGTGAGTCAGGAGAATCTGCGCGGTATGCCGGCCATGCTCGGCAAAGCTCGACTCCCAGGCCTGCACCAACCCCATCTGACCGATTGCGGCGGCAGCCTGAAGCTCGTGCATCGCACTGGGTCGCGAGGTCCAGCCCAAACGGCTCATACCGGCCGCCACCGCCCCGGAGGACACCAGCACCAGCTCGACACCCGCCTCATGCAAGGCCACCATCTGGTCAACCCAGACACCCATTGCCGCGCGATCCAGGCCTTTGCCGTCCGCCGTCAGCAAAGCGCTGCCGATCTTCACGACCCAACGCTGCGCACCTGTCACCTTGCTCCGCATCATCTTCAACCTTAGCTTGAGGGCACCGCGACCCAGCGCTGCCCGTGACGTTATTCGTGGTTATTCGTGACCAACAATCGATTTCCAGATACCAAAACGCCGCTCGATTGAGCGGCGCTTAAGTTTATCGCAACGAATCAGTCACGCACGTAAATGATTTCCGGACCGTCTTCGTCATCCACATCTTCTTCGTCCCAATCATCGTCGCCGATGTCGTGGACCGACTTCACGCCGCTGCGACGCAGGGCACGCTTGTCATCCAGCGCCTGCAATTGCGCGCGAGCTTCGTCTTCGATGCGCTGATCGAGATCGGCCAACTCTTCCTTGTAGGCCGGATCATTGGCCAGGCGATCGGCACGATCTTCCATGTAGCGCATGATGTCGTGGCACAGACGCTCGGTACCGAGCTTGGAGATGGCCGAGATCACGTAGACCGGGCCCGTCCATTCCAGGCGATCAACGATTTCCTTGACGCGAGCATCGTGCTCTTCATCAAGGATCTGGTCGCACTTGTTCAGGACCAGCCAGCGATCACGTTCCGCCAGGGACGGGCTGAACTTGATCAGCTCGTTGACGATCACTTCAGCGGCATCCGGTGCGCTGGCGTCATCCAGCGGCGCCATGTCCACAAGGTGCAGCAGCAGACGCGTACGCGCCAAGTGCTTGAGGAAGCGAATGCCCAGACCAGCACCTTCGGAAGCGCCTTCGATCAAACCCGGAATATCGGCAATGACAAAGCTCTTCCAGCGATCGACGCTGACCACACCCAGGTTCGGCACCAGCGTGGTGAACGGGTAGTCGGCAACCTTCGGCTTGGCTGCCGAAACCGAACGGATAAAGGTACTTTTACCGGCGTTCGGCAAACCCAGCAGACCGACGTCAGCCAGTACTTTCATTTCCAGCTTCAGGTCGCGCTGCTCACCCGGCTTACCCGGAGTGGTCTGGCGCGGCGCACGGTTGGTACTGGATTTGAAACGGGTGTTGCCCAGACCGTGCCAGCCGCCCTGCACCACCATCAATTTCTGACCGGCCTTGGTCAGGTCGCCGATGACTTCCTGAGTCGCGGAGTCGATCACCGTGGTGCCAACCGGAACGCGCAGGATCAGGTCTTCACCCTTCTTGCCGGTGCAGTCGGTGCTGCCGCCGTTGGAGCCACGCTCGGCATCGAAGTGCCGGGTGTAACGGTAGTCCACCAGGGTGTTGAGGTTTTCGTCGGCCATCATGTAGATGGAACCGCCGTCACCGCCATCACCGCCGTTCGGGCCACCGTTCTCGATAAATTTTTCCCGACGGAAACTCATGGCGCCATTGCCGCCATCACCAGCCTTTACGCGAATCGATACTTCATCAACAAACTTCATAACAAACGCCTCTCGCCATACGGACGAGCCGAAAAACAATCAAGACATAAGACTCTTGCAAAAATGAGCGCAGCGACCCTGAACCACGACACCTACATCGTACGCCGACAGCCCATACAAACAGCTTTGCAAGAGACTCACCCCACAAACGAAAAAGCCCCGTCGCGAGACAGGGCTTTTCCAGCGATCGCGCAATTAAGCTGCGACTACGCTCACGTAACGACGACCGAAGGCGCCTTTTACTTCGAACTTGATCACGCCTTCGACTTTAGCGAAGAGGGTGTGATCTTTACCCATGCCAACGCCGTAGCCAGCGTGGAATTGGGTGCCGCGCTGACGCACGATGATGTTGCCTGCTTTGATAGCCTGGCCGCCATACATCTTCACGCCAAGGCGTTTGGCTTCTGAGTCGCGACCGTTACGGGTACTACCACCAGCTTTTTTGTGTGCCATGAGTTCAATTCTCCTAGTGAGGAATTAGGCTGTAATTAAGCCTGAATACCGGTGATTTTGATCTCGGTGTACCACTGGCGGTGGCCCATACGCTTCATGTGGTGCTTACGGCGACGGAACTTGATGATGCGGACTTTATCGTGACGACCTTGGGAGATCACTTCAGCCACAACGGTAGCGCCAGCAACAACTGGAGCGCCGATATTCACGTCGTCACCGTTGGCAACCAACAGAACGCGATCAAAGGTAACGGATTCGCCGGTAGCGACTTCCAGTTTTTCGATCTTCAGGTATTCACCTGGGGCGACTTTGTACTGCTTGCCGCCAGTAACGATTACTGCATAAGACATGGTATTTCTCCGATAATCCTGCTCACCCAGCTCTTTATAAGAAGAGGTATTGGCTGGCATGGCTGCATGGGGCTGGAGGCCCGCTTGCAATTGCGTAAGGCAGGTGCTGCCCAGGAAGTTCAGGGTGCGCGATTGTACGCAAGGCACGAGCGCCTTGCAAGGGGCCGTCCATCGCGCCTTGACACCTGCAAGCGTGGGTCCTAGCATGCCGCGCAACCCTTCTGGAGCGACTGTCGCTGATGCAACCCCAAGCTTTCTACCGCGCGGTGGCGGACGATTTTAGCGCCGTCGACGGCATCATCAAGAAGCAGCTGACTTCTCGAGTGCCGCTGGTATCGAAAATCGGCGATTACATTACCTCGGCCGGCGGCAAACGCCTGCGTCCTTTATTAGTGTTGCTGTGCGGCAAGGCCCTGGGGCGCGAAGGCGACGAACTGCGTCTGCTGGCCGCCACCATCGAGTTCCTGCACACCGCGACCCTGCTGCATGACGACGTGGTCGACATGTCCGGCATGCGCCGTGGCCGCTCGACCGCCAACGCCATGTGGGGCAACGCGCCAAGCGTGCTGGTCGGCGACTTCCTGTATTCGCGCTCGTTCGAAATGATGGTCGAGTTGGGCTCGATGCCGGTGATGAAGATCCTTTCGCAAGCCACGCGCATCATCGCCGAAGGCGAAGTGTTGCAGCTGTCGAAGGTTCGTGACGCCAGCACCACCGAAGAAACCTACATGGAAGTCATCCGCGGCAAGACCGCGATGCTCTTCGAAGCCTCGACCCACAGCGCCGCTGCCCTGTGCCAGGCCTCACCGGAACAGGCAGAAGCCCTGCGTACATTCGGTGATCACCTGGGCGTGGCCTTCCAGCTGGTCGATGACCTGCTCGACTACAAAGGCGACGCCGAAACCCTGGGCAAGAACGTCGGAGACGACCTGGCCGAAGGCAAGCCGACCCTGCCGCTGATCTACACCATGCGCGAAGGTACGCCGGAACAGGCCGCCCTGGTGCGCAAGGCGATCCAGAAAGGCGGGATCGAAGACCTGGAAAGTATCCGCGAAGCCGTGGAAGCCTCGGGCTCGCTGGAGTACACCGCACAACTGGCCCGAGATTACGTGGCCCGCGCGATCAAGTGCCTCGAAGCGCTGCCAGCCAGCGAATACCGCGATGCACTGGTTGAGCTGAGCGAATTTGCGGTAGCCCGCACGCACTGACAACAAAGATCCCTTGTGGGAGCGGGCTTGCTCGCGAATGCGGCGTAACAGTCGACGGAGATGTTGGATGTGAGTCCGTCTTCGCGAGCAAGCCCGCTCCCACAGGTTTTTCGTTGCTGCCCCCTCCTGCCTAAAACCCTATACAATGTGCGCTTTTAGCGATCCTGAATCCAAGGAGCCTTAGTGAGCACGTTGCCACCCTGCCCAAAATGCAATTCCGAATACACCTATGAAGACGGCGCCCAACTGATCTGCCCCGAGTGCGCCCACGAATGGTCCGCCAGCGGTGAAACCGAAGCGGTGTCCGACGACACGGTGAAAAAGGATTCGGTCGGCAACGTCCTGCAGGACGGCGACACCATCACCGTGATCAAGGACCTCAAGGTCAAGGGCACGTCTTTGGTGGTCAAGGTCGGCACCAAGGTCAAGAACATCCGCCTGTGCGATGGCGATCACGACATCGATTGCAAGATCGACGGCATCGGCCCGATGAAACTCAAGTCCGAGTTCGTCAGAAAAGTCTGAGCCTGCTGTTGTCCATCCCGCGCCCGGCGTGGGATGGCGCCTCACCCTCCCCCGCTTCACCCGGTAAACCCTCGCAATAGCCAAACGCCAGTCGATTTGACCTGACGCAATCTTTACCCGGAAAAAAGCGCAAACCGTCAATAGGCCCTTGCTATTTGATGAATAAGAATTATTCTCATCAGACCCTCAGTGGAGATGAGAACCATGACTTATTTGATCGATGCCTGGCTGGACCGCCCACACCCATACCTTCGGATCCTGCATCGGGAAACCGGGGAAGTCTGTGCGGTGCTTGAAGAAGAAGCCTTGAGCGAACTGCAGGACCAGGGTGATCTTGACCTCAATGGCCTGAGTTCCAGCGAGCCGGTGGTGCTCAAGGAACTGGTGCGTAATCTGTTTCTGTTCTGCTATGCCCGGGCGTTGCGCCCGCACAGTGAACTGCACCACAAGATCGAAATATGAATCACCGTAAAAAACTGTGGGAGCGGGCTTGCTCGCGAAAGCGGTAGGTCAGGCAAACTGTTTGTCGCCTGAAAGGACGCCTTCGCGAGCAAGCCCGCTCCCACATTAGCCCGACGTTATATCGGGCCAGGCCTTACAGAACGTCGAGCAGCTCGACGTCGAACACCAGTACGCTGTGCGGCGGGATGCTGCCAACGCCTTGAGCGCCGTAAGCCAGTTCGCTCGGCACGTACAGGCGCCATTTGCTGCCGGCGTTCATCAGCTGCAGGGCTTCGGTCCAGCCGGCGATCACGCCGCCAACCGGGAATTCCGCAGGCTCGCCGCGCTCGTAGGAGCTGTCGAACACCGTGCCGTCGATCAGGGTGCCGTGGTAGTGAGTACGTACGGAATCTTCACGGGATGGCTTGGCGCCTTCACCAGCGGTCAGGACTTCGAACTGCAGGCCGGAAGCCAGAGTGGTGATGCCGTCACGCTTGGCGTTTTCAGCCAGGAAGGCCAGGCCTTCGCCAGCAGCCGCTTCAGCCTTGGCTGCAGCTTCGGCCTGCATGATTTCGCGGATGACTTTGAAGCTGGCGGACATTTCTTCCTGACCCACACGGCTTGGCTTGCCGGCGAATGCGTCGGTCAGACCGGCCAGGATCGCGTCCAGGCTTACGCCCGGCGGTGGGTTGTCGCGCAGTTGGTCGCCCAACTGACGGCCAATGCCGTAGCTGACGCGGGTTTCGTCGGTGGACAGATTTACTTCGGACATGACACTGCTCCGCTGTGCGGACGGCTCGGGAACTTGCCATGCGTGCACAGCGCGTCCCGGAGCGCCCGGAACCAAAAGGGCCAGCAGACTAGCACAGATGTCATGCCATTGATGAGGGGCCTCAGGCGATCGGCACCTTCAGGTTTTCCTCTACATCGGCAACCAGACCGCACATTTCGTCATGCACGACCGTGTGCACGAGGTTGAAGTGCAACTTGGGAAAGGAGCGTAGAACATCACGGGCGTGCTCCACCGAACGCAGGCTCATCATGTGTCCGTGCGTATCGCTCAAGGGATATGCCGTGCCATGCATCCGCGCCTCCAGCAGATAGATGCCTCCCTCCATCGAGATCAGGTTCAGCTCATCGACCTTCCCGGCGACGGCATACGCATTCAACTCTTGCAGGTTCATGAGCGCACCTCACGCAGTAGCGAGCCTCTTTACAGGGATAGGCTTCGGCGCATCAAAGTACAAGCCACAAACAACACCGCCCGTCTGTTTTGCAACCCTGTGGGAGCGTGGCTTGCCCGCGATGGCATCACTGCGGTTCATCGTTAGACCGAGGTGATGCCATCGCGGGCAAGCCACGCTCCCACAATGGAAGTTGAAATCAGTGCTTGGTGACTTTATCCAGGTAACCCATGGCAAATGCCGAGACCACGAAGGTCATGTGGATGATCACGTACCACTGCAAATGTTCGGGATCGACATTCTTGGCGTCCATGAAGATGCGCAGCAGGTGAATGGACGAGATCGCCACGATCGATGCGGCTACCTTCATCTTCAGCGACGAAGAGTCCATGGTGCCCAGCCAGTTGAGCTTTTCCTTGCTGTCGTCGATGTCCAGTTGCGAGACGAAGTTCTCGTAGCCGGAAATCATCACCATCACCAGCAGGCCGCCCACCAGGGCCATGTCGATCAGTGACAGCAGCACCAGGATCAAGTCCGACTCGGCCATCGAAAACACGTTCGGGATGACGTGGAAGACTTCCTGGAAGAATTTCAGTGCCAGCGCCAACAGCCCGAGGGACAGACCGAAATAGATCGGCGCCAGCAGCCAGCGCGAGGCGTACATTGCATTTTCGATAAAGCGTTCCATTGAATCTCACATGTTGGGCTGAAAACGGCGGCGAGTATACCAGCCGCCCGTCCATACCCAGAAGCTGCCAGAAACCGTCGAAAAATCCGCCACCTGCGCCTGTGTATCAAAGTTTTTCTGCTAGTGTCCAAATCATTGACTGCTCAGTGATGTCGGACAGGAAGACGGGAAATGGATGTGCGATTACCTTTGACGAGTGCCGGAATTTGCATGGCGCTGCTACTGAGCGGCTGCTCGCCCAGCGACGAAAAACGTCAGGTCAGTCTCGAAGAAAAAACCGCGCAGTTCGAAAAATCGCTGGACGCCATCCAGGATCCGAAACTCAAGGATGCCGTGTCGGAGCTGGGCGGCTCGCTGCTGTTGCTCGAGCGCGCGCAACTCAAGCTCGACAGCAAGCCGGTGGAAACCGAATACGGCGAAGACGCCCTCGCCATGCTCAAGCACTACCCGAACCCGCAGGCCCTGGTCGACACCTACATCAACGGGTTGTTCGTGCTGCAAAAGGACTCCGGTTCCGACTACCTGACCGATCTGCAACCAGTATTTCCCTTCACCTTCAGCATTCCTGCCGCGTTTTTGTTTCCCCATGGCCTGGAATGGCAGTCGGTCACACTAAGCAACAAACGGGTGATTCCCTTCCAGCCGGAATGGTCGGAAACCGACCCGGGCATTCAGCTCAGCCCATCGAGCTCCAACCTGACCAACCCCGATGACCTGACCGTGGCCTACCCCTTCATCGAAGGCCTCGACATCGACAGAAAGCAGCAACCGCAACCGGTAAGCCTGCAAGGCAAGATCGAAGTCATCGCGCCACGCCGCCTCTACAGCTTCGACCTGACGAAAAAGGACGTAGGCCAGACCCGCACCAATGACAACCTGAGCGTCACCCTGCTCTCATTGACGAACAACTACGCGGAAATCGAATACAACAACAGCGCGCCGCCGGCCCCCGAAATCAGTGAAACGCCGCTCAACCCGCTGATCGTCCAGGCCAGGGACAGCACCGGGCAATTCATCGCACGCGCCGGCTCAATCAACGAAACCTCGGTACAAATTGCCTTCTATCAGCAGCAACTGGCCAAGATGCAGCAGCAAAAAAGCTGGAGCGAGGCCCTGGAAAAACAGCTCGACGAAGAACAACGCAACTTTGAGAAACAGCAGGCTCGGCATTATTCGAAGGTGTACTTCAACGGGACGATCGAAACACTCGAAGTCAGCCTGCTGGATTTTTCCGCCGTCACGGTCACCCGAAAGGACCTCGACCTGCCGATCCGGCGCTTCGATGCCAATACCACGGACAAGTCCATCCAGCCCTTGAACCTGTCGGTGGTGGTCTACGACGACCAGGCGGCGGGCTGGCTGAAAGGGGCAACGCTGACTGAGGATCAGCTGAAAAAGAATGTCAGCATCAGTCAGTCGGTCGACGACCCCAGTGCTGCGCGAATCGAATTCACTCACCTGCGCACCTTCAACGATGAACTGCTCGGCACATCGTTCAACCCCGGTGAAAGTCCGGTGAGCTTCTTTACCGAAGACACTCTTGGCAAACGCGACGAACCGATCGAACTGCCGTCAGAGGCGTACCAGATCGATCCCCTGCGCGGCACCATCACTTACGATCTGAATCTGTTTCCGCAAACCCCGGCCTATGCGGTGGGCTCGATGCCGCTGTTCCTGGCCACGCTCGACAAACAATCCGTCGATGCCCGTCAACTGCCCAAGGGCCTCGGGCTAAAAGACAATGCATTGGTGGTGGACCTGAAGGCATTTCCCGCCCAGGACTGGCGCTTTTTCGCCAAGGACGACAGCGGCAATTACTTGAAGGAGATTCTATCGGTCAACCATGGCACGAGCGCACAGGGTCCGGCGCAGTTTGCCGTGCATTACTTCTACGGGCAGCCTACGCGCCTGGAAACCTATCAGCGCACTGACCTCGCCACCGTGCAATATGGTTTCGAAGTCAAACTCGACAAGGCCGACATGACAAGCCTTGATCAATAGTGCCACTCAGTGCTCGGGGTGAAACTCGAAGCCGCCCATGTTCCGGCAGCGACCACCGTTGATTTCCCGCAGTTGGGCTTGCAGGTGCAGGCACCAGATTTGCGGATCGTCAGCCAACTCGTAGCCGTGCAAGGTCAGGCTTTCAACGATGGTGTCGAGGATTGATTCAGCGACGAACGGACCGTGAAACGGGCCTTGGGCCTTGATGGCCGAAGGTTGTTCACCAGCCATTCCGGCGGCGAACAGCAGAGTCCACATGCCCGTATCTCCCGCCAATGGACGGATGGCACATTCGATACGGGTCACAAGGCCCAGGCATTGACGGGTGAGACAGAGGTTGCGCGACATGGCGGCGACCCTCGGTAGATCCGGTATTCAGCCCCCATGGGAAGGCTGTTTCGATCCTGTGATTACTGTCGATATCCTTGAGCAGAGAATAGAAGAAAAGTCTGGCTTGCAGGCCGGAGCAAGACCGAAAGGCGCCGAATGGTCATAGTGTGAATATTGACGTCATTTCGACGACGCTCTCCGGTGTTCACACAAAAAAATGTGGGAGCGGGCTTGCTCGCGAAAACGGTACATCATTCAACATTAATGCTGGCTGACAGTACGCTTTCGCGAGCAAGCCCGCTCCCACAATGGAGTTGCCTGGCTTCAAATCAAACAGGCATCAAGCCGGCTTGGTTTCCGCCAACGCCTCCTGCGCCAACTCCTTCTCGGCTTCTTTCAGATCATCTTCACTGATCATTTCCGCGATAACCCGCAGGCGCTCCACGACCCGCGCGTTTACGCTGCCTTCAGGGAACTCGCCATTCTCGTCCGGCTCGCCGGCCGGTTCTCCGACCAGCAAGCTCAAGGCTTCGTCGGCCTGACGGACCGCGTAGACATGGAACTGCCCCGCACGCACCGCCGCCAGCACCTTCTCGTCGAGCATCAGCGTGGCGACGTTGGCGTGAGGAATGATTGCCCCCTGCTCACCGGTCAATCCGCGAGCTTCGCACAGACGGAAGAAGCCCTCGATCTTCTCGTTGACCCCGCCGACCGCTTGTACTTCACCGAACTGGTTGATCGAGCCGGTGATGGCAAAGCACTGCTTGAGCGGGGTTTTCGACAAGGCCGAGATCAGGGTGCAGGCCTCGCCCAGGGAAGCACTGTCACCATCGACATAACCGTAGGATTGCTCCAGGGCGATGCTCGCGGAAATCGCCAGCGGAAACTCCTGGGCGTAACGGCTGCCCAGATAACCGGTAAGGATCATCACGCCTTTGGAGTGGATTGGCTGGCCGAGGTTGACCTCGCGTTCGATGTCGACGATACCACTGCCACCCGGGTACACCGTGGCGGAAATCCGCGCCGGCACACCGAAAGCCGAATCGCCGACTTCCAGCACGGTCAGGCCGTTGCACTTGCCGACCGCCGCGCCATCGGTGTCGATCAGTATGATCCCGGCCAGCATGTCGTCGAGAATCCGCGCCGACACCCGCCCGGTCCGCGTGGCCTTGGCCTTGAGCGCGCGCTCGATGTGCCCGGCGTCGGTCATTTCATCGCCAGCCAGGTGACGGATGAAATCCGCCTCGCTGACCAGCTGGAACAAATCACCGATACGCGCCGACAAGCGCCCCTGATGCTCGGCCAGACGCGCACTGTAGGTCGCCAGGCGTGCCACCGCATCGGCGGTCAGCGGTGCCATGCCTTCTTCGGAAGTACGGGTCTTGAGCAACTGGGCGAACTGCTCCAGGCTCTCGTCGACCATCGGGATGTCTTCGTCGAAATCCACCAGGACGCGGAACATCTCCTGGAAGTCCGGATCGAGGTCCTGCAGTGTGTAATACAGCTGACGGGCACCGATGATGACGACCTTGACCTGCAACGGAATGTGTTGCGGCGTCAGGGTCACGGTGGCCAGACGGCCCAGCTCACCGAGTGGCGATTCCATTTTCAGCTTGCGCGATTGCAGGGCACGTTTCAGCGCGTCCCACACGAACGGCTCGCTGAGCATTTTGTCCGCTTCAAGGATCAGGAAACCGCCGTTGGCCCGATGCAAGGCACCCGGCCGCAGTTGGCGATAGGTGGTGTACAGCGCGCCCTGATCAGTGCTGTATTCGATGCGCCCGAAAAGGTTTTCGTAAGTCGGGTGCGGCTCGAACACCACCGGCGCACCGCCGCTGGCCGAGTGCCCGACCACCAGGCTCGGCGCGTACTGTTCTTCCAGCAACTTACGGGCGACTGCGTCGGTCTTGCTGTCGTCCACCAGCTGCTCGACCACGGTCTTGAGCAAGTACACCTGCATGGCTTGCAGATAACCGCAGACCGCCGCGTTCTCGGCGTACTTCTCCGACAATGGCGACAATAATGGCTGCAGGGCCAGGGTGATGGTTTCTTCGTTCAGATGACGCAGCTGGTTGCTCGACTCGCGCTTCCATTGCGGCAGGCTGGCGAGCTCTTCGTTCAGACGCTCCTCCAGTGCCGAAATATCTTCGTGAAAGCGGTCGCGCTCGGCTTCCGGCAACTGGGCAAATTCAGCTTCGTCCAAGGCCTTGCCGTCGCCCATCGGAGTGAAGGCGATATTGCTGGCGTCGCGGTACAGCGCTACGTCCTTTTCCAGGGCCAGGCGCTCGATGACGTCCAGGGCCTTGTCGTAGCGCTGATTGAAGGCGCGGTCGATGCCGCTTTTCTTCTGCTGGTAGGACGGATGCTCGAAAACCGCCGGGAACGTGGCCAGCAGGTTGTCGATCAAGCCGTTGATGTCACCGATGAAGGCCCCGGCGGTGCCCGAAGGCAGTTCCAGTGCGCGGGGCTCGCGCGGTTCATCGAAGTTGTTGACGTAGACCCAGTCCGCCGGGGTCTGCAGGCGCTTGCCTTCGGCCTTGAGGTAGCGTTTGACGAACGAGAACCGGCCAGTGCCGGGCTCGCCCATGACGAATACGTTGTAACCGGGGCGTGGCATGGCCACGCCGAACTGCAAGGCTTCGACCGCACGTTCCTGGCCAAGCACTCCGCGAAAGGGCTCCAGATCATTGGTGGTAGAGAAGCTGAACTGTTCAGCGGAAAACGGACGGGTCAGCGCTTCGGGCGCTAGACGCAAGCTGGCAGCAACAGGATCAGGCATCGGGCTTCCTTAACAATCAGGCGGGGCAGATGGCAGCATTCTGGCGCTGCCCATGCCCGACTGGCAAGGAGCGCCGCAGACCTGAGCATCGTCAATCGGCCAACCCCAGGCGGGCCGGGCTTGCGCCGCCGTTTCCCATGAATGTTTTGCAAAAAATCACGGAACCCCGCGATCGTGCCTAAACTCCAAACTGCGCGGCTGGACTAATGCCCGGCCCACTGGCACCGGAACGGGCCAGAACTCCTTGTCAATTGGTATGCACATAAAGAGAACAAAGCTATGAAACGGATTCTTCTTGGTACTCTCTTCACCGCTGTATCCATCAATGCCATGGCGCAAGCGCCAGGCGGCCCGGATTGCGGTTGGGGCAACATGCTGTTCGAAGGCCAGCGTGGTACTCCGGCTCACTTCCTGGCATCCACCACCAACGGCACTTCCGGCAACGCGACCTTCGGCATGACCTCCGGTACCAACGGTTGCGCAACCAATTCGGCGCTGACTTATGGCGGCAAATCCTGGTTTGCCATGAATGGCATGATGAACGAACTGTCCGAAGACATGGCCAAGGGCCAGGGCGAAGCGCTGACCACCTATGCCGTGGTACTGGGCGTGGCACCGGAAGACCGTGCGCACTTCGCCGCCGTCACTCACGAGCACTTCCAGCAGATCTTCAGCAAGGCCGACGTGACCGCAGAAGACGTGCATACCAATACCCTGGCCGTACTCAAAGCCGACCCTCGTCTGGCCAAGTACGCAACTCAGGCTTAAGCTCGACCCGCCCCGCTTCTTTCGGGAAGCGGGTTTTGTTTTTTGGACCAGCCCCCTTTTCGGGTAATGCCAACCATCTGTAGGAGCTGTCGAGTGAAACGAGGCTGCGATCTTTGTTTTTAAAAGATCAAAAGATCGCAGCCTCGTTTCACTCGACAGCTCCTACAGGCGAAGGACATCAATTGCGCTGGTCCTGGTTTTTTTCCTGTTTAAGTTGCCGACTATGTTCAAACGCCTTGCCTGGCTGGCGCTGTGTGTCTGCGCCCCGCTGTCCGCCGCGCCTCACATCGACCCACAACGTTTGCAACAACTGGCCAACGACCCTTTCTGGATATCCCTGGGCCATTACGAAACCGCCAAGCTCGGCGGCTGGCGCAGCTATGTCAGCGACAGGAAGTTTTTTCTCGCCGCTGACGGCAATGAACATCCTGACCATGAACTGGCGGCGACTGTACAAGCCCTGTACGCCCCGGCCAGTGCCGGTGAAACACACGCTCAATGCGTCTATCCGGCCCGCACCCGCTGGCTGAAAGAACAACTCGGCCTGGCCGGCCTGCCGACGCCGGATTGCGCCGGGTTCAAGCAATGGTTCAAGGACGTCTCGCCCGACAGCGCAGTGATGATCTTCCCGGCGGCTTACCTGAACAGCCCGTCCTCGATGTTCGGCCATACCCTGTTGCGCATCGACCAGGCCGAAGTGAAGAGCGACAAGACTTCGCTGCTCAGTTACGCGATCAATTTCGGTGCCTACATCGAGGGCTCCGACAACAGCATCATCTATGCCTGGAAAGGCCTGATGGGCGGCTATCCCGGCCTGTTCGCGATGGTGCCCTATCAGGAAAAGCTCTTGGAATACCGCAGCCTGGAAAACCGCGACCTGTGGGAGTACCGCCTGAACCTGACCCAACAGGAAACCGCGCGCATGGTCGAGCACGTCTGGGAGCTGAAGCAGATCAAGTTCGACTACTTCTTCTTCGACGAAAACTGCTCGTACCGCTTGCTGGAACTGCTGCAAGTGGCCCGCCCTGGCCTGCGCCTGACCGAACAGTTCCCGCTTACGGCCATCCCGACCGACACCGTCAAAGCCGTGAAAAATGCCGGGCTGGTGGAGTCCATTCAATATCGTCCGTCCCGGGAGCGCGAGTTGCTCAGCCGCGCCGCGCCGTTGAACCCTGAAGAGCAGCAATGGGTGCTGAAAGTCAGCGCCGATCAGAAACAATTGCAGGACCCGGCGTTCAAGACACAACCCCGTGAACGCCAGGCGCTGATCATCGATGCGGCCTATCGTCTGGAGCGTTACCGCGCCAACGGCCAGGAACGCGACCCGGCGCGCGCCCAGCGCAGCTTCGAACTGTTACGGGCAATCAACCAGAACCCGGCGCCGGAACTGGATATCCCGCAACCGGGCCTGCCTGAGGACGGTCACGAGTCCCGTACCTGGCAACTCGGCCTGGGCACTCGTGGAGATAAAGCCTTTGGCGAGTACGGCTTGCGCATGGCTTATCACGACCTCAATGACAACAACGCAAGCTTTCCCCTTGGCGCGCAGATTGAAATCCTGCAGTTGAAACTGCGCCAGTACGAAGGCAATGACTGGCAGGTGCAGCAACTGGACCTGGCCACCATTCGCTCCCTGACTCCGCGTAACGAACTGCTGCAACCGCTGTCATGGCAAGTCACCGGCGGTCTGGAGCGAGTACCGGGCAAGCACGATGACCAGACTCTGGTCAGCCACGTCAACGGCGGTGGTGGTGGCACCTGGCAACTGGGCGATGACATGCTCGGCTTTGCCTTGGGCACCGTGCGTATCGAGCACAACAACGACTTTGCCGCGTTCATCGCACCAGCCGCCGGCTTCAACACGGGTGTGCTGTGGAAAAACCCTCTGGGCAACCTGAGCCTGGAAGCCAAGGGTGATTTCTTCACCAATGGCGAGGTGCGCCGTAGCCTGAGCCTGAACCAGCAGTGGGAAATATCCCGCAATCTCGGACTGCGCTTGAGCGCCGAGCGTGAGTTCAGCCATTTGGCGACGGCCGAGAACGAAGTGATGCTTGAGCTGAAGTGGTATCACTACTGATCCGAACGCCACGTCCCCCCCCTGTGGGAGCGGGCTTGCTCGCGAAAGCGGTGTGTCAGTCAGCATTAATTTTGAATGGCAGATCGCATTCGCGAGCAAGCCCGCTCCCACAGGGAATCGTCGTTTGCCGACGGATTGATCACACACCTTTCACAAACACCCGGCGCATCCACTTCTAGACTTTCCTTATAAACCGCGTATCGGCCTGGCAGCAGAAGGATCAGACCGCCGCCCGGGCCTATCACTCGCCATAAGTCGCTTTCAGACATCCGGTGAAACCAAATGCCTGCGACCATGGCCAAAACCCTATACCGGGAGAATTCCATGAGCCGTGCCTTCGTCAATGAAGATAACGCCGCCGCGCAAGCCGATCAGCCTGTCGAACGGCAGGTCAGCGCGCAGCCCAATTACGTCACGCCGCAAGGCCTGGACCTGTTGCAGGGAAAAGTCGCCGAACTGCAAACCCTGCACGCCGAACAATCGGCAAAAGGCGAGCAGGCCGACAAGCAGCGCCTGGCGGATCTCGAGCGTGATTTGCGTTACTTCAAGCAGCGCCTGGGCAGCGCTCAGGTGGTACCCGCCGCGACTTCGAGAGAGAAAGTGCAGATCGGCAGTTGGGTGACCTATGCCGATGAACACGCCACCGAACGCCGGGTACAACTGGTGGGCGAAGATCAGGCCGATGCCGCCCACGGCCTGATCAATTGGGGTTCACCGCTGGGAAGGGCACTGCTCGGTGCGCGACTCAACGATGAAGTGCTGTGGCAGCGCCCTGCCGGGGATCAAGTGATTGAGGTTATCCGTATCGAGCCGGCTTAGACAACGCCTTGGGCGAGCATGGCATCGGCGACTTTAACGAAGCCGGCGATGTTCGCGCCCTTGACGTAGTTGACCCGGCCGTTCTCCTCACCGTAATGCACGCAAGCGTGGTGAATCGACTGCATGATCGCGTGCAGTTTGCTGTCCACTTCGCCACCGGTCCACGCCAGGCGCATGGCGTTCTGCGACATCTCCAGCCCGCTCACCGCCACGCCACCGGCGTTGGATGCCTTGCCCGGTGCAAACAGAATGTCCGCCTCGATGAACAGATCCACCGCCTCCAGGGTGGTTGGCATGTTCGCGCCCTCAGCCACGCAGATGCAACCGTTGCGCAGCAAAGTGCGAGCGGCTTCGGCATCCAGTTCGTTTTGCGTCGCGCACGGCAGCGCGATGTCGCAGCTCAGGCTCCACGGCAGCTCACCGGCGCGGAACTCCAGGCCAAAACGGCCGGCCAGTTCACGAATGCGCCCGCGCTGTACGTTTTTCAGGTCCAGCACCGCCAGCCATTGCTCCTCGGTCAAACCACTTTCGCAATACAGCGTGCCTTCGGAGTCGGACAGCGAAATCACTTTGCCGCCCAGGTCCATGACCTTGCGCGCCGCGTATTGCGCGACGTTGCCGGAGCCGGAGATCGCTACACGTTTACCTTCCACGGCCAGGCCGCGACGCTTGAGCATTTCTTCGGCGAAGTACACGCAACCGAAACCGGTGGCTTCCGGGCGAATCAGGCTGCCGCCGTAGCTTGGACCTTTGCCGGTCAGCACGCTGGTGAACTGGTTGCTCAGGCGCTTGTACTGGCCGAACAGGAAGCCGATTTCCCGCGCACCGACACCGATATCCCCGGCCGGCACGTCAACGTCCGCGCCAATGTGGCGGTACAGCTCGCTCATGAAGGCCTGGCAGAAGCGCATGACTTCCGCGTCGCTTTTGCCTTTCGGATCAAAGTCAGAACCGCCCTTGCCGCCGCCCATGGGCAATGAAGTCAGCGAGTTTTTGAAGGTCTGTTCGAAGGCGAGGAATTTCAGGACGCCCATGTTCACCGACGGGTGGAAACGCAGGCCACCCTTGTACGGGCCGATCGCGCTGTTCATCTGGATGCGGAATCCACGATTGACCTGGACCTTGCCCTGATCGTCAACCCACGACACGCGAAACACCACCGCCCGCTCCGGCTCGCAGATACGCTCCAGAATGCCCGAGGTCAGGTAATGCGGATTGGCTTCAAGAAACGGCCACAGGGTACGCAGGACTTCTTCGACAGCCTGGTGGAATTCGGGTTGATCCGGGTCGCGTTTTTTCAGGCGCGCAAGGAAGGACTCGACGGATTCGATCATGGAAAAGTCTCGGCAAATTTATTGTCGTTGGAGGAGATTGAGCCGGACTGTAACAAACGATTCGCGCACAAGAACAGAGCAAAATGTCGCATTAATGAAATTAAATGGTGCACAGGATATAAAACAGACTGCTTTTCGGCCTGATATTGCACCTGAATGGGGATTCACAATTCAATTCCTGCACCATCAGGAATACCGCCTTCGCGAGCAAGCCCGCTCCCACAGGGAATCGATGTTGAATCGAGAGCTGTGCCTTTCACAAAACCCTGTGGGAGCGGGCTTGCTCGCGAAGGCCACTGCTCGGTCTCACTGAAAAAACGCGCAAAAAAAACGGAGCCCGAAGGCTCCGCTCTTTATGCAACCAACCCGAAATCAGGCCAGTTTCTTGTGGCGTACACGGTGCGGCTGGGCAGCGGCTTCGCCGAGGCGCTTTCTACGGTCGGCTTCGTATTCGGTGTAGTTGCCTTCGAAGAACACCGCTTGCGAGTCGTCTTCGTACGCCAGGATGTGAGTCGCGACGCGGTCAAGGAACCACCGGTCGTGGGAGATCACAATGGCGGCGCCCGGGAAGTCCAGCAGGGCTTCTTCCAGGGAACGCAGGGTTTCGACGTCGAGGTCGTTGGACGGTTCGTCGAGCAGCAGGACGTTGCCGCCCTCCTTCAGGGTCAGGGCCAGGTGCAAGCGACCGCGCTCACCACCGGACAGGTCCTTGACGAACTTCTGCTGATCGCCGCCCTTGAAGTTGAAGCGACCGACGTAGGTACGCGACGGGATCTCGTAGTTGCCGATGCGGATCTGGTCGGAACCGTCGGAAATCTGCTGGAACACGGTCTTGCTGCCGTCCAGGTCTTCACGGCTCTGGTCGACGCAAGCCAGCTGCACGGTTTCACCGACTTCGATGCTGCCCGAGTCCGGCGTTTCCTTGCCCATCAGCATGCGGAACAGGGTCGATTTACCGGCACCGTTACCGCCGATCACGCCGACGATGGCGCCTTTAGGCATGGAGAACGACAGGTTGTCGATCAGCACGCGGTCGCCATAGCCCTTGGTGACGTTCTTGAATTCGATGACCTTGTCGCCCAGGCGCGGACCGGCCGGGATGTAGATCTCGTTGGTTTCGCTGCGTTTCTGGAATTCCTGCGACTGCATTTCTTCGAAGCGTTGCAGACGAGCCTTGGATTTCGACTGGCGGGCCTTGGCGCCTTTGCGCACCCACTCCAGTTCTTCCTTCATGGCTTTTTCGTGGGCCGACTGCTGCTTGGATTCGGCAGCCAGACGATCGGACTTGGCTTCCAGCCAACCCGAATAGTTGCCCTCGTAAGGAATGCCCGCGCCGCGGTCGAGTTCCAGGATCCAGCCAGCAACGTTGTCCAGGAAGTAACGGTCGTGCGTGATCGCGACCACGGTGCCCGGGAAGTCGTGCAGGAAGTGCTCAAGCCACGCAACGGAGTCGGCGTCCAGGTGGTTGGTCGGTTCGTCGAGCAGCAGCATGTCCGGTGCGGACAGCAGCAGGCGGCACAGGGCCACACGACGCTTTTCACCACCGGACAGAACTTCGACCCTGGCATCCCAGGCCGGCAGACGCAGCGCATCGGCGGCGACTTCCAGTTGACGCTCCAGGTTGTGGCCGTCGCTGGCTTGCAGGATGGCTTCGAGCTTGGCCTGTTCAGCCGCCAGTTTGTCGAAGTCGGCATCCGGATCGGCGTAGGCCGCGTAGACCTCGTCCAGGCGCGCCTGGGCGTCCTTGATCACGCTGACCGCTTCCTCGACCACTTCACGCACGGTCTTGGTCGGATCCAGTTGTGGCTCTTGCGGCAGATAGCCGATGTTCAGCTCCGGCATCGGACGGGCTTCGCCCTCAAACTCGGTGTCGACGCCGGCCATGATTTTCAGCAGCGTGGACTTACCCGAACCATTGAGGCCGAGTACGCCGATCTTGGCGCCGGGGAAGAACGACAGAGAAATGTTTTTCAGGATTTCCCGCTTCGGCGGAACAACTTTGCCCAGCCGATGCATGGTGAATACGTATTGAGCCATGGAGAACCTAGGGTCAGTGACTGATGAATGATTGGTGCGCAGGCGGATGCCCGGCCAGACCGTGCGCGTCGCTCGCTTGAGGCTATCAATACGTGCGCGCTGAAAAAGTCTGAGTCTAGGAGCTGGAACGCTCCCGCGTAACCGGCAAAGCTACCTGATTGACCAGTGGCAGTCCAGCCGACGGACAGGGGCTGGCACTTCGCCACAACTCAAGGCATGCTAGCCGCCCTTCGGGCGTCCGGCTTATAGTGCACGTCGCGCCAGTCCAGCCAAACCGCAGGATTACAGCTTGTCCATTGTCCCTCCGCCTCTGACTTCCAGTGCGCCGGCCACAGCGCCCGGCTCCCCCCTGCGCGGAACGTTGAAGGGCACCTTGGCGACACTCGTATTATTGCTGCTGGCCCTGCTGTTCTGGCAGTTGCTCGACCAGTTGCGTGAAACCCAGAAGAACCAGCGCCAGTACACCATCGACTACACCGCCGATCTGGCCGCACAGGTCAGCCTGAACATGGCGCTCAACGCGCAGATCGCCCTCAACCTGTTGCCGATCGTCGAGCAACCCCAGGGCGCCGATGAATTGCAGGCCCTGTTGCGCAAGCTGCAACAGTCGCTGCCAGACCTGCGCAGCCTGGCGTTGCTCAGCCCCTCGGGAAGAGTCATCAGTGACAGCGCTCCCGACAGCGATGACAGCGACTACCTGGGTGAACTGGTACGCCGCAGCCACGCCCAGGCGCACTACTTCAGCAACGCCACCGACGGTTCCGTGGTGCATTTATTGTTGCATCAGGCCAGCGGCAGTTCCCGAGGCTATTGGGTCCTGCGCCTGACCCCCACCTTCTTTTCGTCCCTGACCAAACAAAGCGAGGCCGACGGCCGCCCGCTGTGGCTGGTGGAAAACCGCATCAATCATCAGATCATCAGCCGCGACGAAGCGCTGCCCTCGATCAATCCTGGCACGCTGACCGAAGACGATGTCGCCAACAGCGTGCTGACCGTCCCGCTGAGCAGCAGCGATTGGCAACTGCGCGGCTTGTTCGACCGTCAGCGCGTGCTGGAAGAGCTGTTGCCGGCGTTCATCGGCAAATGCCTGCTGGGCCTGGCGTTTTCCATGCTGCCGTTCCTCGCTTTGCTGAACACGCGCCGGCGTCAGCGCCAGTTGAATGAAGGCCGCCGGCGCTACCAGGACATTTTCGAAGGCACCGGCGTGGCCTTGTGCGTCCTCGACATGTCCGGGCTCAAGGTCTTTTTCGACAAGGCGCAACTGCAGGGCAGTGAGCAACTGCAAGCGTGGCTGGCGATCCCGGAGCAACGCCGGCCATTGCTCAAGGAGCTGCGGATCACCGAGGTCAACCAGGTTGCACTGCAACTGCTGAATGTCGATAGCGCCGACAAAGCCTGGAAACTGCTGATCGACGGCAAACCACAGGACGGCACCGCCATCGGCGACCAGGTGCTCGAAGCAATGCTCAACCAGCAGCAACAGCTCGAGCTGGAAATCAAGCTGCAGGACGCCAGCGGTCGCGACCAGCACCTGTGGCTGGTGCTGCGCCTGCCGCAAACTCCGGACGACTATAAAGCAGTGATCCTGAGCATCACTGACATCACCAGCCGCAAGCTCATCGAGTTGTCGCTGCAGGAGCGCGAAGGGTTCTGGTCGGACGTGGTGCGCACCGTGCCGGATCACCTGTATGTGCAGGATGTGATCAGCCAGCGCATGATCTACAGCAACCATCACCTGGGCCAGACCCTGGGTTACAACCGCACCGAACTGCACCAGATGGGCGAATACTTCTGGGAAATCCTCCTTCATCCCGAGGACGCCGACTACTACCATCGCTCCCGCCAGATCCAGCGCCAGGCCGGTTATCGCCAGTTGATGCAGTGCCAGTTGCGCTTCCGCCATCGGGACGGCCAGTGGCGACGCTTCGAGATTCGCGAGCAGGCACTGGCCCGGGACAAGAACGACCAGGTCACGCGGATCATCGGCGTGGCCAAGGACATCACCGACCAGATCGAAGCCAGCGAATCCCTGCGCGACAGTGAGCAGCGCTACCGGATGCTCGCCGAAAGCATCAGCGACGTGATCTTCTCCACCGACAGCCGCCTTACCCTCAATTACGTCAGCCCTTCGGTGCAAGCGGTGCTGGGTTACGACGCCGAGTGGATTTTCCAGAACGGCTGGCAATCGACCATCGCCAACCCGCAACAACTGACCGGCATCTACCACCTGATGGACCGGGTCAGCAAAGCGCTGGATCAACCGGACCAACTGGCGCTGTTGCGCAGCCAGGTACAAACCCAACTGTTCCTGTTCGATTGCCTGCGGGCCGACGGGCGCAAGATCCCGATCGAACTGCGTCTGGTGTTGGTCTGGGACGAACACGGCACGTTCGAAGGCGTGCTTGGCGTCGGCCGCGACATCAGCCAGCAACGCCGGGCCGAAAAAGACCTGCGCATGGCCGCTACGGTATTCGAACACTCGACCTCGGCGATCCTGATCACCGACCCGGCCGGCTACATCGTCCAGGCCAACGAAGCTTTCAGTCGTGTCAGTGGTTACGCCGTGGAGCAGGTCCTCGACCAGCTGCCGAACATGCTGACCGTCGACGACCAGCAGGAAGCCCATCTGCGTTACGTGCTCAAGCAATTGGGCCAGCACAGCACCTGGGAGGGCGAAGTCTGGCTCAAGCGCCGTAATGACGAGCATTACCCCGCCTGGGTCGGGATCACCGCCGTACTCGACGACGAAGGCGACTTGGCCAGCTATGTGTGTTTCTTCAGCGACATCAGCGAGCGCAAGGCCAGCGAGCAGCGGATTCACCGCCTCGCCTACTACGACGCCCTGACCCACCTGCCCAACCGTTCGCTGTTCCAGGATCGCCTGCACACGGCACTGCAATCGGCTGAACGGCAGAAGTCGTGGGTGGTGCTGATGTTCCTCGACCTCGACCGTTTCAAGCCGATCAACGACTCCCTGGGCCACGCCGCCGGCGACCGCATGCTCAAGGAAATGGCCACGCGCCTGCTCGGTTGCGTCGACGATGACGACACGGTGGCACGCATGGGCGGTGACGAATTCACCTTGCTCCTGCAACCGCGAGCCAACCGTGAAATCGCCCTGAACCGGGCGATCCATGTGGCCGAACAGATTCTCGCCAGCCTGGTGAAACCCTTCGTGCTCGAAGGCCGCGAGTTCTTCGTCACGGCCAGTATCGGCATCGCCCTGAGTCCGCAGGACGGCAACGAACTCAGCCAGTTGATGAAGAATGCCGACACCGCGATGTACCACGCCAAGGAGCGTGGCAAGAACAACTTCCAGTTCTATCAGGCGGACATGAACGCCAGTGCGCTGGAACGCCTGGAGCTGGAAAGCGACTTGCGCCATGCCCTGGAACAGAACGAATTCGTGCTGTATTACCAGCCGCAGTTCAGCGGCGACGGCAAGCGCCTGACCGGTGCCGAGGCGCTATTGCGCTGGCGTCATCCACGCCGCGGGCTGGTGCCGCCGGGGGATTTCATTCCGGTGCTCGAAGAGCTCGGGCTGGTGGTGGATGTCGGCGACTGGGTGATCAGCGAAGCCTGCCGTCAGCTCAAGGCCTGGCATCAGGCCAGGGTACGGGTGCCGAAGGTGTCGGTGAACATCTCGGCGCGGCAGTTCTCCGACGGCCAGCTCGGTACGCGAATCGCTACCATCCTCAAGGAAACCGGCCTGCCGCCGGCGTGCCTGGAACTGGAGCTGACCGAAAGTATCCTGATGCGCGAAGTCAGCGAGGCGATGCAGATTCTCGCCGGACTGAAAAACCTCGGCCTGAGCATTGCGGTCGACGATTTCGGTACCGGTTATTCATCGCTCAACTACCTCAAGCAGTTCCCGATCGACGTTCTGAAGATCGACCGCACCTTCGTCGATGGCCTGCCCAGCGGTGAGCAGGACGCACAAATTGCCCGGGCAATCATTGCCATGGCCCACAGCCTGAACCTGGCGGTGATCGCCGAGGGCGTGGAAACCCAAGAGCAGTTGGACTTCCTGAGGGAGCATGGCTGTGACGAGGTCCAGGGTTATCTGTTCGGTCGGCCGATGCCGGCGGGGCGGTTTGAAGGGCAGTTCAGCAATGATGCGCTGTTCATGTTTGACTGAAGCCTTGCAGTGATGCGGGCGGCCCCTTCGCGGGCAAGCCCACACATTTGGAATGCGTTCCCCTGTGGGAGCGGGCTTGCCCGCGAAGGAGCCCGCCCAGGCACCGCATACCCGCTCATGAAGCCCACTTGTCTGCGACATGATGCCGTTTCATATGCCATCTAAAACCCATTGGGTTAGAATGCCCCCCTTTTCCGCCCCCGATCCTTGAGGACCGCCATGTTCAGCCGTGATTTGACTATTGCCAAGTACGACGCCGATCTCTTTGCCGCCATGGAGCAAGAAGCTCAGCGCCAGGAAGAGCACATTGAGCTGATCGCTTCGGAAAACTACACCAGCCCTGCTGTGATGGAAGCCCAAGGCTCGGTACTGACCAACAAGTACGCCGAAGGCTACCCGGGCAAGCGCTACTACGGTGGTTGCGAGTACGTAGACATCGTCGAGCAGCTGGCTATCGACCGCGCCAAAGAGTTGTTCGGCGCCGACTACGCCAACGTTCAGCCGCACGCCGGTTCGCAAGCCAACAGCGCCGTTTACCTGGCCCTGCTGTCGGCCGGCGACACCATCCTGGGCATGAGCCTGGCCCACGGCGGTCACCTGACCCACGGTGCCAGCGTTTCGTCTTCGGGCAAGCTGTACAACGCCATCCAGTACGGCATCGACGCCAACGGCCTGATCGACTACGACGAAGTCGAGCGCCTGGCCGTTGAGCACAAGCCGAAAATGATCGTGGCCGGTTTCTCTGCCTACTCGCAGATCCTCGACTTCCCGCGCTTCCGTGCAATCGCCGACAAAGTAGGTGCCTACCTGTTCGTCGACATGGCCCACGTGGCCGGCCTGGTTGCCGCCGGCGTCTACCCGAACCCGGTTCCATTCGCTGACGTCGTGACCACCACCACCCACAAGACCCTGCGTGGTCCACGTGGCGGCCTGATCCTGGCTCGCGCCAACGCCGACATCGAGAAGAAGCTGAACTCCGCCGTATTCCCGGGTGCCCAAGGCGGCCCGCTGGAGCACGTGATCGCGGCCAAGGCGATTTGCTTCAAGGAAGCGCTGCAGCCTGAGTTCAAGGCTTACCAGCAACAAGTGGTGAAGAACGCCCAGGCCATGGCCAGCGTGTTCATCGAGCGCGGTTTCGACGTGGTTTCCGGTGGCACTCAGAACCACCTGTTCCTGCTGTCGCTGATCAAGCAGGAAATCTCCGGTAAAGACGCCGATGCCGCCCTGGGCAAAGCGTTCATCACCGTAAACAAGAACTCCGTGCCAAACGATCCACGCTCCCCGTTCGTCACCTCCGGCCTGCGCTTCGGCACCCCGGCTGTGACCACTCGTGGCTTCAAGGAAGCAGAGTGCAAGGAACTGGCCGGCTGGATCTGCGACATCCTGGCTGACCTGAACAACGAAGCGGTGATCGATGCCGTTCGTGAGAAGGTCAAGGCCATCTGCAAGAAGCTGCCGGTGTACGGCGCTTAATCAGCACTGCTAAACCGCAGTAATGAAAACCGGCCAGAGATGGCCGGTTTTTTATTGCCTGGAGTTTAATTAGCGACTCATACCAGCAAGACAACCAACCAACAGCGCAACAACACCCAGGCAAAAAATTACACCCTGCCACTTGCAAACTTAAACCCTTGCAACACACACGACACCCTCAACTAACAAAAACTGCTTATTCTAAAACCCGTTTCAATCATCAACCAATAACGAATGGGTTACATCATGAATGGCAATATTGAAAAATCTTTCATCGCAATACTGCGAATGTTTGACCATAAAGTTAATGTTCTTGAACTGCTCCACGGCAAACCGGCGATGGCCACCATCAGCCTGTTCAGCGGAGGCTTTTACACCGGCAAACCGCAGTCTCAGGACCACTCCCACCTGCTCGGAATACGCCCAAACGAGCAGATCGGTGCAGTGAAAAGCTTGAAACTGCACTTTCTGCATACCGCTGACGGCTACATACTTACAATAAAAAACAAGGGTGATTATTATAATCGAGTCATCAGCGAGAACTGGCTTAATACTTTTGAAGCCATGAATTCAGACACTGACGAAGCGACAGCCTTTACACTTCTCAATCATCAAGATGCAGCGGTCACACTGGATAATTTACCGGCGACTCACTCACCAATCTCGCTAAAAATCGAAGACAAACATTACATGGGTGGACTTAAAGTAAAAGGCTCACCCTATGTTTATCTTGGAAAAACTGAAGAGCGCTCAAAAATTACTTTCATCCTGACCATCCTTGAAAGAAAAGCACCTCGAACCTGACTTTACCCACCATAACGTTTGAACAAACACCATCAAAAGCAGCTTACATAATGTCGCCCGCAGGCTGCCTCCCGGGGCAGCCTCACCCATATTCTCAAAAAATCGGCATCCGATTTTTCCCACACCGCTCAAGACCGGGTATTTCGCTCAACTGGTAAGACCGGTCATGCCAATTTTGTAAATTTCGCTTGCGACCCGCCAAAATCAGCGCCTAAACTGCAGCCGCACTGGACATACCGGTAAGACCACAATAATTAAGTCCTGAATCTGATGTGCCCCGCACACGGCAGCCAGGACACCGACCAGGATTCCTCCCATGCTCAGATGGTGCTCGCGTTCAATCTTCCTCCAAGTGGTTCTCGGACTGGTGCTCGGCATCGTCTGCGGGCTGACCCTTCCCGAATACTCCGCTCAGCTCAAACCGCTCGGTGACGGTTTTATCAAGCTGATCAAAATGCTCATTGGCTTGATTGTGTTTTGCGTAGTGGTCAGCGGCATCAGCGGTGCCGGCGACCTGAAGAAGGTCGGCCGTATCGGCCTCAAATCAGTGATCTACTTTGAAATCCTGACCACCATCGCCCTGGTGATCGGTCTGGTGTTCGCCTTCAGCACCGGCATCGGCAGCGGCGCGAACATTCACCTGGAGCAGCTTTCCGCAGCCGACATGGGCGATATTGCCCAGCGCAGCCAGCACATGCACACCACCACACAGTTCCTGATGGACCTGATTCCGACGTCGGTGATCGGTGCCTTTGCCGATAACAATATCCTGCAAGTCCTGTTGTTCTCCGTGCTGTTCGGCAGTGCGCTGAATCTGGTGGGCGAGGCGGCATCGGGTATTTCGCGGCTGATCAATGAACTCAGCCACGTGATCTTCCGCATCATGGGCATGATCGTGCGCCTGGCGCCGATCGGTGTATTCGGTGCGATCGCCTTCACCACCAGCAAATATGGCCTGGACTCGCTGCAACACCTGGGCAGCCTGGTCGGCCTGTTCTACCTGACCTGCGTTGCCTTTGTAGCTCTGATTCTCGGTCTGGTGATGCGCCTCTCCGGCCTGAAGATGTGGCCGTTGCTCAAATACCTGCGAGAAGAACTGCTGATTGTCATGGGCACCGCTTCGTCCGACGCCGTGCTGCCGCAAATCATGCGCAAGCTTGAGCATCTGGGCATCGGCAGTTCGACGGTCGGGCTGGTGATTCCAACAGGTTACTCGTTCAACCTCGACGGTTTCTCGATCTATCTGACCCTGGCCATCGTGTTCATCGCCAATGCCACCGGCACGCCGCTGGCAATGACCGACCTGCTGACGATTCTGTTGGTATCGTTGATCACCTCCAAGGGGGCCCACGGTATTCCGGGCTCGGCGCTGGTGATTCTGGCGGCCACCCTGACAGCCATCCCGGCCATTCCGGTAGTGGGTCTGGTGCTGGTGCTGGCCGTGGACTGGTTCATGGGCATCGGCCGGGCGCTGACCAACCTGATCGGCAACTGTGTGGCGACCGTCGCCATCGCGCGGTGGGAAAAGGACATCGATGTGCAGCGGGCGAACAAGGTACTTTCGGGCCAGGCAGGTTATACCTTCCAGTCGAGAAAACCGGTCGCACCGGCGCATCAGCAGGAATTCTGAATCAACGGTGTGCCCGCCTCGTCCTGGCCGGCACACCTTCACCCCTTTTGGATGCTCATGGAGCGAACAGTGATTACCTCGTCGACCGTTGTAACTTCAGTCGTGGAAAAACTTCGGGCCGCTTTGGCCCGTGGTCAGTGGCGCTCCGGCGAAATGCTGCCGGGGCAACGCGAGCTGGCCGAACAGCTGGGTATCAGCCGCCCAAGCCTGCGTGAGGCGGTCATCGTCCTGGAAACCCTTGGTCTGGTGCGTTCGATGCCGGGCAAAGGCGTCGTCGTGCTCGAGGCCAGTCTCAGCGATGGCCAGTCCCACGACAGCGCGGTGGCCGCAGCGAGCCTGGAAGACGTGCTGCAACTGCGCTACACCCTGGAGCCATTCATCGTCGGTCTCGTGGCGCAGTCCATCAGCAGCAAGGAAGTCGGGCAACTGCGCCTGACCCTGATGGACATGCGCGAAGCCCTGGAGGCCAATGACAGTGAAGCCGGCGTAAGCGCCTATATCGCGTTCCACGAAGAGCTGTTCACGCTGACGTCGAACCCGATCTTCCAGAGCGTGGTCCAGCAAACCAGCAATGCCCTCAAGCAAAGCGCCGAAGTGTTGCGCAACTCCCCGGAGCATCTGGCCGAACGCCTTGAAGAAAACGAAGCCGTGGTGCGGGCGATCCGCAGCAAGAACAGCGCCCAGGCCAGCGTCGAAATGCGTCGGCACATTTTGCGCGAAGGCCAACGCATAGGCATCGAACTGAACATTCCGGAAGACAACCTCGGCAGTTGAAACCTCTTCGAACTGGAGATTGGCCATGAACAGCTACGCTTCGCCACAAACGCTCGCTACCCTGCCCGTCCGCCCGTCGGTGGATGATCTGTATTCGCGGGTCCTGGACGCCATTTTCGAACAGCGCATCCATTCGGCCAGTCGCTTTACCGAAGAAAGCCTGGCGCAGATGTTCGGGGCAAGGCGCAGCGACATCCGTGATGTGCTGACGCGGCTGTCCCATCAGCAGATCATCATCCTTCGCGTCAATCATCGTCCCCGCGTCGCCGAACTTGATGTCGAGCAGACCCGGCAAACGCTGCATGCCCGGCGTCTGGCCGAGATCATGCTGGTGCGGCTGGCCTGTCAACGTCCATGCGCACAAGACTTGAAGCGCCTGCGGACACTGGTCGACAACGAGCGTCAATGCACCGAACGTGGCCGGGCGATTCGTTTGTCGGGAGAGTTTCACCTGCAGTTGGCACAAATGGCGGGGAATGCACCGTTGGCGCATTTTCTTGAGAGCCTGGTACCGCTGACTTCATTGGCGATTGCGCAGTTTGATCTGCAGCAGAAGGATTATTGTGTGGAGCACATGGCGATTCTGGATGCGCTGGAGCGAGGCGATGCCGCGACGGCGCAAGTCGCGCTCAACCGGCATCTGGATTACCTGGAACAGACACTGCTCAATACAACCCGTGAACATTGTGTTGCCGGCTAGATTGCATCGCGGGCAAGCCCGCTCCCACAGTGTTCGAGGATGAGCACAGACATTGTGTTCAACCAGAAACCTGTGGGAGCCGGGCTTGCCCGCGATGGCGTCCTCAAAGACGCCATAAAAACCTCAGACCGCCGCCACCCGCGCAAACCCCTCGCGAATCTTTTCTTCCGGCAAGTCATCGGCAATGAACACGATCACGCTTTCGCGCACGTCGTCTTCCGCCCACTCGGTATCCCAGTCGAAACCATAAAGCTTGAGCACCCCCTGAAACACCATGCGACGGGATTCGCCGAGGATGTTCAACACGCCTTTGTAGCGCAGCAACTGCTTGCCATGCTCCTCCAGCAACTCGTTCATGAACTCGCTGAGCTTGTCGATATCCAGCGGTTTTTCCGTGCGCAGCACCAGGCTGGAAATACGGTCGATGGACGGAACCTGGCTGACCGGGCGCAAAGTCACGCCGCCGCCGAGATCGGCATTGAGGTTGAAGCCGCGCACATCGAGCAACTCGGCCAGGTCGATCTTGCCGTGGTCAACCACACGAATCGGCGCACGCCGGTTGATGCGGGTCAGACGCTCGTTCAGCGCAGTGAAGGTCGCCTCGTCCACCAGATCACGCTTGCTCACCAGCAAGCGGTCGGCGAATCCGACCTGCGCCTGGGCGATGGTCTGGGCCAGGTGCAAGTCGGCATGTGCCGCGTCGACCAGCGTGATGATGCCGTCGAGGATATAGCGCTCACGCAGCTCTTCGTCGATGAAAAAGGTTTGTGCCACCGGTGCCGGATCGGCCAGGCCGGTGCATTCGATCACCAGGCGGTCGAAGGCGATGTCGCCCCGGTCCAGACGCTCGAGCAACAGATAAAGCGCTTTGGTCAGGTCCGTGTGGATGGTGCAGCAGACGCAGCCGTTGGACAGTGTCATTACTTGTACCGGCTCATCGCCCAACAGCTGGGTATCGATACCGGCATTGCTGAATTCGTTCTCGATCACGGCGATTTTCAGGCCGTGCTCGGCCTTGAGCAGGTGACGCAACAGGGTGGTCTTGCCGGCGCCGAGGAAGCCGCTGAGGATCGTGACCGGGATGGGAGAGGACAAACTGGATCTCCTTTTTCACACAGTGAAAAAACAACACAAAACAAATGTGGGAGCGGGCTTGCTCGCGAAAGCGGTGTGTCATTCGACATTCATGTCGACTGACACGACCCC
>NZ_JBWKWD010000048.1:0-44541 GCF_059422045.1 Pseudomonas sp. GW821-FHT02A08
CTGCGAAGCAGTCGTAAAATCAGTCATTGCGGTACGTCAGGCAGGCCGCGTCAGCTGGACTCACGACTGCTATGCAGTCGAACGCAGCCTCGCGGGCTCGGCAGCTGCTACAGATCGCATTCCCGCTTATTTGACTGGCATTAGCCCCTAAAGCCCCAACCCTTGTTGCACCACCACAAGCAGATCGGTTTCCGTCAGCGCCACGGCGTCCAGCTGCGCGGTGGCCTGTTCGATCGTCTGTAGCCACCAGTGTGTTTCACCGTGTTCGTCCACGGTGCGCAACAGGGCGAGTTCGTTGTCTGTGGTATGGATCTCGACCCGCCCCTCGCCATCGGCGGTGAAGCGTGCAACCGGGTCAAGGGTAATGCTGTGCTCGTTGCCTGAGATGACCAACTGGTCGATGGCGTAGTCGTAAGCGTCGCCATCGGGGTGGCTCTCGAACACATGGGTGGGGTTGCGCCGCAGGACCAGGCCCGCTTCGGTCAAGGGCAGCAGCCAGGTCTCTATCCGTTGATACAGTTCGTAGACCTGGCCCGGCCAGCCATCGATCGCCTGATCCGCGCTGGTCAGTCGTGTCTGTTTCAATCTTGCGGCGAGTTCGTCTGCCTTGCTCATGTCGATTCCCTGTATTGAGGTATGTCTAATCGTAGCTCGTTGACGCACAGGTAGCGCTTGCCCTGGGTCATGTTTGCAGCTCAGGCAGGGCCGGTGTGATACCGCTGGGCAAGTGGCCACCCATTTGTCCTGGATATCCCCGTAAACTACGCCCCCCGAAGACTGAGGGCGTTGGATCGTTGCCCATGCCTTGCCCCCCGACAGGATGAATTTTGCCCACGCGCTTTAACGACCCGGACCACGCCCCTGGCGTCGCATTGAAACGCATACCGCTGCGCAAGGCCGCGGTATTGTTCATTGCCACGGTGTGCCTGTGCCTGTGCGGTTTGCTCTACCTGCAACTGGAACAGTCCCGTCGCCATGACCTGAGCCTGGCGCAAGTGGCATCTTCGAACCTGACGCGGGCCATGGCGCAACAAGCCGAAGACACCTTCATGAAGGCCGACCTGGTGCTGACCAGTCTGGTGGACTGGATTCAGGTCGACGGTTTCGGTCCGGACCAGCGGCCACGATTGCAGCAGACCTTCGCCCGGCGAGTGTTGGCGCTGGATCAGTTGCACGGCATCCTGCTGTTCGACCAGAAGGGCCAGTGGGTGGTGACCTCGTTTGAAAACCTGCCCCGGGGGCCCGGCGTCGCCGATCGCGAGTACTTCAAGTATCACCTGCAGAACGTATCGTCGGTGGCGCATATCGGCCCGGCCATTCGCAGCCGGGAAAACGGCGAGTGGATCATTCCGGTTTCCAAACGGGTCAACGACAGGAACGGGCACTTCCAGGGCGTGTTGCTGGCCGGCATCAAGATGTCGTACTTCGACCAGTTCTTCAAAAGCTTCAGCCTCGACGACAACGGCTCGATGTTTCTCGGCCTGACCGATGGCACGTTGTTGGCGCGTCGACCTTTTGTAGAGGCGCAGATCGGCATGTCGCTGGCCCAGAGCGAGATTTTCCAGAAGTTCCTGCCACTGGCCACCTCCGGCAATGCGATGTTCACCTCCATCATCGATGGTGTGACACGCATGTACGGTTACCGACAGTTGGAGGCGTATCCGCTGGTGGTCGCCGCTGCGTCGTCCACGGAGTCCATTCTCGCGGGCTGGTACGACACGGCGTTTCGTTCCAGTCTCATCGTTGCCCTGGTGTTGCTGGGCGTGGGGCTGTTCGGGTGGGTGTTCCTGCATCAGGTGCGTGTCGGCGAGCGGGTCGAGTCGGATTTGCGCAGGGCCCAGCAGGCGCTGGAACTGATCGCCACCCACGACAGCCTGACCGGGCTGGCCAACCGCCGATTGTTCGAGCGGGCGCTGGACATCGAGTTCGGGCGCGGCGCCCGGCAGGCCAGCCCGTTGAGCCTGATCATGCTCGATATCGATTACTTCAAGCGCTACAACGACACCTACGGCCACGTGGTGGGCGATCACTGCCTGGCCGAAGTGGCGCGCGCGCTGAAGGGTTGCTGCCACCGCAAGGCCGATCTGGCGGTGCGTTACGGCGGCGAAGAGTTTGCAGTGCTGCTGCCGGACACCGACATCCACGGTGCCATGACGATTGCCGAACAGATCCGCCGCAGTGTCATCGACAGGCACATCAGTCACACCGGCTCGCCCAATGGCTACGTGACGGTCAGTCTGGGTTGCTATGCGTTTGTGCCGTCGGGGCGTGACAGCATGGACGTGTTTGTCGAGCGGGCGGATGCGGCGTTGTATCAGGCCAAGCATTCGGGGCGAAACCGCGTGGCAACGTTGTCGATGGCCGGTGGTGTCGAGGCGTTGATGCGTTCCGATCGTTGAAGTGTTTTTCCTGTCGGCGGTCATGCCGATGTAAGCCCCAGGCGACAACAAGCAGCCAATGACTGCGCGTCATCGGCTGCTTTTGCCTGTCCAGCTACCCGTCCCGCCGCCAGCACCGCCGGTTCCGCCACCGGGTGCACCGGTGCCGCCGCCCGCGCCACTGCCCGGACCATTGACGCCAGTACTCCCGATTGATGAGCCGGGGCCACGACCGCTGGTGTTGGCGCCCGAGGGTACGCTGGGTCTGTTGTTGTCTGGCAGCATGGTCGAGTTGCGGGTTGCGCCCGATGTCGTACCGGTTGCGTTAATGCCATCGCCGGACGCCGCAAACGTGGCCAGGGGCATCGCCGACAACAATCCAGCCAGGAGCAGCGAAGTCATTCTGATGTTCATCATGGTCGTCTCCAGGAATGAGTCGTCACCTGATGTTGGTGTGAAGGGTCGCGCGGTGGGTGCCGGACGCTTGAAAAGTGGCACGGATTTGACCGTGACCGTGACCGGCACTGGGCCGCAGAGGACCACCGATCCATGTTCAAACGAGAACCCCGTGGGAGCAACTGTCTTTACCGTGCCACTCGTCACCGCCACTCGGTGCTATCGTGCAACATGCCATTCAGCCTGATCAGCAGGACCCGCACTGGGCGATTGGCGAAATCAATTGTCGGCCGTACCGGTTCATCCCTTATACATAACGCCCATCGGCGGAGTGATCCGCAGCGAACGTGCAAAAGGATTGAACGATGAGCGAGCCACGCCTTACCGACCGTGCTTTGTACCTGCAACGCCTGGGCTTCGATGCACCTGCGGCACCGACCCTGGAAACCTTGCGCCAACTGCAATTGCGCCATACCAGCGTTTTCCCGTTTGAAAACCTCACCACGTTATCCGGCGAGCCGGTGCTGATCGACTTGCCGTCCATCGAGCGCAAGGTCTTGCACGATGGTCGTGGCGGTTACTGCTACGAACTCAACAACCTGTTCCTGGCCTTGCTTCAGGATTTGGGTTTCGACGCCCGTGCCATCAGCGGCCGGGTGGTGATGGGCCAGCCGGAGGGCGCCTGGACTGCCCGGACCCATCGCCTGAGCCTGGTCATCATCGATGACGTGCGCTACATCACCGACGTCGGCTTCGGCGGCATGGTGCCGACCGCGCCCCTGTTGCTCGATACCCGCGCCGAACAACTCACCCCTCACGAGCCGTATCGCATCGACCTGCACGTCGACGGTTTTACCCTGCGCGCCAACGTTGCCGGTGAGTGGCGAGCGATGTACATCTTCGACCTGCAGCGCCAGGAAGATATCGATTTTGCTGTGGGCAACTGGTACGTCTCGACCCACCCCGAGTCGTCTTTCGTCAAGCAGTTGATGGTGGCGCGCACCGGGGAGGGGTGGCGGCGTACGCTCAACAATGGCAGTTTCGCGATTCACCGGATTGGCCAGGACAGCGAGCGGCGGGAGGTGACGGATGTGCAGGAACTGATTGGCCTGCTGGGCAGCGAGTTCGGCATTCGTGTGCCGGAACAGGCGCAATTGGCGCGGACGCTGGAGCGATTGATCGCAGCGCCGCAATAGCTGGCTGATCGCAGGCATCACAAAGGGCTGATCCGATTGATCGGCCCTTTGTGTTTCAGGGCCGGACACCCGGCGCCATCACCCGTTGGATTTCGCGCAAGACCTCTGCCAGTTTCTGCTCCAGGCCCTTGAGCTCGGCAGGGGTGAGGGTTTGTTTCAGTTGTGCGGTCTTGCCTTCGTTGAGCAGGGCCCGGCGCAACGTATTGTTGATCGCCGTCTGGTAGCCGTACCCCTCGTGTTCCGCGAGTGCCCGGGCGGCTTCGATGACCGCGTCATCGAGCATGATGGTAATGCGGGTCTTGCCTTTGGCGGGGCCAGGGGGGGGGGCAGGCGGAAATGGACAGGTATCCATTTTGTGACTGATAAGTTGTATACAACTCTATAGACATTTGTCCTGACTATTGCATACAGTGTGCGAATAACAAAAACTAGGGAACCCCCTACCATGAAAACGCCCCATGTTTCACACCAACGGCCCGAGGACGAAAATCTTGGGATCGGCGCGAATATGGCTTATGGCCTGCAACATGTTCTGACCATGTATGGCGGTATCGTCGCTGTGCCATTGATCATCGGCCAGGCGGCCGGGCTCTCGCCGGCGGACATCGGTTTGTTGATTGCTGCTTCATTGTTTGCGGGGGGGCTGGCAACGCTGCTGCAAACCCTGGGTCTACCGTTTTTTGGTTGTCAGTTGCCGCTGGTGCAGGGCGTATCCTTCTCCGGCGTCGCGACCATGGTGGCGATTGTCAGCAGTGGCGGGGAGGGCGGGTTCCAGTCGGTGTTGGGGGCGGTGATAGCGGCGTCCCTGATCGGATTGCTGATAACCCCGGTGTTCTCGCGTATCACCAAGTTCTTCCCGCCGCTGGTGACCGGCATCGTGATTACCACCATCGGCCTGACGCTGATGCCGGTAGCCGCGCGCTGGGCCATGGGCGGCAACAGCCACGCGCCGGATTTCGGCAGCATGGCGAATATCGGTCTGGCGGCGGTGACGCTGGTACTGGTGCTGCTGCTGAGCAAAATCGGCAGTGCGACCATCTCCCGCCTGTCGATCCTGCTGGCCATGGTCGTCGGTACGGTGATCGCGGTGTTCCTCGGCATGGCGGATTTCTCGTCCGTGACCCAGGGCCCGATGTTCGGCTTCCCGACGCCGTTCCACTTCGGCATGCCGACCTTCCACTTCGCTGCGATCCTGTCGATGTGCATCGTGGTGATGGTGACGCTGGTGGAAACCTCGGCGGACATTCTGGCGGTCGGTGAGATCATCGGCACCAAGGTTGACTCCAAGCGCCTCGGCAACGGCCTGCGCGCCGACATGCTGTCGAGCATGTTCGCGCCGATCTTCGGTTCCTTCACCCAGAGCGCCTTCGCCCAGAACGTCGGTCTGGTGGCGGTCACCGGCATCAAGAGCCGCTACGTAGTGGCCACCGGCGGCTTGTTCCTGGTGATCCTCGGCCTGCTGCCCTTCATGGGCCGGGTCATTGCCGCCGTGCCGACCTCGGTATTGGGCGGCGCCGGCATCGTACTGTTCGGCACCGTCGCGGCCAGCGGCATTCGAACCTTGTCCAAGGTCGACTACCGCAACAACGTCAACCTGATCATCGTTGCTACCTCGATCGGCTTCGGCATGATCCCGATCGCGGCACCGAACTTCTACGACCACTTCCCAAGCTGGTTCGCGACCATTTTCCATTCGGGCATCAGCTCGTCGGCGATCATGGCCATCGTGTTGAACCTGACCTTCAACCACCTCACCGCCGGTAACTCCGACCAGCAATCGGTGTTTGCGGCCGGTACCGAGCGGGTACTGCGTTATCAGGATCTGGCGGCGTTGCGTGAAGGGGATTACTTCAGCGACGGTAAACTGCACGATTGCGACGGCAAGGAGATTCCGGTGCTGGAATCGGAACACGGCCTGGCGGAACCGCGAGCGGCGCACGCGAAAAGCAGTGAGCATGTCTGACGCTCACGGCGACTGAAAAGGGCCGATCTGTCGAATAGACAGATCGGCTTTTTGCTTTTCAGCAGTTGGCTTTTCAATCGGCCACAAAAAAGCCCCTGGATCTTTCGATTCAGGGGCTTTTCGATGTTGCTGTCTGGCTCCACGACCTGGACTCGAACCAGGGACCCAGTGATTAACAGTCACTTGCTCTACCAACTGAGCTATCGCGGAATGGCGCGTATCTTACTGATTCAAAAAGAGAAGTCAAGCATCGAATAACAAATGGAGCGAATCAGCGGGACGGGCGGTGGTTTAGCGGCGATTGGCGGTTACCAGGATCGTCCCAGAGGTCTACCATGGCCACCCGGAAGTGGTGACACGCGCTGCCGGCCATTCGCCGAAAAGGTACGCGCCATGAATCATTTGACCCTTACACCTCGACACCACGGGGTGCACCCATGAGCATCTCTCAGATCAGCCTGCCCAAGGGTGTCGGCCCCCATGCCGAAAAGTTGTTCGACGCCATCACTCAGGCCGGCACCGCTGAAGCATTGAACCGTGCTGGCGGCAAGGCCGAAGGTTTTGTCCTGGGCCTGGAAAGCACTAAAGCGATCAAGAGCCAGGTCGCTGAATCGCTGTATGTCGCCTACGACGACGCTGCCAGCCAGCGTGCGACCGAACTGGCTTAACCGCCGAAGGTAATGGTGGCAACCATCAGTTTGGCGTAGAGCGCTGTGGCACCCAATTGCACCAGCCACAGGGCCAGGCCGCCGAGGAATACACCCGCAGCGACTTGCATTACCAGGTTGTTGCCGCGTTTGGTCGGGGCGCGGGGGATGAAGTGATCCAGGTCATCCAGGTCATCGCGGTCGGCGCGCAGGTCATCGTTTTTCATGTGGGATCTCGTAGGTCATTCAGGTGTACGCAAACCTGTGGGAGCGGGCTTGCTCGCGAATGCGATCTGACTGAGACATCGGTGCTGGAGCTGCTGGCCCTTTCGCGAGCAAGCCCGCTCCCACACGTTGATCTGATTCAGTCTAGGGGAATATCGATGGTCCATAAAAAACGGGAAGCCACATGGCTTCCCGTTTTTTCATTTCAAGGCGTAATCAGATGACCTGGACGATAGCGTCCGTCACCACCTTGATGTTGCTCTGGTTCAGCGCGGCCACGCAGATGCGGCCGGTGTCCAGGGCGTAGATGCCGAACTCGTTGCGCAGGCGGTGAACTTGTTCAACCGTCAGGCCGGAGTAGGAGAACATGCCGCACTGACGACCGACGAAGCTGAAATCGCGCTGAGGCGCTTTTTGTGCCAGCAGGTCGACCATCTGGGTACGCATGCCGCGGATGCGCAAGCGCATTTCGGCCAGTTCGGCTTCCCACTGGGCGCGCAGTTCCGGGCTGTTCAGTACGGCAGCAACAACGCTGGCACCGTGGGTCGGCGGGTTGGAGTAGTTGGTGCGGATCACGCGTTTGACTTGCGACAACACGCGCGCGCTTTCTTCTTTCGATTCGCTGACGATCGACAGGGCACCCACGCGCTCGCCGTACAGCGAGAACGACTTGGAGAACGAGCTGGAGGCGAAGAAGGTCAGGCCCGACTCGGCGAACAGGCGCACGGCAGCGGCGTCTTCGTCGATGCCATCGCCAAAGCCCTGATACGCCATGTCGAGGAACGGCACGTGGCCTTTGGCTTTAACGACTTCCAGGACGTTTTTCCAGTCCGCCGGGCTCAGGTCCACGCCGGTCGGGTTGTGGCAGCAGGCGTGCAGCACAATGATCGAGCCGTTTGGCAGCGCGTTCAGGTCTTCCAGCATGCCGGTACGGTTCACGTCGTGGGTCGCGGCGTCGTAGTAACGGTAGTTCTGCACCGGGAAACCGGCGGTTTCGAACAGGGCGCGGTGGTTTTCCCAGCTCGGGTCGCTGATCGCCACGACGGCGTTCGGCAGCAGTTGCTTGAGGAAGTCGGCACCGATTTTCAGTGCGCCAGTACCGCCAACGGCCTGGGTGGTGATTACACGGCCGGCAGCGATCAGTGGCGAATCATTGCCGAACAGCAGTTTTTGCACCGCCTGGTCGTAGGCGGCGATGCCGTCGATTGGCAGGTAGCCACGGGAAACGTGTTGAGCGGCGCGAATGGTTTCGGCTTCGACAACGGCGCGCAGGAGTGGAATTCGCCCCTCCTCGTTGCAGTAAACACCGACCCCCAGGTTGACTTTGTTGGTCCGGGTATCGGCGTTGAATGCTTCGTTGAGGCCCAGGATTGGATCGCGTGGTGCCATTTCGACAGCGGAGAACAGGCTCATTATTGCGGCGGCTCTGAATGGAGAGTGGAGGGACGTGTCGCGCTCCAGCCGAATGCACTAGAGCGGTGCACAAACGGGGAGCTAGTATAGAGGCCATCGGCGATGGCTGGCGACAGGCGAATCAGCATTTCGGGTAAGTTTTTCCTATTATTTCTCGACCGGTAGTCGATTGGCGTCGGCAAAGGTTTTGCGCGATGCAGGACGTTTGCCTTGAAAGCGCTGGCAATCGGCTCCACATTGAGCACAATCCAGTTTTTTCTTCGGGCGACATTGGTCGTTTGCGGTCTTTCTCGTTCGTGCCGGTTTGACCGGCAAGAGTGATCCAGAGGTATTTCATGTCTGAATTCCAGCTAGTCACCCGTTTCGAGCCCGCCGGCGATCAGCCGGAAGCCATCCGCCTGATGGTCGAGGGCATCGAAGCCGGGCTGGCGCACCAGACGCTGCTCGGTGTGACCGGCTCGGGCAAGACCTTCAGCATCGCCAACGTGATCGCCCAGGTGCAGCGTCCGACCCTGGTGCTGGCGCCGAACAAGACCCTGGCGGCGCAGTTGTACGGGGAGTTCAAGGCGTTCTTCCCGAACAACGCGGTGGAGTATTTCGTTTCCTACTACGACTACTACCAGCCCGAAGCCTACGTGCCGTCCTCGGACACCTTCATCGAGAAGGATGCGTCGATCAACGACCACATCGAGCAGATGCGTCTGTCGGCGACCAAGGCATTGCTGGAGCGCAAGGACGCGATCATCGTCACCACGGTGTCGTGCATCTATGGTCTGGGCAGCCCGGAAACCTACTTGAAGATGGTGCTGCACGTGGATCGCGGCGACCGGCTCGACCAGCGCGAATTGCTGCGGCGCCTGGCCGACCTGCAATACACCCGCAACGACATGGATTTTGCCCGGGCGACCTTCCGCGTGCGGGGCGATGTGATCGATATCCACCCGGCGGAATCGGATTTCGAAGCGATCCGCATCGAGCTGTTCGACGATGAGGTGGAAAGCCTGTCGGCATTCGATCCGCTGACCGGCGAAGTCATTCGCAAGCTGCCGCGCTTCACCTTCTACCCGAAGAGCCACTACGTCACGCCCCGGGAAACTCTGATGGGCGCGGTCGAAGGCATCAAGGTCGAGTTGCAGGAACGCCTGGAATACCTGCGCTCCAACAACAAGCTGGTGGAAGCCCAGCGCCTGGAGCAGCGCACCCGTTTCGATCTGGAGATGATCCTCGAACTGGGTTACTGCAACGGCATCGAAAACTACTCGCGTTATCTGTCCGGTCGCGAAGCTGGCGCGGCGCCACCAACCCTTTACGATTACCTGCCGGCTGATGCCTTGCTGGTGATCGACGAATCCCACGTCAGCGTTCCGCAGGTTGGCGCCATGTACAAGGGCGACCGCTCGCGCAAGGAAACCCTGGTGGAATACGGTTTCCGCCTGCCTTCGGCCCTGGACAACCGGCCGATGCGTTTCGATGAGTGGGAAAGCATCAGCCCGCAGACGATCTTCGTCTCGGCGACTCCGGGCAACTATGAAGCCGAGCACGCCGGACGCGTGATTGACATGGTAGTGCGCCCGACCGGGCTGGTGGACCCGCAAATCGAGATCCGCCCGGCACTGACCCAGGTCGACGACTTGCTGTCGGAAATCACCAAGCGCGTCGCTCTGGAAGAGCGGGTGCTGGTCACCACGCTGACCAAACGCATGGCCGAGGATTTGACCGATTACCTGGCCGACCACGGCGTGCGCGTGCGTTACCTGCACTCGGACATCGACACCGTGGAGCGGGTCGAGATCATCCGCGACCTGCGCCTGGGCACCTTCGATGTGTTGGTGGGGATCAACCTGCTGCGCGAAGGCCTGGACATGCCGGAAGTCTCGCTGGTGGCGATCCTCGATGCCGACAAGGAAGGTTTCCTGCGTTCCGAGCGCTCGCTGATCCAGACCATCGGCCGGGCGGCACGTAACCTCAATGGCCGGGCGATTCTCTATGCCGACCGGATCACAGGCTCCATGGAGCGCGCGATCGGCGAAACCGAACGTCGTCGCGACAAGCAGATCGCCTTCAACCTGGCCAATGGCATCACCCCCAAAGGCGTGTTCAAGGACGTCGCCGACATCATGGAAGGCGCCACCGTGCCCGGTTCGCGCAGCAAGAAGCGCAAGGGCATGGCCAAGGCGGCCGAAGAGAACGCCAGATACGAAGCCGAATTGCGCTCGCCGGGTGAGATCGCCAAGCGTATCAAGGCCCTGGAGGAGAAGATGTATGCGTTGGCGCGTGATCTGGAGTTTGAAGCAGCGGCGCAGATGCGAGATGAGATTGGCAAATTGCGCGAGCGGTTGATCACTGTTTGAGATTTGCGGTGAGTGTGCGGGCCTCTTCGCGAGCAAGCCCGCTCCCATATTGGACCGCGCCCGTCAGGACAACCCGATCAACTGTGGGAGCGGGCTTGCTCGCGAAGGGGCCGGTCCTGGCGCCACAATACTTGACTAGTGTGCTTCCCCAGCCTTCAACCCCGCCGGCAACTTCTTGGTCAGCAACACCGCCAGCATGCTGATCCCCAGTGCAATCCCGACAAAATGGAACGCATCGTTATAGGCCATGATCGACGCCTGTTGGTGGGCGATCTCGCTGAGTTTGCCCAGTGCCGCCGTTTCGTTGCCCAGCCGGTCAGTCAGCGAGGCAATCCGTTCAGCTACCTGCGGATTGCTCGGTACGATGGATTCACGCAGGTAGTCAAAGTAAACCTTGGTCCGCGCATCCAGCAGCGTAGCGAGCAGGGCGATGCCGATGGCACCGCCGAGGTTGCGCAGGATGTTGAACAGGCTCGAGGCCGATCCCGCATCCTGGGGCAGGATGTAGGCGGTGGCGATCAGCGAGATGGTGACCATGATCAGCGGCTGCCCGAGGGCGCGGATGATCTGGATCTGATTGAACTGCGGCCCGGCAAAGTCCGGATTCAGCACGCCCGAAGAGAAACTCGCCAACCCGAACAGCCCGAAACCCAGGGTGCACAGCCATTTCGGCGAGACGAACTTCATCAGCTTCGGCACCAGCGGAATCAGAAACAGCTGCGGCACGCCCATCCACATGATCACTTCACCGATCTGCAGGGCGTTGTAGTTCTGGATCTGCGCCAGGTACAGCGGCAACAGGTAGATCGAGCCGTACAGTCCAACCCCCATCCCGACGCTGGAAATACTGGATAACCCGAAGTTGCGGTTGCCGAGGATACCGAGATTGATCAGCGGATTGGGTTTGGAGAACTGCACGATCACAAAGCTGATCAGGCTGACCAGCGCGATGCTGCCCAGGGTCACGATCAGGCTCGACTCCAGCCAGTCCTTGCGATGGCCTTCCTCCAGGAACACCTGCAAGCAACCAAGCCCGACGCCGAGGGTGAGAATGCCGGCGTAGTCGGTGCTTTTCAGCAATTCCCAATGGGCTTCTTTCTTCTCCAGGCCGTACATCAGGCCGGCGATCATGATCAGGCCGGGCGGGATGTTGATGTAGAAGATGTATTCCCAGCCCCAGTTTTCCGTCAGCCAGCCGCCGAGGGTCGGGCCGATGGAGGGCGCGAAGGTGGCGGTCATGGCGAACATGGCCATGCCTTTGGCGCGGTGGTGTTCCGGGAGTTTGATCAGGGTCAGGGTGAACGCCAGCGGAATCAGCGCGCCGCCGGTAAATCCCTGTAGCGCTCGGAAGACGATCATGCTTTCCAGGCTCCACGCCATGGAGCAGAGCAGGGAGGCTGCGAGAAACCCGAGTGACACCCAGACCGCCAGGCGTCGCGCCGACAGTAACTGCACGAGCCAGGCGGTGAGCGGGATCATGATGATTTCCGCCACCAGGTACGAGGTGGAAATCCACGAGCCTTCTTCAAGCGTGGCTGACAGCGCGCCCTGGATATCCTTGAGCGATGAGTTGGTGATCTGGATGTCCAGCACCGCCATGAAAGCACCGAGCATCACGCTCATCACCGCAATCCAGTCCCGCCGGGTCGGTTCGCCGTTCGGGCGGATCAGTTGATCACCGGCCATCGTCAGGGGCGTCTTTATGGCTCACTTTGGGGGCGGTTTCTTCAGGGGCGTCCTTGATATTCACCTTGGCGGTGACGGACATGCCCGGGCGGATCTTGCCGCGCAGCGGATTGTCCGCGGCGAAGGTCAGTTTTACCGGAATCCGTTGTACGACTTTGGTGAAGTTGCCTGTGGCATTGTCCGGCGGCAACAGGCTGAACTGCGCCCCCGAGGCGGCGAACAGGCTGTCGACCCGGGCTTTGATCGGGGTGTCGCTGTAGGCGTCGAAGGTCAGTTCGGCTTCCTGGCCGGGCTGCATGTGGCCAATCTGGGTTTCCTTGAAATTGGCCTGAATCCAGATGTCTTCGTCCGGCACGATCGACAGCAGGTAAGCGCCGGCCTGCACATACTGGCCTTCGCGGGCTGCACGCTGGCCGATCAGGCCGCTGATGGGCGCGTGGATTTCGCTGCGGGTCAGGTTCAGTTCGGCCTGGGCCAGGTCGGTTTTGGCATTGGCGATCTGCGCGTCGAGGCGTTTGATTTCCGCATTCAGCGCATTGACCTGCTGGCGTTGGCTTTGCGCATCGGCCTGGGCCTTGGCCACTTGCGAGCGGGCAATGTGGTTGTCGGCGGAGAGGGTGGTCACCCGTTCTTCCGAGATATAGCCGGGTTTGCGCAAGGTCTCGGCGCGGGTCAGGTCGATCTGCGAGCGACCCAGGCTGGCCTGGCTGGAGGCGACTTGCGCTTCGCTGGCGGCAATCAGGCTGGCCTGCTGGGTCAGTTTGCTCTGGGCTTGCAGGCGCTCGGCCTGGCGGGTGGCCAGGGCGGCATTGGCGCGGTCGACAGCGAGGCGGAAGTCGTCACCTTCGAGTTTGACCAGCAACTGGCCTTTCTCGACATGCTGGTTGTCCTGCACCAGCACCTGATCGATGCGCGCCCCCAATTGGCTCGACACGCGGGTGATCTCGCCCTGGACATAAGCGTTGTCGGTGCTTTCATAAAAGCGCCCCTTGAAGAACCAATGGGCAAACAGGCCCCCGGCTATCAGCAGGACAATCAGCAGGAACGTGAAGAGGCGACGCTTGAGTTGGGCAGGCATGAGGCAAACTGTAGTCGAGAAATTGTAAGGGAAGTTATCAGCAGGCAAATCTGGCATACAGCCGATAAGCGGTAAATGCCATCAGCTGATATTCGGCCATTCACCTCGCCATACGGGCGTTACAGCCGCAACCTTGGCTTAAATGCCCTGTTCGCTGGAGCCGGGCGGGTGTCGCCTGTTACCATTCGCGCCTTGTTTGAACTTTGCTTTTTTTCTTTTCGAGACATGCCATGACCACCGTCCGCACTCGCATCGCGCCATCGCCTACCGGGGATCCCCACGTAGGTACCGCTTACATCGCCTTGTTCAACTACTGCTTTGCCAAGCAGCACGGCGGTGAGTTCATCCTGCGGATCGAAGACACCGACCAACTGCGTTCGACCCGCGAGTCCGAGCAGCAGATTTTCGACGCCTTGCGCTGGCTGGGGATCGACTGGAGCGAAGGCCCGGACGTCGGCGGCCCGCACGGTCCGTATCGGCAAAGCGAGCGCGGCGATATTTATCAGAAGTATTGCCAGCAACTGGTCGACATGGGGCATGCCTTCCCGTGCTTCTGCACCGCCGAAGAGCTGGACCAGATGCGCGCCGAGCAAATGGCTCGCGGAGAAACCCCGCGTTACGACGGCCGCGCGCTGCTGCTGTCCAAGGAAGAAGTCGCCCGTCGCCTGGCCGCTGGCGAACCCCATGTGATCCGCATGAAGGTGCCGAGCGAAGGCGTCTGCGTGGTGCCGGACATGCTGCGTGGCGACGTTGAAATCCCGTGGGACCGCATGGACATGCAAGTCCTGATGAAGACCGACGGCCTGCCGACGTACTTCCTGGCCAACGTGGTCGACGACCACCTGATGGGCATCACCCACGTATTGCGTGGCGAAGAATGGCTGCCATCGGCACCGAAGCTGATCCTGCTTTACGAATACTTCGGCTGGGAACAACCGGAGCTGTGCTACATGCCGCTGCTGCGTAACCCGGACAAGAGCAAGTTGTCCAAGCGCAAGAACCCGACCTCGGTGACCTTCTACGAGCGCATGGGCTTCATGCCCGAAGCGATGCTCAACTACCTGGGCCGCATGGGCTGGTCGATGCCGGACGAGCGCGAGAAGTTCTCGCTGCAGGAAATGGTCGACAACTTCGACCTCAAGCGCGTATCCCTCGGCGGGCCAATCTTCGATATCGAGAAGCTGTCGTGGCTCAACGGCCAGTGGCTGCGTGACCTGCCGGTGGAGGAGTTCGCCGCGCGGGTGCAGAAGTGGGCGTTCAATTGCGAATACATGATGAAGATCGCGCCGCACGTGCAGGGCCGGGTCGAGACCTTCAGCCAGGTGGCACCCCTGGCCGGGTTCTTCTTTGCCGGTGGCGTGAACCCCGATGCCAGGCTGTTCGAATCCAAGAAGCTGTCGGGCGATCAGGTTCGCCAGTTGATGCAGTTGATCCTGTGGAAACTCGAAAGCCTGCGCCAGTGGGAGAAGGACAGCATCACCGCCACCATTCAGGCGGTGGTCGAGTCCCTGGAGCTGAAGCTGCGTGATGCCATGCCGCTGATGTTCGCCGCGATCACCGGCCAGGCCAGCTCGGTGTCGGTGCTCGATGCGATGGAAATCCTCGGGCCGGACCTGACCCGTTTCCGTCTGCGCCAGGCCATTGACCTGCTGGGCGGCGTGTCGAAGAAAGAAAACAAAGAGTGGGAAAAGCTGCTGGGCGCTATCGCCTGATTCCCACCGTTACCCTGTAGCAGCTGCCGCAGGCTGCGTTGGGCTGCGTAGCGGCCCCGATGGCCTTGACGCAATCTGTCTGAAAGGACGGAGGGTCCGAATCACGAGCGCTTCGCGTTCGAACGCAGCCTGCGGCAGCTGCTACAGGGGCGGATATGCCCCGGATTTCCGGGGGGAGGGCGGTAAGTGGTTGTTATGCCGACAAAAAATTTTGAAATTTTTCAAAAATAAGTTTGACAGGCTTTCGATACGCCCTTAAGATTCGCCCCGTCCTCAGCGATGACATCAACGATGAGGGGCTATAGCTCAGCTGGGAGAGCGCTTGCATGGCATGCAAGAGGTCGACGGTTCGATCCCGTCTAGCTCCACCAATTTACACTTCAGGGTCTGGCCACACCGGCCTTGAAGCGATCAACACTCAGCGTTGATCAGTTGTATAGAAGGGTTTGCGTCCCCTTCGTCTAGTGGCCTAGGACACCGCCCTTTCACGGCGGTAACAGGGGTTCGAGTCCCCTAGGGGACGCCAGTTTTACAGAAGCGATGTTGCAAGATGTCGCTCCGCCGCGAGGCGAAAAATCCGGGGCTATAGCTCAGCTGGGAGAGCGCCTGCATGGCATGCAGGAGGTCAGCGGTTCGATCCCGCTTAGCTCCACCAATTTTACAGTTCAAGGTCTGGCCACACCGGCCTTGAATCGATCAGCACTCAGCACTGATCAGTTGTATAGAAGGGTTTGTGTCCCCTTCGTCTAGTGGCCTAGGACACCGCCCTTTCACGGCGGTAACAGGGGTTCGAGTCCCCTAGGGGACGCCACGATTACCCGCTCTGCGGGATTTTATAAGGGTCATTCAATTATTGAATGGCCCTTTTGTTTGTCTGGCGTTTGGCCAAATTCCTCCCTATCCAAAAAAACTGTTCTTCAGACCAGCGGTCACACCCATGACTTGCTAAAATTTATTATGAGAATAATATTTCAATCGTAATATTCGGAGGCGACGATGAACGATAAAAAAGCTCAAACCCGCGAACGCATCCTCAAGGCTGCCAGCGCAGCGCTGATTCAGCGCGGCCCGGCCGAGCCAAGTGTGGGCGAAGTGATGGGTGCGGCGGGCCTGACGGTCGGCGGCTTCTACGCACACTTCGAAAGCAAGGACGCGATGATGCTCGAGGCGTTCAGGCAATTGCTCGGTCACCGCCGCGACCTGATTGCCGATATGGATGCGCAGTTGACGGGTGAAGAGCGCCGCGCGCTGGTGGCAGCGTTCTATCTTTCGCGCAAGCACCGTGATTCCTCCGAATCGGCCTGCCCGATCCCTGCATCGGTCGGCGAACTGGGGCGGCTGCCGGAAGCGTTTCGTGCCGCGCTCAATGAGCATGTGGAATTGATGGTCGCGCAGTTGGCGGCCAGTCCTGAAGACACCGAAAAAGCCCTGGCCGACATGGCCTTGATGGTGGGTGGGTTGGCTCTGGCGCGGGCGCTGGGGCCGGGAGAGTTGTCCGATCGATTACTGCGCGCCGCCAAATCGGCAGTGCGTTGACCTGAAGGCTGCGGCCTGAGGAGAATGCGATGAGCGCGTTAAAGTGGGTTCGTGGCGTTAATGGCACCTTGGGCTGGTTTGCCCCGAAACTGGTCGCAAGCAAAATGCGACAGGCGTTCATGACGCCACGGGATCTGCCGCTGCGTGACTGGGAGCTGCCACTGTTGGCCAAGTCCGAGCGGATCACCCTGCGTTTCGGCCTCTCGGTCCTGCGTTGGGGCCAGGGCCCGGCAGTCTTGCTGATGCATGGTTGGGAAGGGCGGCCGACGCAGTTTGCCAGCCTGATCACCGCGCTGGTCGATGCCGGTTACTCGGTCGTGGCCCTGGATGGTCCGGCCCACGGTCGCTCGCCGGGCAGCGAAGCGAATGTGGTGCTGTTCGCCCGCGCCATGCTTGAAGCGGCTGCCGAACTGCCCCCCCTGCAAGCGGTCATCGGCCACTCCATGGGCGGCGCCAGTGCCATGCTCGCGGTTCAGTTGGGCCTGCGCACCGAAACCCTGGTCACCATTGCCGCTCCGGCGCGGATTCTTGGCGTGTTGCGTGGTTTTGCCCGCTATGTCGGGCTGCCACCGAAAGCCCGCTCGGCATTCATTCGCCAGGTCGAACAAGACGTCGGCATGCGAGCCGCGACGCTGGATGTCGCGCACTATCAACTCGACATGCCCGGCCTGATTGTCCATGCCGAAGACGACAACCTGGTCCCTGTGAAGGAATCCCGGCTGATTCACGAGGCCTGGTTCGACAGCCGCTTGTTGCGTTTGAAAGACGGTGGTCATCAGCGGGTGTTGGCCGACCCCAGGGTGATTGATGGCGTGTTATCACTGCTGGCCGGGCGCAGTCTGCAATCGCGCCAATCCGCCTGAGCTTCCGTTACACTGCCTCGGTCGAAATTATCTGACCAGGGAGTCGGGCATGGGCTGGGATCGGGAAACGCCGTTCATCATTGATCTGCAAGTGAGCGCCGAGGACATTGACGGGTTGGGGCACGCGAACAACGCGGTCTACGTGACCTGGCTCGAACGCTGTGCCTGGCGCCACTCCCAGCGCCTGGGCCTGGACCTGGTCGAATACCGGCGGCTGGACCGGGCGATGGCGGTGGTGCGGCACGAGATCGATTACCTGGCGGCAGCCTATGAGGACGATGAGTTGCAATTGGCGACCTGGATCGTCGATTGGGACCAGCGCCTGAAAATGACCCGGCACTTCCAGTTGATCCGCCCCAGCGACAACACCACGCTATTGCGCGCGCAGACCACGTTCGTCTGCATCGAGCTGTCCACCGGCAAGCCCAAGCGCATGCCGGCAGAATTCATCGAGGGCTATGGCCCGGCGATCCGGGCGCAGGAGTTGGTACAACCCTGATCTCATGTGGGAGCGGGCTTGCTCGCGAAGGCGGTCTGTCATCAGAGATGATATTGGCTGATCCACCGCTTTCGCGAGCAAGCCCGCTCCCACAGGCGGTCGCGATGTTCTGCAGATTTTCTCTGAACCCAGTAAACTGCCGCACGTTTTTCCTCGAGTGTGTTTTTCATGCAAATTGCTTTGGCGCCCATGGAGGGATTGGTCGACGACATCCTGCGCGATGTACTGACCCGCGTGGGTGGTATTGACTGGTGCGTGACCGAGTTCATTCGGGTCAACGACCAGTTGCTCACACCTGCCTATTTCCATAAGTTCGGCCCGGAGTTGCTCAACGGTGCCCGGACGGCCTCCGGCGTGCCGCTGCGTGTGCAACTGCTCGGTTCCGATCCGGTGTGCCTGGCGGAAAATGCCGCGCTGGCCTGCGAGTTGGGTTCCGAAGTGATCGACCTGAACTTCGGCTGTCCGGCCAAGACCGTCAACAAATCCCGTGGTGGCGCGGTATTGCTCAAGGAGCCCGAGCTGCTCAACCAGATCGTCGAGCATGTCCGTCGTGCCGTCCCCGCGCACATTCCTGTCACCGCCAAGATGCGCCTGGGCTTCGACAGCCCGGACGGTTCGCTGGTGTGTGCCACGGCCCTGGCCGAAGGTGGCGCCGAGCACATCGTGGTGCACGCGCGGACCAAGGTCGACGGCTACAAGCCGCCGGCGCACTGGGAGTGGATCCCGCGCGTACAGGACGTGGTCAAGGTGCCGGTGTTCGCCAACGGCGATATCTGGAGCGTCGAAGACTGGCGTCGCTGCCGCGAGATCAGCGGCGTGGAAGACATCATGCTCGGTCGTGGCCTGGTTTCGCGTCCGGACCTTGCCCGGCAGATCGCTGCGGCGCGGGCCGGTGAAGAAGTGGTCGAGATGACCTGGGCCGAGCTGCTGCCGTTGATCCAGGGCTTCTGGCTGCAAGCCAAGGCGCAGATGACGCCACGCCAGTCGCCGGGTCGCCTGAAGCAATGGCTGGCGATGCTGACCCGCAATTATCCCGAGGCGGTGGAGCTGTTCACCGTGCTGCGTCGTGAGACCGAACTGGATAACGTCTCGCGTTTGCTGGGGCTGCCGGTGGCGGAAGCGGCCTGAAACTTTTTTTAAAAAAGCAGAAAATAATCTCTTGAAATGCAATCAGCGGTCCCTATCTAAGGATTACGCGATGCCGAATTCGGGTCGCGGAGACAAAAACCTTGCTGATTGTTTTCAGGAGATTTGAATCATGGCTACTACATTTTCCCTGGCCCCACTGTTCCGTTCCTCGGTAGGTTTCGACCGTTTCAACGACCTGTTCGAGACCGCTTTACGTAACGAGCCAGGCAGCAGCTATCCACCCTATAACGTGGAGAAACACGGCGACGATCAATACCGCATCGTCATTGCCGCGGCGGGTTTCCAGGAAGAAGATCTGGAACTCGAAGTGGAGAAGGGTGTGCTGACCATCAGTGGCGGCAAACGTGACGCGAACGAAGACGTCACTTATCTGTATCAGGGCATTGCGCAACGTGCCTTCAAACTGTCCTTCCGTCTGGCGGACCACATCGAGATCAAGGCTGCCGGCCTGAGCAACGGTCTGTTGAGCATCGACCTGCTGCGGGTGATTCCGGAAGAGGCGAAAGCCAAGCGCATCCCGATCAACGGGACGCAAAAGCCGGCTCTGCAACACTGAGTCGAGCCTGATGCCGGGTGTTGTGATTGATCAAACGGCCGGCTAAAACAAAAAGACCCCGACTTGTCGGGGTCTTTTTTTGCGCTCAGGTCCAGCTGTAGCGCACCAGGTGAAAGAAGATCGGTGCTGCAAAGCACGCTGTGTCGCCAGCCTGCTCGATGCCCTGGGTCAAGGGTTCGTCCATGGCGTGGCCAGTGACAGCTTGATGAGATAACGTTCCTCGGAGGGATGCCTGTAATCCTTGAAGCGATTAACCACCAGCATCACTTGATACTGATTGCCCGCATGCCAATAAGTTTTACCGCCTTTGTTCACATCCCGTAATTGGGCTCGCCATTGCGGCGTGTCGGCGAGCGATGGGAACTCGTTGACCCGAATGGGTACCCAGCCGGCTTTACGCCATTGCTCTTGCAGATCCAGTACGACCTTGAGGGTGTCGTTGAGTAACAGCGGCTCGATTTGTGGGGACATGCGGACACTGATGATTATCTCTTTGTTATAAACAATCACAAAAAACCGGGCCGGCGGAGTTACAAAACCATACTGGGGATCTATAAATCGCAGGCGGGCATCGGACTTCGGAATGTTGAACGATACCTGTCCGGGAATGGCCGGATCTATGGCAGCACTAGAGCGTTGGCGCATATCTTCCCAAGGCTCGTCAATCATCAGAGCGATTTCCGGTTCATCCGATAACGCTTGAATTGCCGACAGCGTCAGGAGGGATACGACCGACAGTGCCAACATGCCATGCCGCCAGCCTACGCGGTGCATGAGGCTCATCGGATGCCCCCGCCTAGGGCGATATCCCGAATCGATTGCTCAATCTGTTCACGTTTGTCGCTATGCAACAAGCTATCAAACTGCTCTGCGGCTCTGAGTACGAAGGCCATGCGTTGCTTGACGTCGGCCAGGTTGGCAACGGGGTTGTTGTCAAACCCAATGGTGCGCCCGTCATCGACGGGATGGCACTGGCTGGCCAGGGTCAGCTCGATGGCTTGAGCGGCCCCAGAGGGCAAGTTGGTGACGTAGGAGGCATGGTTGCCACGTAGCAGCCATTTCAGCCCCGTGTCATCGTACATCGACGGTTGCAGGATGTTGACCTGTTCGTGCGTGGCAAGAAACGCGACGCTTTCGGCGATATTGCCGCCGCAGGTGGTCCAGTCATCCTTGCGAATGAAATATCCCTCTGTCATTGCTTGATTTCCCTGTCTGTTGACGACTTGAGGCAGGCGCTCTGGGCGTCCGCCAACAAGCAAATGGCTCCTGCCCCCGAGTGAAAAGGCAGGCATGGCCAAGCGCGGCGCACAGGGTCAACGCAGGGAAGTTAAAGGTATAGAGGACGATTCCGGGATGCGTGTAGGAAATAGAGGATCGATCTGTGGCGGCCTTCTGGCCGCTACAGAGCATCAGGGAGGATGTGCAGGTTTGGAGGTGGCAGTGGTTCCCTGTTACTTGAGTAACAACTGAAACTCTTCCACCGGCAACGGCTGGCTGTGCAAATACCCCTGATAGAAATGACACTCCAACCCCTGCAGGAACTCCAGCTGCTCCGCTGTTTCCACCCCTTCGGCAATCACCTTCAAATCCAGGCTGTGGGCCATGGCGACGATGGCGCGGATGATCTCGGCGTCGTTCGGGTCGCTGGTAGCGTCGCGGATGAACGACTGGTCGATTTTCAGGGTGTCGACCGGTAAGCGCTTGAGGTAGGTCAGTGAGGAATAGCCGGTACCGAAGTCGTCCATGGCGAAGCTCACACCGAGCTTTTTCAGGCGGCGCATTTTGCTGATGGTGTCCTCCAGGTTCTGGATCACGATGCCTTCGGTGATTTCCAGCTTCAACAAGGAGCAGGGCAGGCCATAGCTGGCCAGGCTGTTTTCAATTCGTTCGACGAAATCGTTCTGGCGGAACTGGCGCGGGCTGATGTTCACGCACAGGCTGAATTTGTACGGATTCACCAGGCCTTGGTCGATCAACTGTTTGAAGGCCTGGCAGGCCTCGTCGAGGATCCAGGTGCCGACCTCCAGAATCAGTCCGCTGTCTTCCAGCACTTTGATGAACTCGTTGGGGGACTGCGCGCCGAGTTCCGGATGATTCCAGCGTACCAGGGCCTCGGCACCGACGATGCGGTCGCCCCGGGCGTCGACCTGGGGTTGGTAGTGCACGCGAAATTCGCCCCGGGAAAGCGCCAGGCGCAAGTCAGTCTCCATGCGCAGGCGTTCGCTCGCGGCCTTCTGCATGGTGTTGTGGTACATCTGCGCGGTATTGCGCCCCGAGTCCTTGGCGCGATAAAGCGCGATGTCGGCGCGCTTGAGCAGGTCGGTCGGGGTCGAACCGTGATCGGGGATCAGGGCAATGCCGATGCTTGGGGTCACCTGCAGGCGCTGGCCGTCGAGGAACATCGGTTCGGACAACAGTTCGCGGATGGTGTCGGCCACTTCTCGAACCTGTTCGCTGACCTCGCCGCGCGAGCCTTCGAGGCCGCTGAGCAGCACCACGAATTCGTCACCGCCCAGGCGCGCAACGGTGTCCTCCATGCGCACGCTGGCCTCCAGGCGCGCGGTGATGATTTTCAGCACAGTGTCACCCACCGGGTGCCCGAGGGAGTCGTTGATGTGCTTGAAGTGGTCGAGGTCGAGGAACATCAGCGCGCCGCGCAGGTTATGCCGTTTGAGCAGGGCGATCTGCTGGCTCAGGCGGTCCATCAGCAAGGCGCGGTTGGGCAGGTTGGTCAGTGGGTCGTGGTAGGCCAGGTGGCGGATCTGCGCTTCGGCGTTTTTCAGCAGGCTGACGTCCCGTGCGGTCAGCAGCAGGCAGGCGGTTTCGTTGAGGGTGATCGGTTCCACCGAGACTTCGACGGTGAGCAGTTCGCCGCGCTTGTTGCGCCCGAGCATCTCCTGGTGATGAACCCGGCCCTTGATCTGCAATTCGGCCAGCAGCGCCGAGCGTTGTTTTTCTTCCGCCCAGATCCCCACCTGGTACACCGTGCGGCCCACCACCTCCTCGGCGCGGTAGCCGGTCAGGCGGCAGAAACCGTCGTTGACCTCCAGGTAGCGTCCGGTGTCGCGTTCGGTGATAGTGATGGCGTCGGGGCTGGAGTGGAACGCCTTGGCGAATTTCTCTTCACTGGCCTTGAGCGCCGCTTCCGAGCGCTGTTGCTGGGTGATGTCGCGCAGCGTGGTGACGATGCAGGGCTGGTCGCTGACGCTGATCTGGCGGCTGGAAATCACGCAAGTCAGGGCCTGTCCGTCCTTGTGCTGGACCAGAATGGCCACGTTGTTCAGGCCTTGTTCGCGGATCACTTGTTCGATCCGCCGCAGGCTTTTTGCCGAGGCGTCCCACAGGCCGATTTCGTCTGCGCTGCGGCCGATCACATCGGCGGTGCTCCAGCCGAAAGTCTGGGTGAAGCTGGAGTTGATCTCAATGAACTGGCCGGAGTCCTGGTGGGTGACGCAGATCGGATCGGGGCTGACCTGGAACAGCGTGGCAAATTTTTCTTCGGAAGCCACCAGCCGCTGTTCGCGCTCCACCTGGTCGGTGATGTCGAGCAATGTGCCGGCCATGCGCACCGGCACGCCGCTGTCATCACGGTAGAGGCGGGCGCGGCTTTCCAGGTAGCGCGAACTGCCGTCGGACAATTGCACGCGGTAGGTCAATTGGTAGTTGCCGGCCGGGCCTTCACGCAGGCTGCGGTAAGCGTCGCGCATGGTGTCGCGTTCTTCGTCGGGCACGCCTTCGAAGAACTCGTCGAAGGACTCGTGAAAGGGTTTGGCGTCCAGGCCGTGCAGTTGGGCGGCCCGTGCCGATCCATAGAGCATGCCGCTGGGAATGTGCCAGTCCCAGGTGCCGAGTTGCGCCGAGTCCAGAGCCAGGTCGAGGCGCTCCTGGCTGTCCTTGAGGGCCTGTTCGGCGACTTTGCGTTCGGTGGTGTCAAGGAAGGTGCTCAGTAGATAGGGCTGGCCTTCGAGCTCGACCTTTTGCGCACTGAGGATGCCATCGTGGACCTGGCCATTGCTGGCGCGAAACTGCACTTCCATGCTGACCAGGTCGCCTTTGGCCTTGGTGGCCTTGACCAGGTCGTCCCGTTGCTCGGGATGTACCCACAGGCCCAGCTCCAGGGTGGTGCGGCCGATCGCGTCTTGCACCGGCCAGCCGAACAGGCTTTCGAAATACTGGTTGGCTTCGGAGATCAGGCCGTCGTCCTGGCGGGTCAGCAGGACCATGTTCGGGCACAGGTGGAACAGGGTGGCGAAGCGTTTTTCCGAACTGCTCAATGCCTGTTCGCGCTGACGCTGGTGGGTAATCTCGCGGATCACACCGATCATCCGTGGCCGGCCGTGCTTGTCCGGCAACAGGCTGCCGCTGATTTCCAGCCAGTGCAGGCTGCCATCGGGCCAGCGGATGCGGTGATGCATCATTTGCTCCAGCGGCGCGCCAGCGATGACCGCGTGGAACGCGCGAACGGTTTTCGCGCGATCTTCCGGAGGCAGCAAGTCGAGGTATTCCAGATCCGATGGCAACGGTTTGCGGGGATCGAAGCCGAACAGCGCCTGCGTACCCCGGGACCAGCTGATCTGCCCGCGCTCGATGTCCCAGTACCAGGCACCCAGGCGCGCGCCGTTGAGCGCGGCCAACAGTTGTGAGGCGCTTTCCCAGCTCTGCTCGGAGTTTTTCGGGTCAAGAGCCTGTATGCGCGGCATTGGCGGAATACGGTCAACAGATTTGGGCATTGGCAAGCCTTAGGCTGAATGGGCGTTTGGCACGGGATTTCGCGGCTCTATAGGAGTAGCACAAACTAGCCTTGAGTCCCTGGCGGATCGAGTTGAGCATCCAGCAGCGCCATGAAGGCCCGCGCGGCGTTCGACAGTGTCCTTTCCGTGTGCAGGATATAGCCTAGCTGGCGAGTGAGCTGTATGCCCGGCAAAGGTATGCGCGCCACTTGGTCATCGAGCATTGTGCGCGGCAAAACGCTCCAGGCCAGGCCGATCGAGACCATCATCTTGATGGTTTCCAGGTAGTTGGTGCTCATGGCGATGTTTGGCGTCAGGCCCTGGGCTTCAAACAGCCGCTGCACAATGTGGTGGGTAAAGGTGTTGCCGCCGGGGAAGACCGCCGGGTGTCGGGCGATGTCCGCCAGGCTGACCTTGCCGTTATTGAGCAACGAATGCTCCGGGGCGACCACGAAATCCAACGGGTCGTCCCACACCGGGGTGGCCTTGACCAGCGCATGGGGTTCTGGTGCCAGGGTGATGACCGCCAGTTCGGCACGGCCATGGAGAATTTCCTCGTAGGCCACTTCCGAATCGAGGAACTGAATATCCAGTGCCACTTGCGGGTAGCGTCGGGTGAACTCCCTCAGCAAGGGAGGCAAGCGGTGCAGGCCGATGTGGTGACTGGTGGCCAGGGTCAGACGGCCGGTCACTTCGCCCGTGAGGTTGGTCAGGGCACGGCGCGTATCATCAAGGACATTGAGAATCTGGTAGGCCCGCGGCAGCAGGGCGCGCCCGGCCTCGGTCAGGCCCACTTCACGCCCCAGGCGATCGAACAACCGCACCTTCAATTGCTGCTCCAGCCCGGCGATGCGTTTGCTGATCGCGGGCTGGGTCAGGTGCAGCCGTTCGCCGGCGCCGGAGAAGCTTCCGGTCTCGGCAATGGCAATAAAAGCATTGAGGTTGGCCAGGTCCATGGTTGCATTCCAGTTGGTTATCCAAAGCATAAAAAATATGAATTTGAGTTATTTAATGTAACCCCATAGGATCAGCCTCACAAGCCAAGGGGTTATTGAGTCATTCAAAATCCGGGGCATAGAAACAAGCTGATGAGGAAACCGTCTGATGGCCGGCAAAACGCTCTACGACAAGCTCTGGGATTCGCATTTGGTCAAGCAGCGCGACGATGGCTCTGCGCTGATCTACATCGACCGTCACATCATCCACGAAGTGACTTCGCCGCAAGCCTTTGAAGGCCTGCGTCTGGCCGGGCGCAAGCCATGGCGCATCGATGCCAACATCGCGACCCCGGACCACAACGTACCGACCACCCCGGAGCGCAAGGGCGGCATCGACGCCATCGTTGACCAGGTCTCGCGCCTGCAAGTCCAGACCCTCGATGACAACTGCGATGAATACGGCATCGTCGAGTTCAAGATGAACGACGTTCGCCAAGGCATCGTCCACGTCATCGGCCCGGAGCAGGGCGCCACCTTGCCGGGCATGACCGTGGTCTGCGGCGACTCCCATACCTCGACCCACGGCGCATTCGGCGCATTGGCGCACGGTATCGGCACTTCCGAGGTCGAGCATGTGCTCGCCACCCAGTGCCTGGTCGCCAAGAAAATGAAAAACATGCTGGTACGCGTCGAAGGCCAATTGCCGTTCGGCGTGACCGCCAAGGACATCGTCCTCGCCGTGATCGGCAAGATCGGCACCGCCGGCGGTAATGGCCACGCCATCGAATTCGCCGGTAGCGCGATTCGCGACCTGTCCGTCGAAGGCCGCATGACCATCTGCAACATGTCCATCGAGGCCGGTGCTCGCGTAGGTCTGGTAGCGGCTGACGAAAAGACCGTGGCTTACGTCAAGGGCCGTCCGTTCGCTCCGAAAGGCGCGGAATGGGACCTGGCCGTCGAAGCCTGGAAAGACCTGGTGTCTGACGCCGATGCCAGGTTCGATACTGTTGTCGAGCTCGACGCCACCCAGATCAAGCCGCAAGTCAGCTGGGGCACTTCGCCTGAGATGGTGTTGGCGGTGGACCAGAACGTGCCGGATCCTGCGAAGGAAATGGACCTGGTCAAGCGAGATTCCATCGTCCGCGCCTTGAAATACATGGGTTTGACCGCCAACCAGGCGATCACCGACATTCAGCTCGACCGCGTGTTCATCGGTTCCTGCACCAACTCGCGGATCGAAGACCTGCGTGCGGCGGCCGTGATTGCCAAGGGTCGCAAAGTGGCCTCGACCATCAAGCAGGCCATCGTCGTGCCGGGTTCTGGTCTGGTGAAGGCGCAGGCCGAATCGGAAGGCCTGGACAAGATTTTCCTCGAAGCCGGTTTCGAATGGCGCGAGCCGGGTTGCTCGATGTGCCTGGCGATGAACCCGGACCGTTTGGAGTCTGGCGAGCATTGCGCCTCGACTTCCAACCGTAACTTCGAAGGCCGTCAGGGCGCCGGTGGTCGTACCCACCTCGTCAGCCCGGCCATGGCCGCGGCCGCTGCCGTAAACGGTCGTTTCGTCGACGTCCGTGAATTGATTTAAGGAGCGCAGCATGAAAGCTTTTACCCAGCACACTGGACTTGTCGCGCCTTTGGATCGTGCCAACGTCGACACCGACCAGATCATTCCGAAGCAATTCCTGAAGTCGATCAAGCGTACGGGTTTCGGCCCGAACCTGTTCGATGAATGGCGCTACCTGGATGTGGGGCAGCCGTACCAGGACAACTCCAAGCGTCCGCTGAACAAGGACTTCGTCCTCAACGCCGAACGTTACCAGGGCGCCAGCGTGTTGCTGGCCCGGGAGAACTTCGGTTGCGGCTCCAGCCGTGAACACGCGCCGTGGGCGCTGGAAGAGTACGGTTTCCGCAGCATCATCGCGCCGAGCTACGCCGACATCTTCTTCAACAACAGCTTCAAGAATGGCTTGCTGCCGATCATCCTGAGCGATGCCGAAGTCGACGAACTGTTCCAGCAGGTCGAGGCCAATCCGGGCTACCAGTTGCAGGTCGATCTGCAAGCCCAGACCGTGACCCGCCCCGACGGCAAGGTGTTGAGCTTCGAAATCGATGCCTTCCGCAAACACTGCCTGCTCAACGGCCTGGACGATATCGGCCTGACCTTGCAGGACGGCGATGCGATTGCGACGTTTGAAGCCAAACATCGTGCGAGCCAGCCTTGGTTGTTTCGCGACGCTTGATTGATCCGAGATTGATGTAGTCAGGGCCGGCCTCTTCGCGAGCAAGCCCGCTCCCACATTGGATTTGTGGCGCACACAAAACCCCTGTGGGAGCGGGCTTGCTCGCGAAGACGGCAGTTCAGGCGACACCAGGCTAAACCCCAAAAAGGAAGTCCCCCATGACCAGCACCGCCCAGCACACCCAAGTAGTCCAGAAGCAATTCGGCGAACAGGCCGCGGCCTACCTGAGCAGCGCCGTACACGCTCAAGGCACCGAATTCGCGCTGCTACAGGCCGAGCTGGCGGGGCAGGGCGATGCCCGGGTCCTGGACCTTGGCTGCGGTGCCGGTCACGTGAGTTTCCACGTAGCGCCGCTGGTCAAGGAAGTCGTGGCCTACGACCTGTCGCAACAGATGCTCGATGTGGTGACCGCTGCCGCTGTCGATCGTGGCTTGAGCAATGTGTCCACGGTCAACGGTGCCGCCGAGCGCCTGCCGTTCGCCGATGGCGAATTCGATTTCGTCTTCAGCCGTTATTCGGCGCACCATTGGAGTGATCTGGGCGTGGCGCTGCGTGAGGTGCGTCGAGTCCTGAAACCGGGCGGCGTGGCAGCGTTCGTCGACGTATTGTCACCAGGTAGCCCGCTGTTCGACACTTACCTGCAAAGCGTCGAAGTGCTGCGCGACACCAGCCATGTGCGCGATTATTCCGCTGGCGAGTGGTTGCGCCAGGTCAGTGAGGCGGGGCTGCACACCCGCAGTACCACGCGTCAGCGCCTGCGTCTGGAGTACAACAGCTGGGTCGAGCGCATGCGTACGCCTGAAGTGATGCGCGCGGCGATCCGCGAATTGCAGCAGTCGATGGGCAACGAAGTACGCGAATATTTTGAGATTGAGGCCGATGGTTCGTTCAGTACCGATGTATTGGTGCTGATGGCTGAACGATAGAATTTTTCCGGGTGCGTCCATGGGCGCACCGACTGATGACATGAGGAAAGCATGAGCAAGCAGATTCTGATTCTCCCAGGTGACGGTATTGGCCCGGAAATCATGGCCGAGGCGGTCAAGGTGCTGGAATTGGCCAGCGACAAGTTCGCCCTGGGTTTCGAGCTGAGCCACGACGTGATCGGTGGCGCTGCCATCGACAAGCACGGCGTGCCGCTGGCCGATGAAACCCTGGAACGTGCCCGCGCGGCCGACGCCGTGTTGCTGGGCGCCGTTGGCGGCCCGAAATGGGATGCCATCGAACGTGATATCCGACCTGAGCGCGGCCTGCTGAAGATCCGTGCGCAACTGGGCCTGTTCGGCAACCTGCGTCCGGCGATCCTGTACCCGCAACTGGCCGAGGCTTCCAGCCTGAAGCCGGAAATCGTTTCCGGGCTGGATATCCTGATCGTTCGTGAACTGACCGGTGGCATCTACTTCGGTGCGCCACGCGGTACCCGTACCCTGGAAAACGGCGAGCGTCAGTCCTACGACACCCTGCCGTACAGCGAAAGCGAAATCCGCCGCATCGCCCGTGTCGGTTTCGACATGGCCATGGTCCGTGGCAAGAAGCTGTGCTCGGTGGACAAGGCCAACGTACTGGCCTCCAGCCAACTGTGGCGTGAAGTGGTCGAACAAGTGGCCAAGGATTATCCTGAAGTCGAACTGAGCCACATGTACGTCGACAACGCCGCGATGCAGCTGGTGCGTGCACCGAAGCAGTTCGACGTGATCGTCACCGACAACATGTTCGGCGACATCCTGTCCGACCAGGCCTCGATGCTCACCGGTTCCATCGGCATGCTGCCGTCGGCGTCCCTGGACACCAACAACAAGGGCATGTACGAGCCGTGCCACGGTTCAGCGCCGGACATCGCGGGCAAAGGCATCGCCAACCCGCTGGCGACCATTTTGTCGGTGTCGATGATGCTGCGCTACAGCTTCAACCAGCAGGCCGCGGCCGATGCCATCGAGAAAGCCGTCAGCCTGGTGCTCGATCAGGGCTTGCGCACCGGTGACATCTGGTCGGCCGGTTGCACTAAAGTCGGTACGCAGGAAATGGGTGACGCAGTAGTCGCCGCGCTGCGGAATCTGTAATCTCTCGGGCCCGCTGCCAAATTCAAGACAAGGTAGCGGCCCACATTTCAAGAAGGTGTAGTTGCGATGAAACGTGTAGGTCTGATCGGTTGGCGCGGCATGGTCGGTTCCGTGCTCATGCAGCGGATGCTGGAAGAGCAGGATTTCGATCTTATCGAGCCGGTGTTTTTCACCACTTCCAATGTCGGTGGCCAAGGCCCGTCCGTGGGCAAGGACATTGCTCCGCTCAAGGACGCATACAGCATTGAAGAGCTGAAAACCCTCGACGTGATTCTGACCTGCCAGGGTGGCGACTATACCAGCGAAGTCTTCCCCAAGCTGCGTGAAGCCGGCTGGCAGGGTTACTGGATCGACGCCGCCTCCAGCCTGCGCATGCAGGACGACGCAGTGATCGTTCTGGATCCGGTCAACCGCAAGGTGATCGACCAGCAGCTGGATGCGGGCACCAAGAACTACATCGGCGGCAACTGCACCGTCAGCCTGATGCTGATGGGCCTCGGTGGCCTGTTCGAGGCTGGCCTGGTGGAGTGGATGAGCGCCATGACCTATCAGGCGGCCTCCGGTGCCGGCGCGCAGAACATGCGTGAACTGATCAAGCAAATGGGCGCGACCCACGCCGCTGTTGCCGATCAATTGGCCGATCCGGCCAGCGCGATCCTCGACATTGACCGCCGTGTGGCCGAAGCCATGCGCAGCGACGCGTACCCGACCGAAAACTTCGGCGTACCGCTGGCCGGCAGCCTGATCCCGTGGATCGACAAGGAACTGCCGAACGGTCAGAGCCGCGAAGAGTGGAAGGCCCAGGCCGAGACCAACAAGATCCTCGGTCGCTTCAAGAGCCCGATCCCGGTCGACGGCATCTGCGTGCGCATCGGCGCCATGCGCTGCCACAGCCAGGCGCTGACCATCAAGCTGAACAAAGACGTGCCGATCGCCGATATCGAAGGGCTGATCAGCCAGCACAACCCTTGGGTCAAGCTGGTGCCGAACAGCCGCGAAACCAGCATTCAGGAGCTGAGCCCTAACAAGGTCACCGGCACCCTGAACATCCCGGTTGGCCGTCTGCGCAAGCTGAACATGGGTTCGCAGTTCGTCGGCGCGTTCACCGTCGGCGACCAGTTGCTGTGGGGCGCGGCCGAACCGCTGCGCCGCATGCTGCGGATCCTGCTCGAGCGTTGATCGGTTGATGAAATGAAAGAACCCGCGCCTTGAAAGAGGCGCGGGTTTTTTTATCCCTGACAGTCTGAAGTTTATTGGTTGCCCATACCGGCCTCTTCGCGGGCAAGCCCGCTCCCACATTTGATCTCCGGTGCTCATGAGGTCAATGTGGGAGCGGGCTTGCTCGCGAAGGGGCCATCACAGGCACCACAAGGCCCGGCAGAATTGCCTGTATCCCACCCACCCGGTAAAGTGCCGCTCCCCCCGTTTCGCCAGAGGTAAAACCCATGAGCCAGACCATTGATATTGCCGTGATCGGCGCCACCGGTACTGTCGGCGAAACACTCGTGCAGATTCTCGAGGAGCGCGATTTCCCGATCGGCACTCTTCACCTGTTGGCCAGCAGCGAATCGGCCGGCAGTTCGGTACCGTTTCGCGGCAAGAACGTGCGGGTGCGGGAGGTCGATGAGTTCGACTTCAGCAAGGTGCAGCTTGGATTTTTCGCGGCCGGCCCGGCGGTCTCGTTGAGTTTTGCTTCCCGCGCGACCGATGCCGGTTGCTCGGTGATCGATCTCTCCGGCGCCCTGACGGCCGAAAAGGCGCCGCAGGTCGTGCCCGAGGCCAACGCCCAGGTGTTGGCCGGCTTGAAAAAACCCTTTCAGGTCAGCAGCCCAAGCCCGTCGGCCACCACCCTGGCGGTGGTGCTCGCGCCACTGATGGATTTGCTCGATCTGCAGCGCATCAGCCTGACCGCCAGCCTGGCGGTATCGGCCCAGGGCCGCGAAGCCGTGAGCGAGCTGGCGCGGCAAACCGCCGAACTGCTGAATGTGCGGCCGCTGGAGCCGAAATTCTTTGACCGGCAGATGGCCTTCAACCTGTTGGCCCAGGTTGGCAAACCGGATGAGCAAGGTCATACGCTGCTGGAAAAACGCCTGGTGCGTGAGCTGCGTCAGGTCATGGCGCTGCCTTCATTGAAGATTTCCGTCACTTGCATTCAAGCCCCGGTGTTTTTTGGCGATAGCTATAGCGTGACCCTGCAGTGCGCGAGTGAAATCGACCTGGGGAAAGTCAATGCGGCCCTGGAAGACGCACCCGGCATCGAGCTGGTGGAAGCCGGCGATTACCCGACCCCGGTGGGCGATGCGGTAGGCCAGGATGTGGTCTACGTTGGTCGGGTTCGCCAGGGCATTGACGACCCGTCGGAACTTAATCTGTGGCTGACGTCAGATAACGTACGCAAAGGCGCGGCGCTCAACGCTGTGCAGCTGGCTGAGTTGTTGATAAAAGACCTGCTGTAAAAGATACTTTGCAACAATTTGTCGAATGATTCCCCGCGAGCCTATGCTTGCCGGAGTGTTGAAGGCGGGCCCCTCTGCGGGGCTTCGCCAGGCATCAATGAAATGATCGCGCGCGACGACCCTCGCCGTTGCGCGCAATGCCTTACGGCAGCGACTGTCAATACCTTCTCGCTGGCCGAGGAATGTTCAAACTAAGGATGAGCTAATGGTTCAAGTTCGCAAACTGGTGTTAGCAATAGCGGCCGCCTCGGCGCTGTCCTCCGGTATGGCGCATGCCCTCGGGCTCGGGGAGTTGACCCTGAAATCGACGCTCAACCAGCCGCTGGTAGCGGAAATCGAGCTGCTCGATGTCAAGGAACTCACCGCCGCCGAAGTGGTGCCGAGCCTGGCTTCGCCGGAAGATTTCGCCAAGGCCGGTGTCGACCGCCAGGCGTTTCTCAATGACTTGACCTTTACCCCGGTGCTCAACGCCAGCGGCAAAAGCATCCTGCGCGTGACCTCCAGCAAGCCGCTTTCCGAACCCATGGTGAAATTCCTGGTTCAGGTCATGTGGCCGAACGGCCGTTTGCTGCGCGACTACAGTGTGCTGCTCGATCCGTCCAAATTCTCGCCGCAAACCGCTGAAGCGGCCGCGCAACCGACGTCAACGGTTGCCGCGCCCGTCACCGGTGCGACCAAACCGTCGCAATACACCACCACGCCGCGCGATACCCTGTGGGAAATCGCCGCGAAGGCGCGTAATGGCGGTTCGATCCAGCAAACGATGCTGGCCATCCAGGCGCTGAACCCGGATGCCTTTATCGACGGCAACATCAACCGCCTGAAAACCGGCCAGGTGCTGCGCATGCCGGACCAGGCACAGAGCACTGGCCTGCCGCAAGCCAAGGCGATTGCCGAAGTGGCCGCACAGAACAAGGCCTGGCGCCAGGGTCGCCGTTATGTGGCCAAACCCGGGGCAGGGCAGCAACAGCTCGACGCCACCCATCGCGCTCGTACCGATGGCGCTCCGGCGCAAGCGGCCACCGACAAGCTGAGCCTGGTGTCTGCCGAGTCCGGCAAGAACCCTGGCAAAGGGGCTGCCGCAGATGCCAAGGCTCTGAGCAACAAGCTGGCGGTGACCCAGGAAAGCCTCGACTCCAGTCGTCGTGATAACGCCGAACTGAAAAGCCGCATGGCCGACCTGCAGAGCCAGGTGGACAAGCTGCAACGCCTGATCGAGTTGAAGAACAACCAGCTGGCCAAGTTGCAAACCGAGGGCGCTACGGCTGCACCAGCGGCCGCGACAGCGCCGGCAATGTCGGCTGAGCTGGCTGCGAACTCGGCGGCAGTGCCTGCTCCGGTTGCCGCAGCGCCTGCCCCCGAGGCAACTCCGGCGCCGGCCGAGAAGCCCGTTGGGGCAACACCGACGGCATCCGACGATCAGAAATTCAATGAGTTGCTGACCAATCCGGTGCTGCTGGGCCTGGTGGGTGGCGGTGCGGTGATTCTGCTGCTCCTGCTGCTGTTGCTGGCACGCCGCCGCAAAGCCCGGCAAGCAGCCGAGAAGCATCAGCGCATGGCCCGTGCCCTGGCCGAAGAACAGCCGTTCTCGGCCGATCTCGACTTGCCGCAAAGCAGCTTCGAAGGCCTGGAAGTTCCGTCGCCAAGCGTGAAGCTGGCGACTGCACCGACGCCAGCTCCCGCGCCCGCGCCAGTCATTGCCCCGGTGGTGATGACCACGCCGATCGCCGCGCCATTGGTGTCGCCGGCTGCCGAGCGTTCCGACGATGTACTGGGCCAGGCTCAGTCACACATCAATGCCGGTCGCCTGAACCAGGCTGCCGCGTTGCTGGAGGACGGCGTCAAGCAAGAGCCGAAGCGCAGCGACTTGCGCTTGAAACTGATGGAAGTCTATGGACAGCAAGGCGACCGCGATGCGTTCGTCGGCCAGGAGCGTCAGTTGGTGGCCAATGGCGACAACTTCGCCCAGGTTGAAAAGCTCAAAAGCCGCTTCCCGGCCATGGCGCTGGTCGCTGCCGGTGGTATCGCAGCCGCCGCCGTTGCCGCCGAGCTGGATGCTCAATACGTCAAGGATCTGTTGCTCGATGAGCCGCAAGCACCGGCGTCAGAACCAGAGCCAGAACCTGCGCCGTTCGAGGATGACCTCGACAGCGCCTTCGACCTGAGCCTGGATGATCTGGACACGATTACTCCTGTAGCACCTGCACCTGCGCTTGCGCCGGAGCCCGAAGTGGTGGCGCTGGCAGACCTGGAAGAGTTCCCGCTGGACGACGATCTGAGTTTTGAGTCGGTGTTGCAGCAGCAGACTGAAATCAAGGAAAGCCTCGACGATCTGTCGGACTTCGATCTCGACCTGGATCTCGGTGCGCAACCGTTGCCGGCGATACTGGCTGAAGACGATTTCCTGCTGGATCTGGATGAGGGCGTGAAGGATTTCCCGGTTGCCGAAACCCCGGCTGCTCCTGAGGTCGCGCTGGATGACCTTGAATTACCGGCCGATTTCGATCTGTCGCTGTCCGACGAAATGGATATGCCGGATGCGTTCGCGGCAGAGCTGGATGATGTCAACGCCGAGCTGGAGAGCCTGTCCAACAGCATCGGCGAACCGACTTTCACCGAAGCAGATGCCGCACTGGGCGACGATGATGACTTCGACTTCCTTTCGGGCACTGACGAAGCCGCTACCAAGCTCGATCTGGCTCAGGCCTATATCGACATGGGCGACAGCGACGGTGCTCGCGACATCCTCAATGAGGTGGTAAGCGAAGGCAGCGCCGAGCAGAAGAGCGAAGCCCGGGAAATGCTTTCGCGCCTGGCTTGAATGATCGGCAGGTTGTAAACAGAACGGCAGCCCATTGAGGCTAATGCCAGACGCTACGCCTTCCTTGTAGCAGCTGCCGAAGGCTGCGTCCGGCTGCGCAGCAGTCGTAAATCCGGCTTGCACGATCTCTCTGATGTACCGCGAAGTCTGATTTTACGACTGCTGCGCAGCCGGACGCAGGCTACGCCAGCTGCTACGTATTGCGTTGTGGCTTAACTGATCGGCATTAGCTCATTGAGGCTGCCGTTTTTGTTTGGGCGATGAATTGATGTCGTCTGCTATGGCCTCTTCGCGGGCAAGCCCGCTCCCACAAGGTTCTGTGGCGTTCACAAAACCTGTGGGAGCGGGCTTGCCTGCGAAGAGGCCGGAACAGTCAAAGGGAATCTCTCTGGCTTCCCCGCCCGGCGGCCTTATAATGCCCGCCTTTGGTACATCATCAGGCTGTCCCTCCTTGGCAAATATAGATAACCCGGCCGCCGAAATGGCAGCCGACGGCTTTTTCCGGATCGCGCTGGGCGTCGAATACAAAGGCTCGCGCTACCGCGGCTGGCAGCGCCAGGCGTCCGGGGTGCTCACCGTGCAGGAAACCCTCGAAAACGCCTTGTCCAAAGTCGCCGACTCACCCGTTTCGCTGATGTGCGCAGGGCGTACCGACGCCGGGGTGCATGCCTGCGGACAGGTGGTGCATTTCGACACCCAGGTCGAGCGTTCGATGAAGGCCTGGACCATGGGCGCCAACATCAACTTGCCCCACGACGTCAGTGTCAGTTGGGCCAAGGTCATGCCGGCGCATTTCCATGCGCGGTTCAAGGCCATTGCCCGACGTTATCGCTACGTGATCTACAACGATCAGATCCGTCCGGCGCACCTGAACGAAGAAGTGACCTGGAACCACCGCCCGCTGGACGTCGAGCGTATGGCCGAGGCCGCTCAATACCTGCTTGGCACCCATGATTTCAGCGCTTTTCGCGCCGGACAGTGCCAGGCCAAGTCGCCGATCAAGGAACTGCATCACCTGCGTGTTACCCGTCACGGAAAGATGATCGTGCTGGATATTCGCGCCAGCGCCTTCCTGCATCACATGGTGCGCAACATTGCCGGTGTGCTGATGACCATTGGCGCCGGAGAACGTCCGGTGGAGTGGATGAAAGAGGTGCTTGAGAGCCGGATTCGACGGACCGGTGGCGTGACCGCGCATCCATTCGGTTTGTATCTGGTTCAGGTCGAGTACCGTGACGAGTTTGAATTGCCCGAGCGTTACATCGGTCCACACTTCCTGACCGGGTTCTCGGAACTTGGCGGCTGACGCCCTCGAATGCTTTTGTTACCATCCGGGACTTTCCCGGATTTGTCTTGGAGTTGTGTCGACATGTCAGCCGTTCGCAGCAAGATCTGTGGGATTACCCGCCTAGAGGATGCGTTGGCAGCCGTCGAGGCCGGGGCGGACGCCATCGGATTCGTGTTCTACGCCAAAAGCCCCCGCGCGGTGACGTTCCAGCAGGCGCGCTCGATCATCAAGGCGCTGCCGCCGTTCGTGACCACCGTGGGCCTGTTCGTCAATGCAAGCCGGTGCGAATTGGGTGAGCTGCTCGACGCGGTGCCCCTGGACCTGCTGCAATTTCACGGCGATGAAAGCGCGGCCGAGTGCGAAGGCTGGCACCGCCCGTACATCAAGGCGCTGCGGGTCAAGGCGGGTGATGACATCGCCGCGGCCTGTGATGCTTATGCCGGCGCCAGCGCAATTCTGCTCGATACCTATGTCGAAGGTGTTCCCGGAGGAACCGGGGAGGCATTTGACTGGTCACTGATACCGCAAGGCTTGAGCAAGCCGATCATTCTGGCGGGTGGTCTGACGCCGGATAACGTCGCCGAAGCGATTGCCCGCGTCCGGCCTTATGCCGTGGATGTCAGCGGCGGGGTAGAGGCGAGCAAGGGCATCAAGGATCACGCAAAGGTTCAGGCATTTATCAAAGCGGTACGCGGTAGCACCTGTTGATGTGACGGCTGGCAGACTGCCGCCGTCCACTGCACTGTACAAAGCGGATGCACTGCACACAGCAGGCAGATCCGAGGGTTTGTGGTTGCACGCAGGTCATGTTTCGCGCTGACCGTGGCAGACCTCGACCCTCTTCGCACACATGAATTTAGCGCTAGGGCATACACGGGGCCGCGAACCAGAGCGTTCGGGCCGCCGGTACTGGAGAAAGAAAGCATGAGCAACTGGTTAGTAGACAAACTGATCCCTTCGATCATGCGTTCCGAGGTCAAAAAGAGCTCGGTGCCTGAAGGTCTTTGGCACAAATGCCCGTCTTGCGAGGCTGTGCTGTATCGTCCGGAGCTGGAAAAGACCCTGGACGTTTGCCCCAAGTGCAACCATCACATGCGTATCGGCGCCCGCGCCCGTATCGACATCTTCCTCGATGTTGAAGGCCGTGCCGAGCTGGGTGCGGACCTGGAGCCGGTTGACCGTCTGAAATTCCGCGACGGCAAGAAATACAAGGACCGCCTGACCGCAGCACAAAAGCAGACCGGCGAAAAAGACGCGCTGGTTTCCATGAGCGGTACTTTGCTGGGCATGCCGGTGGTGGTTTCGGCGTTCGAGTTTTCCTTCATGGGCGGTTCGATGGGCGCCATCGTCGGTGAGCGTTTCGTTCGCGCCGCCAACTACGCCCTGGAAAAACGTTGCCCGATGATCTGCTTCGCCGCTTCCGGTGGTGCACGCATGCAGGAAGCGCTGATTTCCCTGATGCAAATGGCCAAGACCTCCGCGGTGCTGGCTCGTTTGCGTGAAGAAGGCATCCCATTCATCTCCGTGTTGACCGATCCGGTCTACGGCGGCGTTTCCGCCAGTCTGGCGATGCTGGGCGACGTGATTGTCGGCGAGCCGAAGGCGTTGATCGGTTTTGCCGGTCCGCGCGTGATCGAGCAGACCGTGCGTGAAAAACTGCCGGAAGGCTTCCAGCGTAGCGAGTTCCTGCTGGAGCACGGTGCCATCGACATGATCATCGACCGTCAGGAACTGCGTCCGCGTCTGGGCAACCTGCTGGCGCAAATGATGGGCCTGCCGACGCCGAAGTTCGTGGCTGCACCCATCGAACCGATCGTGGTTCCACCGGTTCCTGCCAGCCTATGACCCAACGTACCCTTGGCGAATGGCTCGCCTACCTTGAACAGTTGCACCCTTCGGCCATCGACATGGGCCTGGAGCGGTCGCAGCAGGTAGCGTCCCGCATGGGACTGGGCAAGCCGGCGCCTCGGGTGATCACGGTCACCGGGACCAACGGCAAGGGTTCCACCTGTGCGTTCGTGGCGTCCTTGCTGCGGGCCCAGGGCTTGAAAGTGGGGGTCTACAATTCCCCACACCTGCTGCGTTACAACGAGCGGGTAACGGTCGATGGCGTCGAAGCCACGGACGCCGAGCTGTGCGAGGCCTTTGCCGCGGTAGAGGCCGGGCGTGGCGACACATCCCTGACTTACTTCGAAATGGGCACCCTGGCGGCATTCTGGCTGTTCCAGCGCTCCGGGCTCGATGCAGTGGTGCTGGAAGTCGGTCTGGGCGGTCGTCTGGACACGGTCAACGTGGTGGACGCCGACATGGCGCTGGTCACCAGTATTGGCGTCGATCATGCGGATTACCTGGGTGATACCCGAGAGTCCGTGGCCTTCGAGAAGGCCGGTATCTTCCGTCAGGGCGCGCCTGCGCTCTGCGGCGACCTGAATCCCCCGCAACCTCTGCTGGACAAGGCGCGCGAGCTCAATTGCCCGTTTTTCCTGCGTGGGCGCGATTTTGACCTCGGTGTGACCGATCACACCTGGCAATGGCGTGGTGTCGATGGGCAAGGGCGCGTAGTTGAGCTGCGCGACCTGCCACTGCTCGATCTGCCGATGGAAAACGCTGCGCTGGCGTTGCAGGCGTACCTGCTGCTCGGCTTGCCTTGGGTGGATGGGCAGATTGTCGAGGCGCTGCGGGCAACGAAGGTGGTCGGTCGTCTGGATCGCCGTGAGATCGAGTGGCAGGGCAAGCGCTTGAATCTTTTGCTGGATGTGGGGCACAACCCCCATGCGGCGGAATATCTGGCTCGTCGCCTGGCCAGTCGCCCGCCGGTCGGCAGGCGTCTGGCGGTGTTCGGGCTGCTGGCGGACAAAGACCTGGGTGGTGTTGTCGGCGAATTGAATGCTAGTGTCCAGCACTGGGCTGTCGCACCTCTGGATTCGCCTCGGGCGCGTCCGGTTGCGGACTTGCACGACGCGTTGCAAGCTCTTGGTGCGTCGGTCACGTCATACGGCAGCGTAGCGACCGCCCTGGAAGGGCAGTGCGCGCAGGCTACGAGCGACGACGAAATCCTGTTGTTCGGATCATTTTATTGTGTCGCCGAGGCCCTTGAATGGCTGGCCCGGCGCTCCACGGAGGAAGCGGCAAATGGCATTGCTGGATAAGGCATACAAACAGCGTATGGTTGGCGCCCTGGTGTTGGTCGCGCTGGCGGTGATTTTTCTGCCGATGCTGTTTTCCCGCCAGGACGAACAGCGCCAGGTGACGGTCGAAGCGCCCGCGGCTCCGCAGGCGCCAGCGTTGCCCCAGGTACAGGTCGAGCCCGTGGTGGTGCCCGAGCCGCAAGCCTTGCCCCAGGAGCCCGTGCCGAGCGATGACGAAATCGCCCAGCAGGAATCGGCAGTGCCAGCTGTTCCGGTGGCTCCAGCGCCTGCGGCTCCAGCGCCGGCAGCCAAGCCGCCTGCACCGGCGCCGGTCCCGGCTTTGGCGGCCAAGCCTGCAGCGGCGCCTGCCCAGCCGATCACCGCGGCACCGGGCAAGCCGGACACCACGCAAAGCCGCGTCGATGCCAATGGCTTGTCCGTCAGCTGGTCGGTGCAACTGGCCAGCCTGTCGAACCGTGAAAGTGCGGAAAAGCTTCAGAAAACCCTGCGCAGCCAGGGTTACAACGCCTACATCCGTACCGCCGATGGCAAAAACCGGGTGTTTGTCGGGCCGCTGATCGAGCGTGCCGAAGCCGACCGGCTGCGGGATTTGCTGAACCGCCAGCAGAACCTCAAGGGGTTTGTGGTGCGCTTTCAGCCGGAACGTGGCTAAAACTATCGCCTCGATATGAAATGCACTGACAATCGCAGCTTACCGATAAGCATGGGCTCTGCTAAAATGCGCCGCCTTATCCGTCTGTAGGCTGCACTGTGCCATTTACCTGGGTTGACTGGGCGATCGTAGCAATCGTCGCCATCTCCGCATTGATCAGTCTGAGCCGCGGCTTCGTCAAAGAAGCACTGTCGCTGCTGACCTGGATCATCGCAGGAGTCGTAGCCTGGATGTTCGGTGGCTCACTGTCCGAGTACCTCGGCGGGTACATTCAAACGCCATCGGCACGTATAATCACGGGCTGTGCCATCATGTTTGTCGCCACTCTAATCGTAGGCGCAATGATCAATTATCTTATCGGCGAACTGGTTCGCGTCACCGGGCTCTCCGGGACCGACCGATTCCTCGGCATGGCCTTTGGCGCCGCCCGTGGCGGGTTGCTGGTGGTCATCGCCGTCGGGCTGTTGAGCCTGGGGCCGGTACAGCAGGACGGGTGGTGGAAAGAGTCACAGCTCGTGCCAAAATTTCTATTGGTCGCCGACTGGTCCAAAAACCTGATTCTCGGGTGGAGCAGTCAGTGGCTTGCCAGCGGAATCAGCGTACCCGCTGATATTCCGTTCAAGGAGCAACTCTTGCCGATGGCCAAAACGCCTCAGTGAGTAGTGCTCAGTTCAGATCCATTAAGTAGGGGTTGCGTCGCATGTGTGGCATCGTCGGTATCGTCGGTAAGTCGAACGTCAATCAGGCGCTGTATGACGCGCTAACCGTGCTCCAGCACCGCGGCCAGGACGCTGCCGGTATCGTGACCAGCCATGATGGCCGGTTGTTCCTGCGCAAGGATAACGGCCTGGTGCGTGACGTGTTCCAGCAGCGTCACATGCAGCGCCTGGTCGGTCACATGGGCATTGGCCATGTGCGTTATCCAACCGCGGGCAGCTCGACGTCGGCTGAAGCTCAACCGTTTTACGTCAACTCGCCTTACGGCATCACCCTGGCGCACAACGGTAACCTGACCAACGTTGAACAACTGGCCAAGGAGATTTACGAATCTGACCTGCGCCACGTCAACACCAGTTCCGATTCGGAAGTGCTGCTCAACGTGTTCGCGCACGAGCTGGCCCAGCGCGGCAAGTTGCAGCCGACCGAAGAAGACGTGTTTGCCGCCGTCACCGACGTGCACAACCGTTGCGTCGGTGGTTATGCCGTCGTGGCGATGATCACCGGCTACGGCATCGTGGGCTTTCGCGACCCGCACGGCATCCGCCCGATCGTTTTCGGCCAGCGTCACACCGACGAAGGCGTCGAGTACATGATCGCCTCGGAAAGCGTTTCCCTGGACGTGCTGGGCTTCACCCTGATTCGCGATCTGGCACCGGGCGAAGCGGTCTACATCACTGAAGAGGGCAAGCTGTACACCCGTCAGTGCGCGACCAACCCGTCCCTGACGCCGTGCATCTTCGAACACGTCTACCTGGCGCGTCCGGATTCGATCATCGACGGCGTGTCGGTCTACAAGGCCCGTCTGCGCATGGGTGAGAAACTGGCCGAGAAGATCCTGCGCGAGCGTCCGGACCACGACATCGACGTGGTCATCCCGATTCCGGATACCAGCCGCACCGCCGCGCTGGAGCTGGCGAACCACCTGGGCGTGAAGTTCCGCGAAGGCTTCGTGAAGAACCGCTACATCGGCCGGACCTTCATCATGCCGGGCCAGGCCGCGCGGAAAAAATCCGTACGCCAGAAGCTCAACGCCATCGAACTGGAATTCCGCGGCAAGAACGTGATGCTGGTGGATGACTCCATCGTTCGCGGTACCACTTGCAAGCAGATCATCCAGATGGCCCGCGAAGCCGGCGCCAAGAACGTCTACTTCTGCTCCGCGGCGCCAGCGGTTCGCTACCCGAACGTCTACGGCATCGACATGCCGAGCGCCCACGAGCTGATCGCGCACAACCGTTCGACCCAGGACGTGGCTGACCTGATCGGCGCCGACTGGCTGATCTATCAGGATCTGCCTGACTTGATCGAAGCGGTCGGTGGCGGCAAGATCAAGATCGACAAGTTCGATTGCGCGGTGTTCGATGGCCAGTACGTCACTGGCGACGTCGACGAGGCTTACCTGAACAAGATCGAACAGGCACGCAACGATGCCTCCAAGGTCAAGACGCAGGCAGTCAGCGCGATCATCGACCTGTACAACAACTGAGTTTCTACCGGCCCTGAGGGGCCGGTTTTGTATCCGGCTTTTAATTGACGAGAATAGGGAAAGGAGTGACAGCATGAGTCAGGATTGGGATGCCGGTCGGCTGGACAGCGACCTCGAAGGCGTAGCGTTCGATACCCTGGCCGTACGTGCCGGTCAGCACCGTACGCCGGAAGGCGAACACGGTGATCCGATGTTCTTCACTTCCAGCTATGTATTCCGCACCGCTGCCGACGCCGCCGCGCGTTTTGCCGGGGAAGTACCGGGCAACGTTTACTCGCGCTACACCAACCCGACCGTACGCGCCTTCGAAGAGCGCATCGCCGCTCTGGAAAGCGCCGAGCAAGCCGTGGCCACCGCCACCGGCATGGCTGCGATCATGGCCGTGGTGATGAGCCTGTGCAGCGCCGGCGATCACGTATTGGTGTCGCGTAGCGTATTCGGCTCGACCATCAGCCTGTTCGAAAAGTACTTCAAGCGTTTCGGCATCGAGGTCGATTACGTTGCCCTGGCGGATCTGTCCGGCTGGGACGCGGCGATCAAGGCCAACACCAGGCTGCTGTTCGTCGAGTCGCCGTCCAACCCGCTGGCCGAGTTGGTCGACATTGCCGAACTGGCGAAAATCGCTCACGCCAAAGGCGCGATGCTGGTGGTCGACAACTGCTTCTGCACCCCGGCCTTGCAGCAGCCGCTGAAGATGGGCGCGGACATCGTCGTGCACTCGGCCACCAAGTTCATCGACGGCCAGGGCCGTTGCATGGGTGGCGTGGTCGCCGGTCGCAGCGAGCAGATGAAAGAGGTGGTCGGCTTCCTGCGTACCGCCGGGCCGACCCTCAGCCCGTTCAATGCCTGGATCTTCCTCAAGGGCCTGGAAACCCTCAACCTGCGGATGAAGGCCCATTGCGCCAACGCCCAGCAACTGGCCGAGTGGCTGGAGCAGCAGGAAGGCATCGAGAAAGTCCATTACGCCGGTCTCAAGAGCCATCCGCAGCACGAGCTGGCGCTGCGCCAGCAGAAGGGTTTCGGTGCGGTCGTCAGTTTTGAGGTCAAGGGTGGCAAAGAGGGGGCCTGGCGCTTTATCGACGCCACGCGCCTGATTTCGATCACCGCCAACCTGGGCGACAGCAAGACCACCATCACCCATCCGAGCACGACGTCCCATGGTCGCCTGGCGCCACAGGAGCGTGAAGCGGCGGGCATTCGTGACAGTCTGATCCGTGTTGCGGTCGGCCTGGAAGACGTGGCGGACCTGCAAGCCGATCTGGCGCGCGGTCTGGCTGCGTTGTGATCGAGTTGTCTGCGCCGACCACCGGCTCGAATGGCCGCGTAGCGCTGGTGACCGGTGCTGCGCGGGGCATTGGCCTGGGGATCTCGGCCTGGCTGATCAGCGAAGGCTGGCAAGTCGTGCTGACGGACCTGGACCGGGAGCGCGGTTCGAAAGTGGCGAAAGTGCTGGGCGACAACGCCTGGTTCATCGCCATGGATGTCTCGAATGAAGGGCAGGTCGCGCTGGGCGTGGCCGAGGTGCTCGGCCAGTTCGGGCGCCTGGATGCGCTGGTGTGCAATGCGGCGGTTGCCGATCCGCATAACATCACCCTGGAAAGCCTCGACCTGGCCCACTGGAATCGGGTGTTGGCGGTGAACCTCAGTGGGCCGATGTTGCTGGCCAAGCACTGTGCGCCGTACCTGCGCGCTCACAGCGGCGCCATCGTCAATCTGGCCTCGACCCGCGCCGCGCAATCGGAGCCCGACACCGAGGCCTATGCGGCGAGCAAGGGCGGCTTGTTGGCCCTGACCCATGCGTTAGCCATTAGCCTGGGGCCGGAAATCAGGGTCAATGCCGTCAGCCCTGGCTGGATCGATGCGCGCGACCCATCGGCGCGGCGTGCCGAACCATTGACCGAGGCGGATCATGCCCAGCATCCGGCGGGCAGGGTGGGGACGGTTGAGGATGTCGCGGCGATGGTGGCCTGGCTGCTGTCGAAGAATGCCGGTTTTGTCACCGGGCAGGAATTCGTGGTCGATGGCGGCATGACCAAAAAGATGATTTACAGCGAGTAAGCTCCTGGATAGATGTTGAATGTGCTGCTTTCGCGAGCAAGTCGAATCGTCGCACCGCCGCTCCCACATTTGGAATGCATTCCCCTGTGGGAGCGGGTTTGCTCGCGAAAACGGTCTTGCTGCCTATACACAATTTTGTCTTTTTTCGAAAAACTTCAAGCAGGGTATTGACTTAGGTTCTCTACCTGCGTAAATTTCGCGGCCTCGGAGATGCAAACGGGTGATTAGCTCAGCTGGGAGAGCGTCTGCCTTACAAGCAGAATGTCGGCGGTTCGATCCCGTCATCACCCACCAC